>VMTF01000032.1 GCA_013791705.1 Sphingomonadales bacterium | reverse complement strand
GGGGTCGAGGCCTGGGCCTGAACTACCGCCAGAGGTGCCAGCAACAGGACAGTTGCGCCCATCGTTTGTCGATTCATCAGGCGTTCCTTCGTGATTCCACCAAGCCCGCAAGTCCGGAAGCGATGCCCGCCACAATGTGGCTTCCCAACGTGATCGCGGCCATCATCGTCATCAGCGCGGCAATCTCGAGATCGCGCCCCAGAAGAAAAACGGCAATGCCGGCAAAGACGATATCCTTGTTCGGCAGGAATGGAAGGCGCGACACCAGCATTCGCAGCGTGGCCAGCACCATCCACAAGCCTACCGTGACTTGCGGAAGCACGAGATGCCAGAGCAGTGCTGAAAGCGCGATGAACAGGATGATGCGCACCACATGGATCGCGGTGATGAATATCAATTCCGGTCGATCGAGGGAGAACAGCTTCTTGCGCAGCAGCAGGATTGCGCAAGATGGCACCAGCACGAACCCGAGCCCGATGAACACCGAGCGGATCGGCATACCCAGACTGCCTGACGCCACGAGCGGCCACGCGAACGCCAGCATGATCACCGTCGCCGCGTTGCCGGCCAGCGCCGAAATGATCGCGACATCCTTGACCGCGCCGAACGGCGCGGAAGTCAGTCCGGCGCGCGCCCGCGCCCAGGCATAGAACTGCGCTTCGCCCAGATAACCCAGCACCAGTTCGTTGCTGACCAGCTTGCGCACCAGCGCCGCCACCCCGGAGAAGAACGGAATTTTCCACAGCCGGCGGAAAATCACCCAGTCCAGCATCGGACCGTGCATGTAATACGCGAAAAAGACTGCCCAGAACGCGAAGCTGCGCGGAATCATCGCCTCGACCGTATCGAGCCGCAGATCGCGATAGGAATAGGCCGCCTTGAACATCACGACCGCCGAGAGCACTACGCCCAGCAGGCCGAACAACCGTCGATTGGTGGAAATTTCCCGAACTTTCGCCGCGGCCGCCGCCGATGCCGCGAGTTCGCCCGGTGCAAAACTGTTGTCGTACATGGGATCGATCGCCTGCATGGTCCGTACTGCGCCACGACATCCTGCTGAAGACGGCAACCGTGGCGCTGCCAGGGGATTTGTCACAGGCTTGCGTTGACCGAGTTCCGGAAGGTCATTTATCGAGTGCCACGGTTTGCGCAAGCAGCAAAGCTCGCAAAGGCCCTGGACTGGCCATGTGCTGCACCGGACATTTTGCACCAAATACATGACCTGAAAGGCAATTCTGCCAATCGCAGGGGCCCGCTCAGGTCACCGCAGTTTGCCCGCCCAGCAAGTCGGCATAGCGCCCGGCCGGCCGGCGGCGGGCAAAACTGGCAAATGTCCGGGTGATGGAACCGATCAGGGCCGGAACGCCGGTATCGCCCGGATGAACCGCGATGCGGGCCACCGGGAGCGGATGGAACGCCCCGCGCGCCAGCGCCGCCACCGCCAGCGAACTGAGCTGGCGGCCCCTGCTCCGGCTCGCCCAGGTCACTACCGGGCCTCTTGCCAGTGTCTCGCCGGTGCGCGCGTTCCACACCCGCATGTGATCCTCGGCCAGCGCGAACCCGGCCTGCCGCAGCGCGGCCAGCGCACCCTGGCCATAAAGCCAGGCCGGCGCGACAAAGCCTGCGGCCGGCCGCCCGATCGCGTCTTCGACCAGCGCCTTGCCGTCCGCCATCCGCCGCGCGGCTTCCGCTTCGCCCAGCCCGAGGAACTCCCCCTCGCCCGCCGTCATGTGCCGCGCCTTGAAGTTCGCCAGCCCGGTGTGATCCGCCAGATCCTTGTGGAACCAGCCGTGGACGAACATCTCGATGCCTTGATCGGCCCAGCCCCGCAGCCGGGCGCGGAACGCCGCCGCCTCGCCCAGCGGCGCCAGCCCCCAATGATCGGGCACGACCAGCATCGCGAACTTCGGCCCGCCCAGCACGCCGCCGATCAGTTCGGCCAACCGGTCCACCTCGCTTTCGAAGCGCGGCCCGACATCGTGGATCGAGGCGAGCAACAGCTTCTTGCGATGGTGGGCCATGCTCAGTCCGTCACGCCGGAAAAGCGCCAGCCAATCGTCTCGCCCGCCAGCCACGGCACGATCTCTCCGTCGCCTAGCGGCAGGCGTTCGGGGACCAGTTCCCTGACCCGTTCCAGCACGACGCGGCCCGAGTTGAGCGGCAGGCCATAGAAGTTCGGCCCGTGCTCGCTCGCAAAGGCCTCGAACTTGTCGAGCGCATTTTCTTCGGCAAACACCGTGGCGTAAGCTTCCAGCGCGTGCGGCGCATTGAATATCCCCGCGCAGCCGCAGGCGGATTCCTTCGCCTGGACCAGATGCGGCGCGGTATCGGTGCCGAGGAAGAATTTCTCACTGCCCGAAGTCGCCGCCTTGCGCAGCGCCAGCCGGTGCACCTCCCGCTTTGCCACCGGCAGGCAATAGGCGTGAGGGCGGATCCCGCCGGCAAAGATCGCATTGCGATTGATCATCAGGTGATGCGGCGTGATCGTCGCGCCGACGTTGGCCCCGGCCGCAACCACGAACTCGGCCGCATCGCGCGTGGTGATATGCTCGAACACCGCCTTGAGCGCGGGAAAGTCGCGCAGCGTCGGCGTCAGCACCTGCTCGATGAACACCGCCTCGCGGTCGAAAATATCGACCGCCGGATCGGTCACCTCGCCGTGAACCAGGAACGGCATCCCGATCGCCTGCATCCGCTCCAGCACCGGATAGATGTTGCGCACGTCGGTCACACCATGCGCGGAGTTGGTCGTCGCATTGGCGGGATAGAGCTTGCACGCGGCCAGCACGCCGCTGGCGAACCCGGCCGCCACGTCGTCGGGATCGGTCGCATCGGTCAGGTAAAGCACCATCAGCGGCGTAAAATCGCTCCCGGCCGGCCGCGCGGCGATGATCCGCGCGCGATAGGCCTCGACTTCGGCCGTGGTCGAGACCGGCGGCGAGAGGTTGGGCATCACGATCGCGCGGGCAAACTGCCGCGCCGTGTGGGCGACGGTATCCGCCAGCAGCGCGCCGTCGCGCAAGTGGACGTGCCAGTCGTCAGGACGGCGAATGATGAGGCGATCGGTCATGCAGCGAACCCGGTTCAAGGAGGTGGCGCGGCATAACCGATGCGAGGCCCCTCGGAAACCCTGACCGGAGCAGCCCCGTATGTGATCTTCCGGCGCGCCGCCAATTACCGGTGACAAGCGATTTTCCAGTGCTTACACACTGGTGACTACTTAGGCGCGGCACACAAGAATGCCGGCGCCGTCTGGAGAGAAGGAAAACGCCGATGAGCGACAATGTGGACTACGATCTGATCGTGATCGGCGCCGGCGGCGCCGGCCTTGCGGGCGCAATCTGGGCGGCCGAGGCAGGGTGCAAGGTCATCATCCTCGAAGCGGAAGACCGGATCGGCGGCTCCACCGCCTTGTCCGACGGCGTGTTCAACGCGGCCGATACCAGCCTGCAGCGCAAGCTCGGCTTCACCGACTCCATTGATGAATACTACGACTACTACATGACCCTCAACGCGTGGCGCCAACCGGCCGCGCTGATCCGCACGTTCTGCGACGAGGCGACGCCCACGCTCGAATGGCTGATCGGGCTTGGGGTCAAATATCCCGAATTCGTCGCGAAAAAACCGAAGCAGACAATCGTCAGCGGGTCGGTCGATGGCGGCGGGCTCTATGCCGCGGGCGTCGAATGGCCGCCACGCGGACACTGCCCGGCGGAAGGCGGCAGCGTTTATATCGATGTCATGGAAAACCGGCGCGCGGTGCTCGGGGTCGAACTGGTGCTCAATACCCGCGTCCAGCAACTGATCGTCGAGGACGGCGCGGTGGGGGGCGTGATCGTCGATGGCGAGACACTGCGTTCGCGCGCGGTGCTGCTGGCCTGCGGCGGGATCAGCCAGTCCACGCCCGAAATGATCAAGACCTGGTTCCCGGACGCTTACGACGCGCTCCCACCGGGCTATCATCCGACCGGTCCGGCCAGTCCCGGTCATCGCGGCGACGGCGTCCACATGGCCCGCCAGGCCGGCGCGGACATCATCGGCCACAACTGCGGCCTCGCGGTCGGCGGGGCGTTCCTGCCCTACGCGCCGCCGATCCACCACGGCAACCCGCCCTCCTCGCTGATCTACGTCAACGCCAAGGGCCAGCGCTTCGCGCCCGAAACCGCACCCTATGCGGTCATGCCCGGACTCGTGAAGCATCAGGGCTTCAACTGCTGGGGCGTGTTCGACGAAGCCGCCCGCAAGCGCTCGGATTCGTCCGGCAGCGGCTATGCCTTCGGCTGGGATCCCCAGTTCATCCTGGACTGCGTCGAGCGCGGCGACATCCTGCAGGCCGATACGATCGAGGAACTGGCGATCAAGTGCGGGATGCGCCCGGGCGCGCTGCGCACCACGATCGAGGAACTCAACGAAGACATCGTCACCGGCGAGGATCGCTGGTTCCTGCGCGAGATCGAAGCACTCCACCCGATCGCCGAAGGTCCGTTCTACGCGTTCCAATATCGCAACACCGGCTTCACCGTCGCCAGCGTCGGCCCCCGGATTGATCGCGCGGCCCATGCGCTCGATGAAGACGGACGGATCATTCCCGGGTTCTATGCGGCAGGCGAAGCCGGCGCGGGCGTGCTGGGCGAGCGTTATGTCGGCGGCGGCAACGCGGTCGCCAACGCGCTCACCATGGGGCGCGTCGCCGGAATGACCATCGGGCGCGAACTCAAGGGGAAATAGGCCCCAACCCCGCCACCGCCCGATATGAAACGGGCGGTGGCGGAAGTTTGGCAGGCCAGTTCGATGAAAGATCGAATGGTGCGCCCGACGGGATTCGAACCCATGGCCCCCAGATTAGGAATCTGATGCTCTATCCGGCTGAGCTACGGGCGCACGCCGCCTTCTTAAGTGTGCGCGTGCGTTCACGCAATCGTTCCGGTGCGGCTATCAGTTCGCCTGTTCGGGCGGCACCAGCGGAAACAGCACTGGAGCGATTTCGATCCCTTCCTCAAGCAGTGCCTCGGCTTCACCCGGCGTCGTCTGCCCGTGGATCGCTTCCGGGTCCGCCTCTCCATAATGCATCGCGCGCGCGTTCTCGGCGAAATTCCCGCCGACCCAGCGCGAGGATTTGAGCGCCTCCGCTTGCGCAAGCGCAATCGCGCGCAGCATCGCTGCCGCTTCGGGCGGCAGTTGCGGCCCGGCATTGGTGACAGCGGCGCGGACAGCGGCATTCGCGGCCGGCGCGGCAGCGGGCGCAGGTGCTGCGGGCTTCTCGTCGCGCGGACGCGTCACAGGCGCCTGATTGCCCTTGCGCCCGACATGCGGGGCCATCACCGCCTTCGCCACATCGTCCGAGCCGCACACCGGGCAGGCGACCAGCTTGCGCTCCTGCTGGCGCGCAAAATCGTCCGAGGAGCCGAACCAGCCCTCGAACCGGTGCTGCCCGGCGCGGCATTCAAGATCGAACACAATCATCGCTAACCTAATTGGGAATTGGCTGGCGATTGGCAAGGCTTGGCAATTGCCGGCGCACTTCGGCGATCCGGGCAAGATCGATCTCCGCATAGCCCAGCCCGGCGGATGCTCCGCCCAGATCGAGCAGCACTTCGCCCCACGGATCGATGACCAGGCTGTGCCCGTAAGTCTCGCGGCCGTCCTCGTGGCGGCCGACTTGTGCCGCCGCAACGACGAAGGCGCTCGCCTCCACCGCCCGCGCGCGCTGCATCAGGTGCCAGTGATCGCGCCCGGTCGGCACGGTGAAGGCCGCCGGAATGGCGATCGTGTCACACTGATGCCGCCCCAGCGCCTCGAACAGCGCCGGGAAGCGGATATCGTAGCAGACCGCCAGGCCGAGCCGCCCGACCGGCGTATCCTCGACCAGCCCCAGCGCCTCGCCGGGCGCATAGGCGTTCGATTCCCGCCAGGATTCGCCTGTCGCCAGATCGACATCGAACATATGGATCTTGTCATAGCGACCCCGGATCTCGCCGGCGGGGCCGATCACGAACGAACGGTTGGCAAAGCGCCCGTCGCCGCCGTCCCGCCGCACCGCCAGCGAGCCGAGCGCCACCCAGATCCCGGCTTTCGCCGCCGCCTCGCGCGTCGCGGCGAGCACCCGGTCCTCGCCTTCCGTCACGATGTTGCCCGATCCGCGCTTGCGATCGCGATCGATCAGGCCGGACATTTCCGGCGTAAACAGCATTGCCGCGCCCGCGCGGCCCGCCTCGGCGACCGCGCCCGCGATCGCCGCGCCGTTGCGGGCAGGCTCGATCCCGCTGGTCATCTGCAGCAGCGCGATCCGGTTCATCGCCGTCACAGACCGAGCAGCGGATCGAGCTTGCCGGCCCGGTCAAGCGCATGGAGTTCGTCGCAACCGCCATAACTCACATCGTCGATGAAAATCTGCGGCACGGTCCGCGCGCCCGGCGCCCGCTCGACCATTTCCGCGCGTTTGCGCGAATCCATCGTCACGTCGTATTCCGCATATGGCACTCCCTTGCGGTCCAGCAGTGCCGTGGCGCGCACGCAGTAGGGGCAGCCCCATTGGGTGTAGATCTCGACCTTGGCCATCTTGGTCCTTCGCTTG
>VMTF01000110.1 GCA_013791705.1 Sphingomonadales bacterium | reverse complement strand
CAAGGCCGCTTTGCTGGCCGAGCATCCATCCTTCAACTATGGGCGCGTTTCCATTGACAAGCGGATGACGCTCGCGGAAGCGCTTTTCGAAGATTGCGATCAGAGCGAGCTTTCTGAAATAACCCGGCGGGCAGAGCATATTTTCTGGCTGGATCAATCTGGCTTCAAGAAAAGTGAGGCATGATGCATTTGGTGGGCCGTCGAGGCCCTTGCCAACAGCTAAAGCTGCCCCCAGTTACCTTGCAGTATTTGTCTGCTGAAAGCAGCTATCTCATGCCCCCCGATCCAAGCCGTTCTTCCTCTTATCGCATTTGGCCGAAGGCTGAGGCTTGGAATTGCTGCAGCCGGCATTCAACGATTTGATAAATAGGTCTGCACGCGTTCCTGTGTTTTGCGCCTCGGACACCTACCTGACCGCAAATCCTCTACGAACCGCGGATCTCCGACGGCCATGCGCCCGAACTTGCTCGGCGGTGTTTTCGTCCGCGCCAGGTAGGTCTCGATCTGCTCCAATAGCTCCATAGCGTTCGACTCGCTTTGCACTTGCGTTCCTGTTATGTTCCTACTAGGAATGCGTCCTAGAGTCTAGGATGACTTTTCCTAGCATTCGTGACAGGACAGTGTGATGGACGAAGCACGACAGGCTCTCGACGAGCTCATCTCATCCCGCAAGGGCTGCACCTACTCGGGAATTTCCCGGCTCCTCGGTCGCAATGTCTCCTATATCCAGCAGTACATCCGCAAAGGTAGCCCGCGGTATCTGGACGAGAGCGATCGCAACATTCTCGCGCGCTTCTTTGGCGTGGATGAGCGCGTGCTGGGCGCCCCCCCTCATCGCAGCGCACCTGTTGTCGAACTGGTGCAGATCCCGGTTCTGGACGTTGAAGCCTCCGCCGGTCACGGCGCGCTCGCCGAAATGGAAAGCAAAAGCGGACAATTCGGTTTCGACGAAGGTTGGCTCCGCAAACTCACCCCAAGCAAGGCCTCAAGCCTGTCGATCATCCATGTTCATGGCGACTCGATGGAACCCACGCTCAACGACGGCGACGAGGTCATGGTCGACCTCGGTGATGGCCAATCACGGCTTCGCGACGGCATCTATGTCCTGCGCATGGATGACGCGCTCAGCGTCAAGCGGATCGCCATCGAACCCCAGGGACGGCGGATTTCGGTGGTGAGCGACAATGCCGCCTATCCAAGCTGGCACGGGCTCGAACGCCGCGCCATCAACATCGTCGGCCGGGTGCTCTGGTTCGGCCGCAAACTTCAGTAGAGTTTCAAAATGTTCCTGACACTTGCAGCCGCCGTCGTCGCGGCAGGACAAAGCTTCACCTGTACCCCGACCCATGTATGGGACGGCGATGGACCGATCTGGTGCGCGGAAGGCCCGCACATCCGCATTTCGGGTATTGCAGCGCGCGAGATGGACGGCACCTGCCGGACCAACCAGCCCTGCCCGCCCGCCACCGCACTCGAAGCGCGCGACCGCCTCGTTTCGCTGTTCGGCGGTCCACGCGGGACAATCCCGACAGGGCATGTGATCGTTTCGGCGCCGGCCATGCACTGCCGCTCTGAAGGTTCGGCCGGTGGCTCGCGGACAGCGGCCTGGTGCACCCTTGCCTCGGGCGCCGATCTATCCTGTGCGATGGTCCGCACCGGAACGGTGCTGCGGTGGGACCGCTACTGGAAGAACCACCGTTGCCGCTGAGCGACTGGGAGCTCTGGGCCTGCGCCAACCAGGTTCTCATGGCCCATGGGCATAATGCCCCGCGCCATGTGGCCGAGCAGATCGGCGCTCTTGCCCTCGCCGGTGATCAGGAAGGTGTCCGCACCTGGCAAGAGATCGCAAGACGAATTGCCGACCTGGCAGACCTCAAGGATGCGCCGACGTCCCGGCACTGACCGATACGTCTTCAAGCGGTCGACAGCGCCCTGACGCACTGCTCAACCGATCGGCGAAAAATCGCCCGGGAAGAGACAGGCCTGCCCTTCGCCGCGCATACCGCCTTCGCCTTCGATTACGAACCCGCGCATGCGCTCGACCAGATGCTGCGCGAGATCGACCCGGGCGTTGCGCTGCTGGCGCGGGTCATCGGCATTGAGTCCGCAGAGAACTGGCTCGGGGGCTCCCGCAAGCGCCACTTCCAGATGGGTGAGCAGAATATCGTCAGCGATTCGGGGCATGGCCGCATTTAGAACAAATTAGGAACTTAAAGTCAATCTGCATGCCTTTGAACGCAGACGACGAGCCCTCTCGCCACTGCTGTCAGATCCCGATTTCGAAAGGTTTGACGATCGAGCGGTCGCGCTCGGGTGGCTCGCGCCCGGGCGCCTGCACCTTATCCATCTGATCGCCCCTGGCCTGCCCCTGGGCTGCCGCATTGCGGAGCAGATCGACGGTTTCAAGCGCCGAGCGCTTCATGCCGGTGTTGCGCCCGACCGCAGCTTCGAGCCGTGAGGCATTGTCGACGAAGAGCGTGAGTCCGTCACGCAAACGGGTGATTGTCACCAGGAACGTTTGCTGGTTCGACAGATTGCGCTCCCGGCTGTCCATGACCGCGATCCCCCGGTCCGAAGTCAATCCCTGCGCCATGTGGGCGTTGAGCGCGTAGGCGAGATCGAGCCGCCGCAACATGGGATCCTCCCTAGCCAGCTCATGCGCGATGCCCATCGATGTAGTCAGTTTAACGGACTTGCTGTCGATCCCGGTAATCCGGGCTTGATCGGCATTGATCAGGCCGCGCTTGTGGTCCGTGTCCGTCCAGCGGATGCGGTCGTCGGCATGGAGTTCCAGGGGCTTAATCTCATAGAGCCGCAAGGGGTCATGCTCGCCTTGCGGCCGGAGCCTCCCTGGTCTGAATTCGAAGTGCTTGCCGCGCCCGTTTTCGAGGGTGACGCGCTCACGTTTGGTGTCGGTTTCAACCACCCGGTAGGTTCCGCGCGTGAGGCCCTGAGCGCGCTTGTCGCGGTCGACTTCAACAACCATGCCGCGAACATAGGTGCCCACATACCGCAGCTCCTCACGCGTCGCATTGACCCGCGCAAGCACTTCGAGCTTGAGCGCAGGCTGCCCCAAGTCGCCATTTGCCTTGAGACCTGTCTGCACGGCCTCGTTTACCTCGCTGCGCAATGTGCGCCCCGACGCATAGATGGCGGTCCGCTCACGCTCGGCGGGTGCAAGCCCCAGCCAGGCGGCGGCGGCCTCGATAGCCGCCCCTTCCCCGACCTCGACGACATTGGATCCCAGGTGGCGCAAGGCTTCTTCGATCTGCCCGCCTTGTGCGGCATGCTGGGCAGCCCGCAGTGCCCGGTCACGACCGCGCAAGTTGATGTTCATGGTCGCTGTCTCGACGCCAGCCTTCTGCATGACCTCAAAGGGTTTGCCGGCATCGACCGCACCCAATTGCTTCCTGTCGCCGATACTGGCGAAGTGCGAAAGCTCGAGAAGGTTCGCCAGCCGGACCAGCTTTTCCTTGTCGGTATTGCCGACCATCGAGGCCTCGTCGAGGAGGACCACGGTGCCGCGCAGTTCGCTGCGAGCCGACGCAAGGACCGTCTTGTCTCCGCCTTCGAGCAGCGCGGCATGGCGCTTCAGGAACCGCGCCACGGTCATTGAAGGGATCCCGGTGTCGCGCTCGAGCATCTGAACGAGCGTATTCTGGACGGCGAGCCCGAGTACGGATTTGCCTTCCTCCCGCAAAATGTCGGCGACGGGTTGGAGCACGGTGCTCTTGCCTGCCCCCGCCACCCCCTGGATGGCCACAATGCGGTTGCTGGAGCCAAGGAGAAGCCTTCCTGCGGCCTCCTGCCCCTGGTTGATGGTCATCCCATATTTGAGCTGGGAAAGCGCCTGTAGGCGTGCGCCTGCCTCGGCTGGATCGACGATGGGCGGTGCCACCCCGCGCCCTGCTTCAACGGCCGCGACAATCCGCTGCTCGGTCGCAATGGCCCCCACCGTTGTGACAAGTCCCCGGTCCGCCCCTTTGCCGCGCGCGAGTTCGCCCTGTCGCAGCAGTTGCTCCACCCTGCGCTCGATCTCCGGCATGGCCACCGGCAATCCGAACCCCAGGGCGGCCTTGTAAATGTCGGTGCGGGCAAAGGCCGCTTCGCGTTCGGAAAGGTGGCGCACAGCCGAAGCAACAGCATGGACAGCGGCAATCTCCTGCGGCGATTTTCTGGCCAGATCGCGCGGGACGAGCGGATCGCCGGCGCGCAGCCCCAATCGCTCGGCAAGGGCCTGAGCGATGCCGCGACCGTGCTCGACCACGTCGCGGACAAACCCGCCGAGCGTTGGCACCCCGCCGATGTCCATGGCAGCCCTGCCATTGGCCCTAGCGATAACCTCGGCGGGGTCGAAACCGATCCGTGCCGCCTGGTCGCGCCATTGCTGGCCAAGCGCGCCGCGATCCTCGATCGTCTGCTTTGCCGCGCGCGTCATGAGGTTGGCGGCATTGCGCGCGGCCAGCCCCTTGCCGTTCATCCCTTCAAGCGCTGCAACGATTTCGGCGCGGCGGGAACTGAAGGCATCGCGGACGTGCCGGGGCACACCCGCCGCTTCAAAATTGCCATGCTTGCCGGTCTCGCCGATTTCGTAGCCGAGCTTTTCAACCGAGAGCCGGAAGCGCGCCATCGTCATAGCATTGAGGAGCGTATTGTGCTCCCAGAGCTTGTCATTGCGAAGCGCTCGCCACTTGCCATCAGGCCCCTGGGTCACGTTGGCGACGACGGCATGGATGTGGGCGTTGGGCTCCTGGTTGCGGTTGGTATCGTGCTGGAATAGCGCCACGAGCAGGTTGCCGGTCTGGGCGATCTTCTCACGTCCGCGCACCTCGATGCGGGTTTCAGCAAGGTTCTTTTCCGCCCAGGCGAGCGTCTCCTTCACGGCTGCTGCGTAGGCATCGATGATCCGCTTGTCGCCGCCGACAAGCGCGAGGAGCGACCAGCTCTTGGGCATGGAAAACGTGAGATCGGTCCCGGCACGATGCTCGCGCCCGTCGCTGCCAACCCGGCTGCCATCGGGCAGCATTCCTTTGAGCACAGCTTCGAATAGGCGCGCATCGACCCGGCCCTCGAGGCCCTGACGCTCCGCGCCCTTGCCGAACCATTCGCCGGACCGGTCGGCATCGGCCCGGGTGTAGTAGTTGTCCGAGGCGAAGTAATTGGCGGCGCCGCTGGCGGTGCGCACATTGGCTACGGAAAGCATGATGTGGGCCTCTCCTGCAGCGCCGCCGTCAGCGGTCAGATATCCATGTCGACATCGCCGAAGCCGCGATCATCTTTGGCAGACGGATCGGGCTCGGTCAGGCCATCTTCAAGCATCAGCTTGCGCGCTTCCGCCGCCGCATTGGGCGCTCGCTGGCGCTCCTGGGGCGCCTGCCCGGACCGCTGCCCCAACGGACGAGGCGCATCGCTGCGCACGCCATCGGTCTTGGCCGGTTCCTGACCATCGCCCGCCCCGGCCTTGAGCACGCTGTCGTTGGGCATGGCAGGGGCATTTTTCCGAACTTTTGCCGTGTCCGGCTGCTCCGCCTGCCGTGGCCCTTCGGGGGCATCAAGCACACCGCTTCCGGTCCGTATGTCGCGATCAGCCACGCTGCCCGGTGCGGCCGCTTGTGCTGGCAATGCCGGTGCCTCATCCTGGACGGGCTTTGCCTTGGCAGAGCGTTCGAGCGCCAGTTCGCCCTGCTTGGGGACGACCCGCTTGCCCGCCCCGTCGTCGTTCGACGAAGGCTGCTCGGAGGCGGAGTTTCCGTCGTCGGGGAGCCATGGCTTCAGAGGGATCACGGGTGTCCCGCCCCCGTCCGGTCCGCCATCATCGCCGGCTCTGCGAATGAACGGCTCTGCCCGTCTGCGACGTGTGACGGGCGTCAGCTTTACCGGTGCCGCCGGGAATCCGTCGGGGAACTTGATGTAGCCCGAAAGACGCGCGAGGTTCATCAACTGGTCGGGCAGCAACAGCGGCTCGATGTGCTTGCGCGAGGTCAGACTGACCGCATCGCGCGCGTTGTTGTAGCCGTAGGTGTAACCCTCCTCCATGTCGCGCACCTGGGTGTGGCCGATGAAATCGGAACACCATGTGGCGGTTTCGCGGTCGGCGGTGCCGAGGATCAGTTTGGTCCTGGCAAGCGATGACAGCGTCATCGCCATGTTCTCGCCGTAGACCTCCTTGAGCTTGGCATAGGCGTGGATGCCCGTGACGATTGCGCCGCCAAAATTGCGCGCCGTCTGGAGCCCCTTCTCGAGCGCTGGCAGCCGGTGCAATGCTCCGAGCTCATCGACGAAGAACCAGATGCGCAAGTCCCTGGTCCGATCGAGTGTCATCAGCGTGTTCATAGCCAGATCGAGCCAGACAGTGAGCAGCTGCGAACACACGCTCATGTCGACATATCGTGCGGAGATGAACACCATCGAGCCCGAACCATCGTCCTGCTCGACCCATTGCCGCAGCGAGAAGCGGCGCCCGTTTTGCGGCAAGAGCTTCAGTGCCTTGGCATTGGCGTTGAACACGGCACGGATCGATTCCGCCATGCGCGCGGCTTCGGGGGCAGTGAGCGGGTCGGCGATCGTACCGCGCATTAGCCGGTGCACCGATGCCAGGTCCGCCGTCATCAGTTCTGACGCCAGCGCCTCGTTCGTCCCCTGCCCGCGCGCGCGCAGCTTCAGGCACATTTCGACGAACAACAGGCGCGCGGCGAGTACCCAGAACTGCTCCGACCCACCACCATCGTGCGGCACGAGCGCTTCGGCGGCCGCGGTAAACTCGGCCTCGTCGCGGCACTCGTCGAACACGCTCCACCGCGGACAGCGCGCATCAAGCGGATTGAGAATGACATCCCGGCTGCTGTCGTAGAAATGCTCGATGAAAGCACCGGTCAGGTCGAAGATCACCGCGCGCTGGCTGCGGCCACGCGCTTCCTCGATCATGTCCGACAAGGCGACCGTCTTGCCCATGCCGGTCGTGCCGATAAGCATCGCATGGCTCTGCTCGAGCCGCCAGGGATAGCTGACCTTGGCCAGCTTCGACGGACGGTAGGGAAAGACCGTAGCGAGTTCGCCCGGCGTACAGAGCCGCCAGCGCCATCCCATCGCTTGGGTCAAATCCTTCGCCCGTTCGGCGAGGTTGTGGACACGGATTTCGTCAACCAGTTCGGGCAAGGTCGCCAGCATGGCGCCGCGCTCGTGCTTGCGCTCCTTGGACTTGCGACCAAAGCGGGCAGCGAACCAGTAAAACAGGGCGAATGCCGGCAAAAGGGCAAGCGCCGAGCGCCAGAGGACGCTTGCGAGAATGTCCACCATATGGTCCCATGCGCGTACCACCGGCGGGAAATTTTCGACCAGCGCGATGGGGAACTGCACGGTCCCGCCAAAGCCTGTTTCGAGCGCGACCTGCTTGGCGGGATCGAACTCCATGAAACCATAGGCAGAGGCATAGAGCCGCATCCAGACAAGGTAGGTTTCGTGGTCGGTAAGCCCGCCCGAAAGCATCCACCAAGACATCGAGGAGATGACGGCAAGGGCGATGAGCAGTGGCCCCTTCAGCCCGGCAGCGAACATGAAGCCGAAGTGGCCGAGCAGCTGGCTGCCGCGCGTGAAGTTGACGAGGTTACGCTTCATGGGAGCCTCCCTCGTCGGTGCTGGCAGTGAGACCGGCCTGCTTGCACTTGGCGGCAAAGGCCTGGTGGACCCGTTCGCGCAAGGCATGATCCTTGTGCCCTGCCAGGAGGGCATCGACCCCCACCATGGAGAACAAGGACTGGCGATAGAGCCGGCGCAGGAGACCGCGATCGCTCGCTACGGAGATTTCGTCTTCGCAGGCTCGAAAGATGACCGAACGCAGCCATTCGCTGACCGCCAGACCGTCGGCGGCAGCAGCAATCCGAACTCGCCCGGCGAGTTCGGAGGTGACGTAGACTTGCAGAGATATTGGTCGTGACATTGACCGACTCCTTCAAACGAGAAGCCTGGCCGCACTGCGAAAGTCCTTTCCCGGTTAAATCACAATGAAGAACATGTCAAGAACGAACGAACCCTGAAATTCCGCCCATTTCCGCCTCCCCGCCAATCACTTCAAATTGCATAAATGACATTATATCAATGTGATTGAGAAGTGACCGAACCTATTTTCTAGGCATAATTCATTGGTATCAGGGACTAAATGACCGGCGACATGTCGCGTACGGTGTGCTTGAATTTCCCCCTTCCCGATAGCTGATCCAGGTGCGGTTCCAGATAATGGATGGAAGACAAGACGTGCCATTCCGGCGGGATGGCCTGGCCGCATTTGGCCGCGAACTCAGACCGGTTGCCGCGCTGGTCCGCGCCCCAATCCGATGGTATGACAGACCAGCATTTTAGCCCGAATGGGGGTGCAGCGAATGTCCAGCGTAACACTGTCCGCAACGGCCAAGGGCAATGGCTTCCAGGCAACCATCACCTACGCGAATGGTGTCGGGATCAGTTCGGCCGAGTCCTACCCAACGAAAGCCGAAGCCATTTCGGCTGCGGCAATGAAGCTGCTCGACATGCCCGAGCGCCTCGAAGCGTTCGATGCCGCCGACGCGGACATTTGATGCTGCCGTCACGTGTTCACCCGAACGCCGATTACGAGATTGCCAAGGGAGCCGAGCAAAAAGAAAGGAGGAAGCCCGTGCCTGGACTTCCTCCTCCCGGTAGCGTCAGAATTCATCGTTGAGTTTGCCCGGAACCGTGTCGATCACCCGGTCCATCATGCCCTGCGGCAATGCCCCGTAATCTCCCTCGTCGATAGCGACATAACCCGCCTCGTCATCGGTCAGGATGTACTGCGTGAAGTAACTGTGAAAGGCCCGGGCATGGGCCTGATCCAGTGCGGCAACATAGGCCGACTGGTCGGCGCGGAAACCGGAATACGAAAGGGCAGCGTTAGCGTTCATGTCAAACCTCCTGATGGTTGATGCTTCGCATCAGGAAGTGTGAGGATGTGGGCGACGGCCGGGTCAGGGACCGCGTGGCACACGCGGCCGCGAAGCGGCGATGGGGGCAACGATTTTTTCCGGGCTTGCCCGGTAAAAATGGTGGGGCCCCGTCGTCCTTGACGCGGCCCCAAAGCCCGCATCACCATTGGACTTCTGCGAGAGAGACCTCTCCCAACGCTTGCGGGTGCCACCAGGACCTGCCCCACAAACCGTTTTCCTACAGGGCTTCGGGCTGGCAAATGTCCCCTCGGAGGGGACCAACGGCCACGAAAAGGAACCCCTATGGCCAGGTCCAAACCGAGTGCGCTCGATGCACTCAAACGACTGCGCGAACAGCGCGAGGAACTTGCCCAGCGTGAAGTCAAGCTGCGCGAGGATGCCGCAAGCGAACTCGGCAAGCTGCTGATTGAATGCAGCGCGGAAACGCTCGATCCAGGCAAGTTACGCCAGCTCGTGCGGGCGACGATGGCGATCGGGATCGATGCCGCGCTTGAACGAGTAGCAGCGGGCAAGTGATGCCAGGCGGCGGCACGGGGCTCGATGCCGCGTGCCGCCGCTTTCGCCAGCCAACACAAAAATGGCTCCGGTGGCTCGCGCCATCGGGGCCATCTTGCGGGGGAGCGCCGGGTTCAGTCTTCGTCGATCGGCGGCGCATCTTCGTTGTTGCCCGAGCGCGGCTTCGAGAGGAAGTCGACCTTGTCGGCGATGATCTCGCAGCCGTAGCGCTTGGCTCCATCCTTGTCCTCCCACTGGGTGTAGTGGATGCGCCCCTCGACGGTCACCATCTGGCCCTTGCCGCAATACTTGGCGACGTTTTGCCCGAGGCCGTTGAAGCAGGTGACGCGGTGGAATTCGCTGTCCTTGGCGGTGTAGCCGTTCTCGTCCTTGTAGGTCTTGCCATCCTTGCGGGCGGGACGGTCGGTCACAACCGAGATCGAGGTGATAGTAGTGCCGCCAGTGGTGGTGCGGGTTTCGGGATCGCGGGCGATACGGCCGACGAGGATGACGAGATTGGTCATGGGTTTTCTCCTGATCGAGCAATCCGGGTCCATCCCGGCTGCGAACTGACAGAAGAAGCGGCCACCGGGCGATCGCACCGAAGGGGAACCCGGATCCGGTTCGGGTGGTGCGGGCAGCCGGGCAAAGCCCGGCAACACGGCCGGACCTGATCCGGATTGCGAACGACAGGGGGTTGATTCAAGGAAGGTTCGCGAAGAGCCGGTATGGCGCCTGGATGAATGGGCAGACACCATGCTCAAATCTGTGGCTTCGGCCCTGCTTCGCTGTCCCTTGCCGCCCCGGCAAACCGACGGTCAGATTTCGACCCTGACCGACCTTCCCGCAGCAGGGTGAGACCTGGCGACGGGCGGCTCACTGCCGAGGCCAGACTGGTCCGCCAGCTGTGCCAAGGGATCGTCCAAATGGTGACCCCTCAGCATCCAGGCCTGCGGTGCAATGAGGCGCGCCCAATCGGCAAAGGAGGGGATAGAGCCAAGATCCTCACGAACGTGCTGCTCGCCGATGAGGCGGACCGGAACAATCCGGCCGTCAGCATTGACGATCGTCGCCCCGAACAGGACTTCGAGCATGAAGATGCCCTCGGCATGGTGCCGGAGCGCGCGGTGCCGGGGGTCCGCGAGGATAGCCTTGGACTGGTCGAACCACTGGTGCAGCGGTAGATAGTCGTCGGGCTTGCCGCCCCATTTCCGGACCGAAGACAGGGCATGATAGTAGCAATGTGCCATGATGCCCTCCCTTACAGCTCAGTGTAGTGTTGGTTGTAGTCGGTGAAGCGCACGTTGCATTCAAGCACGAAGCTCGCTTCCTCAACATCGATGTCGAGCTGTCCGCCTGCACCATCGTTGTTTTCCCACCCTGGGTGGTGGCGTTCAAGGGCAAGATAGGCGAGCGATTCCAGTGCGGCTGGCAGCAGCACGGGATCGGCGCGATCCGCTTCATCCAGTCGGTCATTCGGGATCGGATCGAGCATCGTTTCGGGACAAGCCAGCGTGGCGTCGGTAGCATCAAGGCAGACGATCTCCTCGACCGCGCCGCTGTCTCCGGACCCGTCGAACCGGATCTCGACTTTCGCGATCCCAGCCTGTCGTAAGGCTGGGATGACCGCCAGCTTGAGGTGCTGTAACTCGATCTGAGCCTTCGCTTCGCGCTCGGCCTGGCGCGCTGAAAATTCAGCCAAGGCTACTTTGAAGTCGGTCATGGATATTCCTCCTGTGCTGTGCGGCCATGCGATCAATCAGCATGACCCGCTGACCCAGGCGCTTGCCTCCCCTCTTCAGCAGCAACGCCAGCACCGATGAGGCGCTGGCGCGGATGGGCTTGCGCCCTCATTCGCTGCTTGGGGGAACAGCCTTGGGGCTGGTGCCCAGCGGACCGCGGCGGTCGACGACAGTGATCCGGCGCGTCTTGGCCTCGATTACCAGTCGTTCAAGGACGCCATTGCCCGGGAATGCGATGACGTAACGCGGGTCGAGCGAAAGCATGCGCTCGTTGCGCTTGAAGCCCGCACGGGCCCCAAGCCGCATATCGAGCGAGAAGGTGACCTGAGGGACCTGTCGGCGCTCAGCCCACGACGATGCCAGGCGGTCGACGCCCTTGGTGTCGCCGCCATGGACCAGCACCATGTCCGCGACGCGGTCGCGAACCTTGTCGCGCGTTGCCCAGACGTTGTTGGCGAAGGTCAGTGCCTCGTCCTCGGTAGCGTGGCGGATACGGCCACCAGCGAAGACGACCGGCATGCCCTCGGGCATCGCCGCACGGCGCTTGGCCTCGGCCCGGGCGCGCATGAAATCGCGGCCTTCGACCAGCGCGGAAGTGAGCATGGCGCCATGGTTGAACCGCGAGCTCGAAACGGGCTTCCAGGACGAACCGAACTCATTGAGGTAGAGTGCTGCGGCGACCTCGCGCATCTCTTCCAGCGCCAGCATGGCGCTCTCGGCGCACTGGGCGCGTTCGACCTGGGTTTCGAGTTCATGCGTGTGGATTTCCGATCCATCGGCGGTGGCGACGAGTGCCCGGACCTCGTCGGTGGCGCGATCAAGGGACGTCGACTTGCGCTGCGCGGAACGGTGGAACAGATTGACGAGGGCCCAACCGAGATCCTCGGCATCGACTTCGAGCGCGGTGCCAGAGAACAACGCGAACAGATCGGACCAGACGCCTTCGAGCGTCTGAACGACGGCTTCGTGGACCGGAAAATCTGTGCTGGTGACGGGGGCTGGACCGATCGAAAAACCTGCGAGATCTAGACCTGCGAGTTGGTCGGCAAAAGACGTGTGCATGGGATGTGCTCCTGACTGGTGTGACGCCGACGCCGCCATCCATGGCTGCGCCAGCGAGAGCCCGTCATGGCCAGCATTGAGGCGGAGCCCCGCACCGCAGGGGAACCCGCTTTGGCAGGCTGGCGCGGGCAGGCTTGGCCCAAAGCCAAGTCAACACGGGCCTACCAAAGCCGGGTTGCGGGGACCGCCGGCTGGCCCAGGGCCTCTCTCGCATGGAGCAGGCCATGAGCGGCACCATTCGGATCACTCGCGTCAGGAACGACTGCTGATCATGTCGTGCTGACCGTCTCTGGGCAGATCAGGCAGCGCGTTTGCGGTAGACGCCTTCACCATTCGACATGTGCCCGAGGCAGTCATAGGCGCCGAATAGTGCATCGAAACGGGGTGCAATCTGCTGGAGCCAGCGCTGCGCCCGAGGCGAACGGGCGATTCGCCATTCGGCATCCCAATAGGATCCATCGTCCCGTTCGGCGACCCAGACGGCGACAAGGCTCCCATAAATCGAGACACCGAATTCGGCATAGGCGTTGCGCATGAGGATGCGATCCTCTCGTCCGCGCCATCCATCGTGCGCCACCAGCGACGGAAAGGCACGGGCAGCGCGTTCCCTGAGATCGTCCCGCAACCACTCGTACTCGAATTCCCAGTCATCGGAATCCTCGACCTCGAGCACGGTGAAAGCGACTATGCTGCCCGAAGGGTAGCTGACTGAGCGTCCCATAGCGCCCTCCCTCAGGCAGCCAGCGCGGCGGCGCTGGCTTCGTCGATATCGGCGATGCCACGACCGCCGAGTTTAAGCAGCAGACTTGAGGCCTCCTCGGCCTTGGCGGCAGCGGTGAGGATGGCGCGGTCGTCCTCCTTCAGCAGCTTGAGCCAATGACCAATATAGCTGGCGTGGCTGTCGAGATGCGCAACCGGAAGACCAAGTTCAGCACCCAGCATCGCGCTGGAAAGCTCTGCGATCAGTTCCTCGGCTGCATAGGCAGCGGTGCCGAAACGGTTCTTGAGATCGCGGTCCAAACGGCTGGCATGGCCAGTCCAGTGCGAGAGCTCGTGCGCCAGCGTCGCATAGTAATGATCGAAGCCGGAAAACAGGTGCGCAGGCGGCATGGTAATGCGGTCGGCGGTCGGCTCGTAGTAGGCCTCATCCCCCTGATGACGAAGCACTGCCGGGAGCGCTCCAAAGAAGGCGTCGAGTTCCAGCTCGCGGCCTTCGGGCTCTACCAGGTCAAGCGTTGCGGCAGGGTGGAAGCGCTCCGGAAGATTCTCGACCTGGTCAGCGTTGAAGACCGGATAGGCCTTCAGGACGCGGCGGGCTTCCTCGCTGGGTTGTCCCGTATCGGGGGCTTCGACCTCCTTGGTATAGCTTTTGTAGAAGATGGCGATGGTCGACTTCTCGCCCTTGCGGACCTGCGCACCGAGCTTCTGGGCCTGATTGTAGGTCATCCAGTAGGAAGACGCATAACCACACATGTCGGCGACCATCCACAGCCAGAACACGTTCATGCCGCGATAGGGCGTGCCGCAAGCACGCAAGGGGCGCGAGACAGGGACGCCGCGCCATGGCTTGATCCACGGCTTCGTGCCTGCCTCAAGGCGCGCGATAATCTCCTGCGTAATGCGGGTTGCGGGTGATTGGGCATCACCGCGAAATCTTTGTCTGGTCATGTGGGTTCTCCTGATCTGGCCGACAGGCAAATCCGCCTGCTTCCGGTCCGAAGCCCAGCACGCTTCCTCCCCTCTCAAAGAACAAGCGGGCCCACACCCGCCTGTGGGGTGGAGGCCACGGGGGAGGACAACAAACACAAGACGAGGAGATGAAAAAACCCCGAGGCCCCGGCGCGGCCGGACCAACAGGGGTCAAAAGAAT
>VMTF01000018.1 GCA_013791705.1 Sphingomonadales bacterium | reverse complement strand
GCACCAGCACCAGCACCAGCCCCGCCGCCTCACCCGATGCGGACCGGCGTGACGACCCACTTCAGCCAGGGCTGGCCGCCACGCCTGCTCCCGGCCGCCGCCGCGCTCGGCACCGTCACGATCCGGGATTCGCTGCACTGGGCCGCCGCCGAAGCGGCCCCCGGCCGGATCGCCTTCACCGAAGCCAATTCCGGCCACATCACCCGCGCCTGCGCCATGGGCATGACCGTGCTGCTCGGGCTGGAACCGCGCAACCCGAGCTACGACGGCGGGATGACCGCGTGGAGCCCGCGCGCGCGGTCCGCTTTCGCACGCTATGTGCTGGCGATTGCCGATCGCTGGCCGAACTGCGTGGTGGCGATCGAGATCGGCAACGAGATCAACGGCCGCGGCAATGTGACCGGCCCGGCCGCGCAAGACCGGATCGCGTCCCACGTCGCGCTGCTCAAAGCGGTGCACGCTGCGGTCAAGCCCCGGCACCCCGGCCTCGTTCTGCTCGGCGGCTCGACCAACACCATTGCCACCGGCTTTCTCACCCGCCTGATCCGCGCCGGAGCGCTGGATCATGTCGATGGCCTCGCCGTCCACCCCTACCGCGAGCAGCCGGAAGGGACCGCGTGGGAAATCGCCCGCCTGCGCGCGGCGATGGCGCGGGCCGGCGCCGTCAAGCCGATCTGGGCGACCGAATTCAGCCGCGAATTTCCCGATCCGGCCGCCGCCGCGCCGTGGTATCTCAAGATGATCGCCCTGCTCGAAGGCGCGGGCGTGGCCGATCACTTCTGGTATGCTCTGGCCGACCAGTCGTTCTTTCCGACGATGGGCCTGCTCACCCGCGACGGCACTCCCAAGCCCGCCGCGGCCGCCTATCGCTTCGCCACGCGCACGCTCGCCCCGCGCGGAGCGGCGCAGCGGATCGATCACGGCGATCCGGCCCTGTTCCATTTCCGCTTCGGCGCCGATGCCCATGTGATCTGGGGCGCCCGGCGCAGCCTGGCCGTCAGCGGCCCGGCCGATGCCTTCGCCGCCGATGGGTCGCCACTCGCCCTCCCGGCCGAAGTCTCCGATACGCCGGTGGTGATAACCGGGTCCGGCGCGGTCAGCTTCGGCCCCGCGCAAGTCCTGGCGGACAGCTTTTACGGCTTTGCCCGCGCCCCGCTCGCGTGGTTCGCGCAAGCGCCGCGCGGCAGCCTCACGCCGCTCACCCCGACCGACTGGCAATGGACCAGCTACCTCGGCGAGCCGGCCCTGCCGCTCATGCAGGTCAATCGCGCCGGGCTCGGCACCATGCCGGGCGCCGGAACGCTGCTGCGCTACACCGCCCGCAGCACCGAAACGCTCGTCGCCTCGGTCTGCCTGCGGCCGAAGGGCAAGCCTGCACGCACACCCGCCACCGCCATGCTGGCGCGCAACGGCGCCCCGCTCTGGCGCGGCACGACAGGCACCGGCCCCGCCCTCGGCAGCGCGACCATCGCGGTGCGGCCCGGCGACACGCTCGATTTCGTCCTCCCGCCGCGCCCGGGCGCGAGCCTTCGGCTGAACTACCGCTTCCGCGTCTCGCGCACGGCGGCGGACACGGCGCGCTGTTAGGGAGGCCCGCGCGATGACCCCCACCCTGATCGGCGGTGTCGTCGTCGCCATCGGCCTGCTGCTGCTGTTCACCGCCTCGCGGCTGGCGATGCTCGGCTTCGTGCTGGTCTGCTCGCTGTTCAACGGCTCGGCCACGGTGATCCTCACCGCGCTCGGCAACGTCTCGATCCAGCCGGCATTGACCGCAACCGGCTTCCTCCTGCTGCGCTGCCTGCTGCCCGGCCGCCGCCGGGAGCCGCTGCTTGGCGCCAGTCTGGCCGATAACGGCTGGCTGCTGGTGTTCGCCGCCTACAGCATTGCCGGCGCCTATACCCTCCCGTTCCTGTTTCGCGGCGCGATCGCGGTGGTGCCGCTGCGGCCGACCACCGGACCGTCCGGCCTCGTCACCCTGCCGCTGCAGTTCACCACCCAGAACATCACCACTTCGGTTTACATCGCACTGAGCGCGGTGGGCGCGGTCTGCGCGCATATGGCGATGCGGCGCGCCGATGCCGCGCCGCGGATCGCCCGGCTGGCCAGCGTGCTGGCGCTGTCCCACGCCGCGATCGGCTGGTTCGCCGCGCTGGTGAACCACACCCCGGCCGCCGTGGTGATCGGCTTCCTGCGTAACGGTTATTACCGGCAGCTCGATCAATCGTTTGATGGCTACGCCCGGCTGACCGGGATTTCGCCCGAACCGTCGCAATATGCGTCCTACGGCTTCGTCTGGTTCGTGTTCGTGACCGAACTGTGGCTGCGCAATATCGATCGGCGCTGGTCCGGACCGGCCGCGCTGGCGCTGTTCGTCACCCTGCTCGCATCGACGTCGAGCACGGCTTACGTCGGCCTGACCGGCTACGGCGCCGTGCTGGCGGTCCGGCAGATCTACTTCGCCCGGACCATCCCGCTGCGCAAGAGCATCGCCATCGCCGCCTGCATCCTGACGCTGGCCGGTTGCGGCCTCGCCCTCATCGCCGGCAGCGACCAACTGGCCCGCGCGATCGGCCGCGTGCTGCGGCTCAGCACCGCTGACAAGCTCGAATCCGGCTCGGGCATCGCCCGCATGTTCTGGGCGATGCAGGGGTTCTCCGCCTTCCTGCACTCGTGGGGCCTTGGCATCGGCGTCGGCTCGTTCCGTTCGTCCAGCATCGTCACCGCCATTCTCGGATCGAGCGGGGTGATCGGCATCACCGCGTTCGCGGTCTATCTCGGCCGGGTGTTCCGCCCTTTCACGGGCGCAACTTACCGGCGCAGCGGCGTGGTCGCGGCGGACGTGGCGACCGCCGCGACGTGGGCGGTGCTGCTGGCCCTGGTCCCCGCGTCGGTATCGGCGCCCTCGCCAGACCCGGGGCTGGTCTGGGGCCTGCTGGCGGGAACCGCGCTGGGCCTGCGGCGGCTGGTCTCCGGCCGCTACCTCGGCTCGCACGACGCAGCCGCAGCATCAACCGCATCCATTCCGGTGCGGGTCGGGCATGAAGCGGGGGGACGAAGCGGCTATCGTGCAGGCCCGGGTAAGTTGCGCCCGGCCTCGCCCGCCACCGATCCGCATCCGGCGTGATCGGGGAAAACGGCGTGCGGTTCGGGCCAGAGAACTCGGTTTGCCGAAAAGTCCGGTTTGCCAAAACCAGGGGAAAAGGGGCGCGCGCGTGCGTTTAGCCGTCATCATCGCGACGACCGGACGGGCCGACCTGCTCGCCCGCACAGTGGCCCAGCTCGCCCGCCAGACCCGCGCTCCGGACCGGATCATCGTCATCGGCGTGACCGAGGCCGACACGGCCGGCGTCCGCGCTCCGGCCGGGATCGCGCTCGATGTGATCCGGGCCGAACGCGGGCTGCCCCGGCAGCGTAACGCCGGGCTGCGCCACCTGGCCGGCCAGGCCGATGTGGCCGCCTTCTTCGACGATGATTTCGTCCCGGCGCACGATTATCTCGCAGTGCTGGAGCGCGAGTTTCAGGCCCGGCCCGGTCTGGTCGGCGCCACCGCGCTGCTCCTCGCGGACGGGATCAAGAGCCCCGGCATCGCGTTCGACGAAGCCGCCGCCATGGTCGATGCGCACCGCCCGCGCGCGGTGATCAACGAACGCCGCCTGCCCGCGCTTTATGGCTGCAACCTGTGCGTTCGGCTGAGCGCGGCCGAAGGCCTGTGGTTTGACGAAGCGCTGCCGCTCTACGGCTGGCAGGAGGACGTCGATTTCTCCTACCGGCTGGGCCAAAAGGGCCTGCTGGTTGAAACCAGCCAGCTCAGCGGGGTCCATCTCGGGGCCAAGGGCGGGCGCGCTTCGGGCAAGCGGCTCGGCTATTCGCAGATCGCCAACCCGGTCTATCTGCTGCGCAAGCAGACCATTCCGCCCCGTCTCGCGCTGCGCCTGATGGGCCGCAACCTGCTGGCCAATTGCGCCCGCAGCCTCTGGCCGGAACCCTATGTCGATCGCCTCGGGCGCCTGTGCGGCAACCTTACCGCGCTCATCGACCTCGCGCGCGGCCGGATCGACCCCCGCCGCATTCTCGAACTGTGAAACCGGCGTGACCCCGACCGGCACCAACCCGACCGGCAACCGCGCCGGCGTTCTCAGCGGCTCGGTCGGTTTCGCCAGCCGCGCCGTCGTCCAGCTCCTGCTGTTCGGGGTGACGATCGTCGCCACCCGCACGCTCTCGATCGACGATTTCGGCGCCTACGCGATCGGCTCGCTGTTCCTCATTCTGGCGCGGCAATTGTTCTATGGCGGCCCATACGAATATCTGCTCAAATCGCAGGACGATGGGAACCTGTTCAGCGCCTGCTTCGGTGCGAATCTCGTGCAGGCGGCAGTGCTCGCGCTCCTGCTCGGCGCCGTCTGGCTGGCCACTCCGCTGCTGTTCCCGGCCGGCAAGGTCAGCATGATCCTGGGGCTGCTGGTCCCCGCGATCCTTCCCGTGGCGGCGGTCGCCTGGTACGAAGCCGTGCTGCTGCGCGCGATGCGGGTGAAGCGTTACTATGCCAGCCTGCTGGTCGGCGACACGCTCGGCGCGGCGCTGGCGGTGTTCCTGCTGCTCCACGGCTGGGGCGTCGTCGCCCTCGTCGCGCAGACTTACGCGCGGCTGATCAGTGTGCTCGTGCTGCTCGCGCTCGCCACCGGGCAGCGGCCGAGCCTCGCCGCCAGGCCCCGGGCGATCCGCGAGGTGCTGCACTGGTCGCGCGCGCGCCATGTGGCGGTGCTGCTCAACTTCACTTCGGCCTATGGCGCAGATCTGGTGCTCGGCGTCGCGCTCTCGCCCGCCGCGACCGGGCTCTATCGCGCCTCCAACCGGATCGTTTCGGCCCTGTCCGACCTGTTCGCGCAGCCCTTGCAGAAAATCGCGCAGACCAACCTCTCCGCTTCCTGCGTCCGCCGGCAAGACAGCGGCACCGCGTGGCTGACCATGCTTTCGGGCGTGGGCGCGGTCGCGTGGTCCGGCCTGCTCACGCTGGCCTGCCTCGCGCCAGACCTCGTGCCCTTCGCGCTGGGAGCGAAGTGGGCGCCGGCCGTGCCGATCGTGGTGGTGTTCTGCGCGGTCAAGGCGTTCGCCCTGCTCGATGCGGTGACAACCTCGTTCCTCGTCTGTCATGATCGGCAGCGCGCAATGCTGAAAGTCCAGGCCGCCTCGGCGGTCAGCGTGATCGGCCTGGCCTGGTTTAGCGCGCGCTGGGGCCCGCAAGCTGTCGCGCTGGCGGTGGGTCTCACCACGGCCGCCATGAGCCTGACTTATGCGGCAATGGTCATGCGGCAATCGCGGGCAGACCGGCATGCGGTGCGCGCGGTGGCATGGACGTCGGCCCCGCCGGTGGTGGCGGTGGGGATCGGGCTCGCGCTGTTCGAAGCCTGCGCGCCGCAGCTTGCCGCCCTGCCGAGGATCACCGCCGGACTGGCGGTCGCGGCGCTGTCGTTTTTCGCCGGCGCCTTCCTCGTGCGCCACCGCATTCTCGATGCGATCGGCAGCCTCGGCCACTTGCCCGCCCCGTCTGCCGGCCCACTGCCGCATCCGCATGAAGAGCCCGCCCTATGCGCAAAGACCTGACCCCATGAACACCGCGCTCAAGCAGGCCGCCGGCCGCCTTGCCGCCACTATCAACCCGCAGTGCGAATTCCGCCGGGCGGTATTCATCCTCGGCCACATGCGCTGCGGGTCGACCGCGCTGTCGCATGTGCTGTGCGGACACCATGCGATCAGCGGCTTCGGCGAGGCGCATCTGGCCTACGATCACCCCGCCTCGCTTGGCCCGCTCGCGCTGGCCCAGATGCGGCGCAGCGCGTGGAAACCGCGCGCCCGCTACCTGTTCGACAAGATTTTGCACTCGCGTTACGACGGCGCGGTCGATCCGCGCTTCCACGATGCCCGCGCGGTGTTTCTGGTCCGTGCGCCCACCGAGACGATCCGCTCGATCCGCCACCTGTTCGCCGCGATCGGCTCGGACGAATACCCGACCGACGCGGCCGTCGCCGATTATTACGAGGAGCGGCTGGCCCGGCTCTGCGCGAGCTGGCCGCAGTTCGCCAGCGGGCAGCGGATCGGACTGTCGTTCGCCGAGCTCACCGGAGCGCCCGAACTGGCGCTCGCGCGTATTTCATCCATTCTGGACCTTTCTCCGCCGCTCGCCAACCGCTACGATCAGCTCGAAAGGGCCGTGATCCCCGGCGTCGGAGATCCCCTTTCATCCCATAAGTTCAACGCTATAGTCAGGTCCGATCAAGCCTCGACCGCGCCCGGTGCGGCGCGACCGTTGCAGCTTGCCGCCGCGCGCAGGTCCGATCTGGAGGAACTCTACCGCGAGGCGTGCCGCCTGTTCGCCTATGATCGGGAGCTTGGGGTGAACGGGAACCCGACGCCATGAGCCAGCAATGACGAACGCCGCGGATCAGGGCCGGGCCGGGATGCCTGCCGGACTGCGGTTCGGCCTTGCCCGCTCGGCCGAACTGCTCGGCGCGTTGCCGGGCGGGCGGCGCGTGCTCGGCACCGTGGTGGGGATGAGCGCGGCACTCAACGTGCTGCTGCTGTCCGGCTCCATCTTCATGTTGCTGGTCTATGACGAGGTGCTGCCCGGCCACTCGCTCCCCAGCCTCGTCGGGCTCGTCGCGCTGCTGGTGGTCGCCTATGCCTTCCAGGCCGCGCTCGAACACTTGCGCCACCGGGTTTCCGGCGCGGCGGGCGAAATGCTCGGCGGCGCCCTGTCGGACCGGGTTTTCGCCCTCGTCCTCCAGGCCGAACTGGCCCGCGCCGGGCGCGATGCGGCGCAGCCGGTGCGCGATCTGGATACGCTGCGCGCGTTCTTCGCCGGGCCGGGGCCGATGGCCGTGCTCGATCTGCCGTGGATGCTGCTGTTCCTCGGCGTGCTGTTCGCGTTTCACTGGATGCTCGGCCTCGCCTGTCTCGCGGGCGCGGCGATCCTCGTCGGGCTGACCATCGCGACCGACCGGATGACCGCGCGGCAAATCGAGGCGGCGACGCGCAGCGGGGCGGACCGCTTCAGTTTCATCGAAGCATGCCGCCGCAATGCCGAGGTGATCCGCGCGCTCGGCATGCAAGGCGCGATCCTTGGCGGCTGGCAGCGGATCAGCGTCGGCCACGCGTACCAAAATGACGCGGCGTCAGAGCGGCTCTCCGCGATGCGCACCTTCTCGAAAACCTTCCGCTTGCTGCTGCAATCGCTGATCCTGGCGACCGGCGCGTGGCTGGTGATCGCGGGCGAGGCGAGCGGCGGCGTGATCATCGCCGCGTCGATCCTGTCGTCGCGCGCGCTCGCGCCGATCGATGCGGCGATCGGCAACTGGCGCGGGCTGATCGCCGCGCGCCAGGCATGGAACCGCCTGGCCGACCGGTTCGATGCCGCGCCCCTGCCCCCGGCGCGAACCGGATTGCCGCGCCCCGCGCGCGAACTTTGCGCCGAAAGCCTGGCCGCAGTCGTGCCCGGCACCCAGACCGTCCTGTTCCGCGACATCGCCTTTCGCCTCGGCGCCGGGGAAGCCCTTGCGGTCGTCGGGGCGAGCGGTTCGGGCAAGAGCTCGCTCGCCCGCGCGCTGGTCGGCCTGCTCGAACCGGCGCGCGGCGCCGTCCGGCTCGATGGCGCCACGCTCGATCAGTGGGATGCCGACAGCGCCGGCGCGTTCATCGGCTATCTCCCGCAGGACATCGAACTGTTCGACGGCACGATCGCCCAGAACATCGCCCGCTTCGCGCCGGACGCGGCCAGCGCGGAAGTCGTCGCCGCCGCCGGTCATGCGGGCGTCCACGAACTGATCGTGCGCCTGCCGCAAGGCTATGACACGGTGATCGGCCCGGCCGGGCGCAACCTTTCCGCCGGCCAGCGCCAGCGCATCGCCCTCGCCCGCGCGCTGTTCCGCGATCCGTTCCTGATCGTGCTCGATGAACCCAATTCCAACCTCGATGCCAGCGGCGACGCGGCGCTGGCTCGCGCGATCGGCGGTGCGCGGGCGCGCGGCGCGATCGTGATCGTGGTGGCCCACCGGCCAAGCGCGCTGGCCGGGATCGACAAGCTGCTGTGGCTCGATGCGGGCGTCACCCGCGCGCTGGGGGCCAAGGCGGAAATCCTCCCCCGGCTGACCGGCGGCGCGCAGCCCCCCGATCCAGGCCGGAACCCGCCGCGCATCCACGCCGTCGAAGAGGCCCGAGCATGAACGAAGCCCTGTTCCCGCCGCGTCCCGCCCCGCAGGAACCCGGCTCCCGCCCGGAGCCAGCCACCCGGCTCGATAGCGCGCTGGGCAAATCGCGCCTGCTCCTCGCCGCCGCCGCGCTGGGCCTCGGCGCGCCGCTCGCGCTGATCCCGATTTCGGGCGCGGTGATCGCCAATGGCGAGGTGACCGTGGCCTCGCGCGTCAAGAAGATCGCGCATCCCGGCGGCGGCGTGATCGCCGCAATCCCGGTCAGCAACGGCACCCGCGTGCGGGCCGGGCAGCTCCTGATGCGGCTCGATACCAACGTCTCGGCCGCCAGCGCGGCGATGACGGTCGAAAGCATCGACCAGTTGCTCGCACGCGAGGCGCGGCTGCGGGCCGAACGTGATGCACTGGGCACCATCGCCTTCCCCCCGGCACTGCTCGCTCGCGAGGCTGAACCGCTGGTCGCTCACGCGCTGGCCGAGGAGCGCCGCATCTTCGCGCTTGATCGCGCCAGCATCGCCGGTCAGCGCGCCGCGCTGCAGGCGCAGATCGCGCAGGCCCGCAAGGGCGTCGGCAGCTACCACGTCCAGGCCGACGTCTATCGCCAGCAGGAA
The DNA here is from genome assembly GCA_013791705.1 of Sphingomonadales bacterium. Taxonomy (GTDB): domain Bacteria; phylum Pseudomonadota; class Alphaproteobacteria; order Sphingomonadales; family Sphingomonadaceae; genus Novosphingobium. The sequence continues at coordinate 7,564 of VMTF01000018.1, read as the reverse complement.
GCGCTGATCGCCGAGGAACGCACCGCCAACGACGCGCTCTGGGAAAAGCGCTACACCACCCTGCAACGCCGCAACGAGCTGGCCCGCGCGGCGGTCGGCCTGCACGGCAGCGTCGCCACCGCCGAAGCGCAAGCCTCGCAGCTTTCCTCGAAGATCGCGGAACTGCGCCAGCAGATGCTGGTCGTGTCCGAAGACGCCCGCCGCCAGGCCGGGGCCGAGCTTGCCCAGGTCCAGACCAGGCTGATCGAGCTGAAGCAGAACAACATCGTCGCGCAGGACGCGAACGAGCGCAATCTGATCCGCGCGCCCTATGCCGGCGTGGTCGACAAGCTCGCCTTCACCACGATCGGCGGGGTCGTCCCGGCCGGAGAGACGATCATGGAAATCGTGCCTGACCGTGATCCGTTCATCGTCACCGCCCGCGTCGGTCCGCGCGATGTGGACCATCTCGGCCCCGGACAGCCGGTCATGCTGCGGTTCTCGGCGTTCAATGCCCGCACCACCCCGGAAATCGCCGCGCGGCTGAGCAAGATCGGCGCCGACCGCACCGTCGATCCCCAGCGCGGGCTGGCGTTCTATCCGGTCGAGATCGAGATTTCCGAAAGCGAGCTGCGCAAGCTCGGCGGCCTGAGGCTGCGCGCCGGAATGCCCGCCGAAGCCTTCATCCAGACCGGTTCGCGCACGCTGTTGAGCTACCTGCTCAAGCCGTTGACCGACCAGTTCGCGCGAGCCTTTCGTTAACCGCTTCCCGCGCGCGCCTGCCCGATCCTGCGCGCCGCCCTTAAACCCGTCTCCAGTCCGCCGTCCTCAGCCCGTGCCGGTTTGCGTCACCCCCCCGGGGCGCAAACCGCGCACGAACGATTGCGGGGCGGAGCACAAGCCAATGCCGGAAGACGCAGCCTTGGGCGCCTCCCCCGATGCCACTCCGGCGACCGACCAGTGCCGGGTCTCGGCGCTCGGCTGGGGGCTGGCGCTGGCCGGCGGCACGCTGCTCTGGGCCGGCTTGATTGCCGCCCTCTGGCGCTGAGCAAACCCGTTTGACATCCGCGGCAACATGCTATTTGCCTGTCGCAATGCTGCGACAAAGAGGATGGAAGGCGGGGAACCAGCCGGGCGCGTAAACGCCCGCGACAAGCATCACCGCAAGTCTGCCCGCACCGTCATGGCTCTGCCGTGATGGCCAATGCAGCGTTCACCCATCAACGAGGAGAGGTTTTTGTGGATCTGGAACTCAACGGCAAACGCGCGATCGTCACCGGCAGCACGGCAGGCATCGGCGTGGGGATTGCCCATTCGCTCGCGCGCGAAGGGGTGCGGGTCGCGATCAACGGCCGCAGCGAACGGCGCGGCCGCGCGGTCGTCGAGGAAATTCTGGCGGCCGGCGGCGATGCCGTGCTCGCGCTGGGCGACGTTGCCGACGATGATGGCGCCAAAGCGGCCGCTACTGCCGCGCTCGATGGATTGGGCGGCGTCGATATTGTCGTCAACAATGCCGGCGGCTTCGCGGGCAACAGCGCCGTCTCCTCGGTGTTCAACATCCCTCCGGCCGACTGGCTCCGGACATTCGATATGAACGCCGGCGCGGCCGTGCGCATGATCCAGCACTTCGGGCCGCAAATGCGCGATCGCGGCTGGGGCCGGTTGATCCAGATCGCCAGCGGCAACGCGATGATGCCCAGCGGCGAAACGCCGGACTATGCGGCGAGCAAGGCCGCCATGCTCAACGTCAGCCTCGGCACCGCGAAAGCGCTGGCCAACACCGGAGTGACCGTCAACACCATCTCGCCCGGGATCATCTACACCCGTTCGGTCAAGGCCTGGTTCCGCCAGATCGGCGAACGCGAAGGCTGGGGCGACGACGAGGCGAAAAGCGAGGCGTGGGTGCTCAAGAACTACTCGCCGCAAATGGTTTCGCGCATCGGAAGGCCCGCCGATACCGGCGACGCCGTGACTTACCTGTGCAGCCCCCGGGCCGATTTCATCAATGGCATTCACTGGCGCGTCGATGGCGGCGCCACGCCGACGATCACCTGATGGCGCAGCGCGGCGGGCCCGGCCTGAAACCCGGACCCGCCCGCCCCGCCGTTTAGCCGACCACGCCGCTCAGCCCGCCGCCGCCACGACCGCCTTGCCGAAATAGAGCAGCGGCTCGTCCTTGCGGGTGAGCAAGGCGTCCCAGATCTGGCGCGCCGCGAATTCGGGCGTGAAAACTTGCGGCCCGCCCTTCGCGAGTTGCGCGGCAACCATCGGCGCCGCCGGATAATCCCTGGCCGATACCGCCGCCATTTCGCGCGATCCGGGGGTATCGACGAAGCCGGGGCGCACCGCCGTCACCCAGGTGTCCCGCCCGCGTTCGGCCAGTTCCAGCTTGACCACCCGCACCCACATTTCGATCGCGGCCTTGGCGGCGGAATAGGCCGCATGGCCGGCATAGGGAATCCGCGCCGAGGCCGACGACATCTGCACCAGCCCCGATTCGTAGCCCGGCTCGACCGCGCGCAGAAACAGGTCGCCCAGAATCTGCGGCGCCGCCGCATTGGCCTGAATCGCCTTGGCCGCCGCGGCCGGGTCGCCTTCCGAAACGAACCCCACGTGGGTGTACAGCGCATTGTGGATGAAGATCGCGCGCTTGCCCTTGAAGTTCGCCAGTTCGCGGGTGAAGCTTTCCCCCACTGCGGCGTAAGTCTCGGGCTGGGTCAGGTCGAACAGCACCGTTTCATAATCGGGGTGTTCGCGCCGCGAGAGGGTGATGATCCGTGCATCTGCAAACGGTGCGGTCTGCGCCAGCGCCAGCCCGATGCCGCCGGTCGCGCCGCTGATCCAGATCAGGGTGTCACTCATTGCTGCTCGCCTTTCAGGAAATGGGGCGCGCAATTGGTCGCGCGATTATTGGGCTCTCTATTCTGCGGGACTTGCTGCCCGACTGCCGGGCACAGCGTCAACAGTTACCGGACTTTGCCCGGTCACAAACGCCGCGCACTTTACAGTCGCCCGCGAATCCAACACCCTGTTGGTCCCAACGGGGAGAGGAGCGAATGATGAAGGATTTCAGGTGCCTTCTGGCGGAGGCGTTCGGCACGTTCTGGCTGGTTTTCGGCGGCTGCGGCAGCGCGGTGCTGGCGGCGGCATTTCCGGAACTCGGCATCGGTTTTCTCGGCGTCGCCCTGGCCTTCGGCCTGACGGTGCTGACCATGGCCTATGCGGTGGGCCATGTCTCGGGCGGTCACTTCAATCCGGCGGTCACGGTCGGCCTGTGGGCCGGCGGTCGGTTTGAAGGGCGCAAAATCGCGCCCTACATCGCCGCGCAAGTGGTCGGCGCGATCCTCGCGGCGCTCACGCTCTATATCATCGCCAGCGGCAACGCCGAATATGCCGGCGGCCTCGCCAGCAACGGCGTGGGCGAACATTCGCCCGGCGGCTACAGCCTGCAGGCCGGGTTCCTGATCGAAGTGCTGCTGACGGGGTTCTTCCTGTTCATCATCATGGGAGCGACCCACGGCAAGGCACCCGCCGGGTTCGCGCCGATCGCCATCGGCCTCGCACTCACCCTGATCCACCTGATCTCGATCCCGGTGACCAACACTTCGGTCAATCCGGCGCGCAGCACCGGCCCGGCGCTGATCGAAGGGGGGATCGCCCTGCAGCAACTCTGGATCTTCTGGGCCGCGCCGCTGATCGGCGGCGTGCTGGGCGGCTGGCTCTACAAGACGATGATCGCCGACAACGAGAGCTGATCGCCGTTTCGCCTAACCACGGGCACGCCGGAGGCAACGCTACTGCGCGGCCTCCGGCTCCCAGACGATTTCCAGCTTGTCGAAACTGTTGACCATGCCGGGCGCGCAGCGCACCGCATCGCCCGGCGCAATGGCGAAGTCCGGGATGCGCTTCAGCCATTCCTCAAGGAATATCTTCAGTTCCATCTTCGCGAGGAACGCGCCGGGGCAATAGTGCGGGCCGATCCCGAAGGTCGCGTGCGCGATCTTGGGCCGCTCGAAATTGACCGTCATCGGCTCGGCAACCAGATCGGGGTCAAGCCCGGCCATCCCGGTCGGAACCTGCACGATGTCGCCGGCCTTGAGGTCCACCCCGCCCAGCCGGTGATCGCGCGTGACCACCCGCGCATTGTTGACCAGCCCGAACCGGCGCAGCAGTTCCTCCACCGCGGCCGGAATCCGGCCCGGATCTTCCACCAGCGCCCGGCGGTGCTCGGGATGCTCGGCCAGGAACCGCACGACAAAGCCCAGCATCGACGCGACCGTATCGAGCCCGCCCAGCATGAACACGATCAGCAGCCCCTGAATTTCGCCGTAAGTGATCGGGCGCCCGGCAATTTCGGCAGTCACGATCTGGCTGATCAGGTCGGTCCCGGGCCGGCGGCGGCGCAAGGTGATCCAGTGGTCGAGATAGCTCGTCATCTTCCAGAATGCCGCCAGCCGCTGCTGCAGCGAGCTTGCCCGCACCGCGTCCTCGGTCCAGCGGAGCAGCTTTTCGCGATCGCCCAGAGGCAGGTCGACCAGCTTGAGGAAGATGTCAATCGGCAGGCGCTTGGCGAAATCATGCACGAAGTCGCTGTGCCCGCGCTCCTGCAATCCTTCGACCAGTTGGATCGTCAGCCCGCGAATGTCCTGTTCCAGCGCCCCGATCGCGCGCGGGGTCAGCCACGGGCTGATCAGCCCGCGATAGATCGCGTGTTCGGGCGGATCGGCTTCGATCGGCAGCAGGCGGAACGTGCTGGAGCCGCGCGGGATGCCGATCGACTTGCTCGAATAAGTCTCGTGATCGCGTAGCACCGTGTCGATATCTTCGGCGCGCGTCAGCACCCAGTTGCCGCCGTTGCGCGGGGTCCAGAAGATCGCCGGGCCACCACGCAGCCCCTGCCACACTGCATAAGTATCGTGCTCCATGCCGGGTTGGCGAATGAAGTCGAAATCGACCACGCGCTCGGGCGGCACGTGCGCCGGGCGTTTCGCCAGCGATCCGGCCAGCGCCGTGCGCACCATCTGCCGGGCGCCGCGCCCGAGCTGGACGAGTTTCCACCCGAACTTTTCAGGGGCTCCGATGGGGGGATAGGCGGGCAAGGATGCGGCACTGGCCATGGCAACACTTTCGTACGAGCGGCATTTAATGAAACATTGAATATCATTAATGCCCGCAGGGTGCCAGTGGGAAATTGTGACGCGCGGCAAAGCTGGGCTAGGAAGGCCCGGTTGGAGATGTTGAGTGGATTCGCAAATACCCCGAAGTCCGGCTGGTCCGCCCGGCGCGGCGACCCCGGTCAGGCTCGGCCGCCCATCGCTGGCCGAGGCGAGGCAACGGCGCGAAACCTTGCTGGCCGTGGCCTTCGACGAGTTCAGCCAGCACGGGTTCGCAGGCACCAGGATAGACGAGATCGCCCGCAAGGCCGGGGTCGGCCGGGTGTCGATCTATCGCAACTATGACGACAAGGCGGGGCTGTTCCGGGCCGCCGCGCGCGAACGCACCGGCCAACTGGCCGACCGGCTCCATCACTTCCTGAACGCCGGCCCGCCTTCGCGCGAGCGCCTGCGCGAACTGGTGTCCATCATCTATCAGGCCTTCACGGCGCCCGGCCTGCTCGGCACGACCCGCCTCGTGGTGGCCGAGGCCGAGCGCTTTCCCGATGTCTGCAACGATTTGTGGGAAACCGAGATGGGCGCCGTCTCCGCGCCGATCGTGCAATTCATCCGTCAGGCGCGGCAGCACGGCGCGATGCGGCTGGGGCCGCCCGAAGCCGCCGCCTTCCACCTCCTCAACCTCGCCTGCGGCGGCTTTCGCTTTCTGATCAACCCGCCGCTGGCCTCGGCCGGCGAGCAACAGACGTGGATCGATTCGGTGGTCGCATTTGTCTGGCCGGAACCGCCACCCGGCGCCGGGCGCTAGTATTTATCGGACTTGCGGCGGGCTTGCATCGGGCGGGCGTCGGTCCGGCACCAGCCCTGCTACCCCGCTCGCTATCCCTTCCACTCGCGCCGCTCCTCGGCAACGCGCAGCACTTCATAGGCAACCTGCAGCTTGCGGAATTCGTCAGCCGCAGCCGCATCGCCCGGCTTCACGTCGGGGTGAACTTCCTTGGCCTTGGTGCGCCACGCCTTGCGGACCAGTTCGAACTCGGCATCGGGGTCCAGCCCGAACAGCTCGAGCGCGCGCAGTTCGTCGCGGCTGCGGGTGCCGTCGCCCGATCCGGCCCAGCCATAGTGCGCGGCCTCGTGATAGCCGCTCGCCTCGCTGCGCTCGCTCTCCTCGCGTGAAGCCGCTTCTTCGGAAGTGAGCCCGGCAAAATAATCCCATCCGGAATTGTATTCGGCGGCGTGGCGCTGGCAAAAATACCAGCGTTCCGGATTGTTGGGCGATTTGGGCGCCGGGCAATCGCCCTTTTCGTGGCAGCCCGCCCGGTCGCACATCCGCACCGGCGCAGCCGCGCTGGCGCTGCCATAGCCGCGCCAGCGGGGGAATCCCCAGTCATTGTTGGATCGGCGGGCGCGGCTCATCCCTTGCAGATAGTTCGCCGCACCCACTATGCGCAAGTGCCCGTTTGGTAACCAGCCTCGTTGGCCGTCCTTCCCATCAGTCGATCGTCATCGTCACGGCGCGGCGGTTCCTGGCCCAGCTCGCCTCGTCCGAGCCGAGCGCGAGCGGCCGTTCCTTGCCATAGCTCACCGTGGTGAGCCGCCCGGCATCGACGCCCAGGCTGGCCAGGAAGTTCTTCGCAGCGTTGGCCCGGCGCTCGCCCAGCGCCAGGTTATAATCGCGCGTGCCGCGCTCGTCGCAATGCCCTTCGATGGTCGCGCGCTTGGCCGGATACTTCAGCAGCCACTGCGCCTGCATCTGCAGCGAGGCCTGATCGGCCGCATCGATGTCATATTTGTCGGTATCGAAGAAGATCGTGTCGCGGCCCATCAAGGTCGCGGCGAAATCTGCCTGGCTGCCGGGCGCGGGCCCTTGCGAAACCGAGCTGTCCGGCGTCTCGCTCGCAGTGGTCGGCGCGGGCGGCGGCGGCAGTTCGGCCGGGGCCTTCTTGGCGCAGCCGGCGAGCGCCAGGCTTCCCGCCATCAGCAGGGCGGCGGCCTGAACAGTCGACTTGAGCTTGATGCGGTCAGCCATGGTATGCTCCTTCGCTAATGTGTCGTCGCGCCCCGCCCGCCGGGTCACGGCCGCACCGGACCCCACGCCGGGTCCGAGGCATCCACCGGTGTCGGCAGCTTGCGCTCGTTGCGGCCAGTGAGATCGACCTGCCAGATCGAGGCGCGTCCGCTGTTCTTCTCGGTCCGGAAGAACTGGATGATCCGCCCGTTGGGCGACCACGTCGGCGCCTCGTCCTGCCAGCTATCGGTCAGCGTCCGCATGTTTGCACCGCTTGGCGACATAACTGCAATGCGGAAATTGCCCCCGATGTAGGTAAAGGCGATCTGGTCGCCGCGCGGGCTCCAGTCGGGCGTCGCTGCGCGGCCCCCGAAGAAGCTGATGCGCTGCTGGCCGGAGCCGTCGGCGGCCTACGCGGTGATGGGCCGCTGGCGTGAGGAGTATGACCAGCTGGATCACGAACGAG
>VMTF01000021.1 GCA_013791705.1 Sphingomonadales bacterium | reverse complement strand
GCGCATCATCCGGCGTGGGCTTATGATCCGGAATCGGGCGAAGGCGCGAAGCTTCACGGCGGCCGCTTCAACCGCGTCGGCACGGCGTGCTTCTATGCGGCGCTCAGCCTCGAAACCGCCTGGCTCGAGGCTGAGCAAGGGTTCGCCTTCAAGGCGCAGCCCCTGACGATCTGCAGCTACCGCGCCGATCTTTTGGAAATTCTCGACCTGACCAGCCCTGACGTGCGGGATGCAGCGCAGGTCACCTTGGCGCAGCTCAGCTGCGCCTGGGAGCGTCTTGCCGGAGACCGCAAGTCCGTTCCGACCTGGGAACTGGCCGATCGGCTCATTGCCGCCGGCTGCGCCGGCGTGATCGTGCCAAGCTTCGCTTCGCGAGCTACGGACGATCACGCCATATCATGCCGTTCGTGACACGATTCCTGTTTTGTGGCATAAGACTCGCACGATGCCCTAAATGTGCCGCTTGGCGCCACCTTCAGGGCCGTAAGGAGCTGTGCCATGACCGTGCAAGTGACGATCACGCCTAACGGCAGGATGAGTCTGCCCGCCGAGATCCGCAAGCGGCTCGGCCTCGCTGGCGGCGGCGCGCTGCTGGTCGAGGAAACCGAGGATGGCGTGATCTTGCGCACCGTGGCGCAGTCGATCGCGCACGCCCAGGCGCTTGCGAAGAAATACACCGACGGCAAGGCCGAGGCCTCAGTCGACGCATTCCTCGCTCGACGCCGTGAGGAATCGGGCGAATGAGCGAAGTCGTACTCGACGCCTCCGCGCTCCTTGCCCTGCTTCGGGATGAACCCGGCGCCGCAAAGGTCGCTGACGCGATTGCCGATGCGCGCATGTCGAGCGTCAACTATGCCGAGGTCGTCAGCCACTTCATCTATTCCGGCATGCCGGCCGATCAGGTCGATGCCATGCTGAGGCCCCTGCCCATGGCCATTGTCGAAGCCGACCACGCACTGGCGACCATCGCCGGGCGCCTGCGCGCCGTGACGGCCGAGGCCGGCCTGTCACTTGGCGACCGCTTCTGCTTGGCGCTTGCGCGCCGCGACGGCCTTCCTGCGCTGACCGCCGACAAGCAGTGGAGCACCGTCGCCGATGCCGCCGCTGTCACCGTTTCGGTCATCAGGTGATCCTGGCCAAACCTATGCGGCCTTGCGGCGACCTTCGATGCGGGACTACTAAGTTCCCATGACGCGGGCGGCCATCCATCCTGAGCTTCTGACCTGGGCGCGCGAGCGTGCGGGCAAGAATCCCGAGGACCTGGATCACCGGTTCCCGAAGCTTGCCTTGTGGGAAGCCGGAGACGCGCAGCCTACCATTAAGCAGTTGCAGGCCTTTGCCGATGTCGTCCACGTGCCGGTAGGCTATCTGTTCCTTCCTGCTCCGCCCCTGGAGCAATTGCCTATCCCGGACTTTCGCACAATTGACGGCCGGGCCATACACCGGCCAAGTCCCAACCTGCTCGACATGGTCTACGCCTGTCAGGAACGCCAGGGCTGGTTCAAGGACTACGCTCGGGCCGTGCGCTTGCCAGATCTCCCGTTTGTCGGCAGCGCCACGCTCAACGACAATCCGGTAGCAGTGGCAGCGCGGATGGCCGAAGCGCTAGACTTCGACCTCGAGGCGCGTGCCGCCTGCCGGACTTGGGAAGAGGCCTTGCGCCTCTTCATCGGGCACGCGGATAGTCTCGGTGCGCTTGTCATGGTGAGTGGCGTCGTTCTCAGCAACAACAGCCGGAAGCTCGACCCTGAAGAATTTCGCGGGTTTGCACTCGCTGATGCCCAGGCGCCGCTGGTGTTCATCAACGGATCGGACAGCAAATCTGCGCAAATGTTCACGCTCGCGCATGAACTTGCACACCTTTGGCTTGGAGCTACCGCCATATCCAATGCCAGTGCCGCGCCTGTAGCCGGCTTCAGACGCGAAGAAGTCTGGTGCAACGCGGTTGCTGCGGAATTGCTTGTGCCCTTAGCGACTCTGCGCGCCGACCTCGTGGCAGAGGAACTGCTTGAGGACACCGTCGCCCGTCTCACGCGGCGCTACAAGGTCAGCAGCCTTGTCATCCTGAGACGCCTTCTCGATGTCGGCTGGTTTACGCGGGTTGCCTTCGACGCCGCATGGGCCGCGGAGCGAGCCCGGCTGCGCGCCATCGCCGAGCGGGTCGGTGGCGGCGGCGATTTCTATCGCACGACCTTGTCGCGGGTTAGCCGCCGCTTTGCGCGTGCCCTCGTCGAAAGCACGCTCGAAGGCCAGACCCTCTACCGCGACGCATTTCGCATGCTCGGGGTCGCGAAGACGGAGACGTTCAATCATATCGGACAGGAAGTGGGGGTTCTCGCTTGACCCGCTACCTGCTCGACGCGAACGTCTTCATCCAGGCCAAAAACCTCCATTACGGGTTCGACTTCTGCCCAGCCTTTTGGGAATGGCTTGTTGCCCAGAATGCGACCGGGATTGTCGCAAGCATCGAAAATGTCAGCGATGAACTCGTGGGCGGCGGCGACGAATTGGCAGGCTGGGCCCATGCCCAAGGAAAAGGGTTCTTCCTGCCGCCCGACGATGCGGTCCTTCCTGCCCTGGGACAGGTCAGTGCCTGGGCCACCGGGCAGACCTATGAACCGGCGGCCATCTCGACTTTCCTACAAGTCGCCGACTATTGGTTGGTCGCACATGCCAAGGCCCACGATTGCATCGTGGTAACCCATGAAGTGCCCTCGGATTCGGTCCGCAAGATCAAGATCCCGAATGCCTGCATTGGCCTCGGAATTACCTGCGTGAATCCTTTTGAGATGCTTCGCCGCGAGCGCGCACGATTTGTGCTGGGACCAGTTGCCTGATCTTGTTCTGACTGCTGGGTTTTGCCGTTAACCCCGAACGCCCCATGGGGGTTCGGGGGCAAAACTGAAATCTCTCTCTCATCTCGGTGGCTGAGCGAAATCAGCATCGCCATAGCATGACGCCTGGGAGATTGGCGGCCGTCAAGGATCGCGGGTGCCCCCCGATTTTGGCCTGCTGCGGCTACCGCCTTGCGAGCAAAAATCGGCTCCCCCCACGCCCGCTGCTCGCGGCGGCAGCGCGTGCGCGCCGCCGTCCCTGACTGCCTGACTCCGGCGTCCCTCCGATGGGCATCTTTCATCAGCGTGATGAGAGAAAATTCCATTTGGAGGTTATCATGACGGACCGTTTCTCGAACTTCACCGATCTCGCCGAACACTACGCGCGCGAAATTGCCACTCCCGACTATGCTGCCGCATTCATGGAGCAGACCGAACTCGCCAAGCTCTCGATCGAGCATGAACCGAGCACTGCCGAAATGCCCGATCCGGATGTGGCGCAGGCGGCAATCGAGATGATGCTGGCAACGGTGTTCGACCTGTTCCGCGATACCCGGATGGAGGACATGGCAAGCGAGGTCGCCTGGGGCATCGCCAACAGCTTCCATGTCGTCGCCAAGCGGCTCGACACCAGAGAGGATTCGATGGCGAACCGGCTGCAGGAGAAGCTGCGCGAATACGATCCGAGCGAAGTTTACGCGACCGATCTGGAAGACCTCACCATGCAGGCCCGCAGCCTCGCCGAGTGCCGCGACGCGATGGAATGCATGCGCGACCATGCCGCGAAGATCTACCTCGTGGAGACCGGTCGTCCCTTCTCACCGGTGCGCGGCTCGCGGGTATCGTCCAAGACCAACGCCTCGATGATCGAAGCGCGCGATTACCTTGCCGCGCAAAAGGCGCAGCGGCGCGAACAGTTTGCGCCTACTGGACCGGTCGTGGTGTTCTCGGGCGGGCAGCAGTTCACCGACATTGCTCAGGTTGAAGACTACCTCAACGCAATCCGGACGCGCATCCCCTCGATGGTGCTGGCAACGACCGCACAGAACAAGGGCGCTGACGTGATCGCGGCGGCCTGGGCATCGAGCAAGAATGTCCCCGTCATCCTGTGCAAGCCTGATGCCTCGCGGGGGCCTTCGGCGCCCTACCAACGCAATGCGCGCATGCTCAGCTTCAAGCCGGTCGAGGCAGTGGTGTGCAGCGGCGGCGGCATCCAGGCGAACCTCGCCGACCGGCTGCGTGAGGCGCGCGTGCCTATGCACATTGTGCGCGACGCCGGTGCCCAGAACGAGGCTCCCCCGGCGCGGTCAAAGGCCTCGGCTCAGGCAGAACGCGGCGGCGCAAAGCGCACGGTCAATGGCGACGATCTCCCGCCGTTCTGAGCGGGCGACAACGTGATCCGACTTTGCCGAAGGGTGTCCGGTCTAACCGCCGGATGCCCTTCTTTTTTGTCGCTTGGAGCGCCCCTGGTCTGACCCGGCTCGCTCGCTGGGCCCCGGGTGACGGCCTGTCGGCCTGCCCGCTTCCCAGCCTTCGCATCGGCGGGGCGGCAGGCCAGCACTTGGACCCACCGGTGGCGTTGACCAACAGGGGTTAAAACTCTCGCAGAATTCCAAGCATGATGACCGCCATTGCCCCGCGTCAAGAAGGGCGGTTCCCCCAATTTTTACGCCTGAAGAAGGCGAAAAAATCGGCTCCCCCACCCCCGCTTCGCGGCGGGCCGCGGGCGGCCCGTTCCTGACCCGGGCCAAGCTCGGTCATCTTTTCGGAGGCCTCTTCAATGATTTTGACAGGAGGCTTCCCATGAACGCTCTTACGACCGCACTCGACATCCCGGCTTTCGATCCCATCAGCTATGACGCCGCACTGCGCGCCGCCACCGTCCGGGCCCAGCACAGCTTCTTCGACCAGCACGTTATCGAGGACGACGAGGGCTGCTTCGTCGCTATCGACGAGGGCGACTATAATGCGCTGCCCCAGCACCTGATCGACCGGATCGTCCATACGGTGCCGGGCATGATGGCAGACGATTTCGACGAGGCGAACATCGCCCGCGCCGCAAGTTTCATGAGCGTCGTCATGGATCCCGAATGGGACGCGGACTGCCCGTTCTGACATGCAGAAACATCGCACAGCGCCGGAGGGCTCGTCAGGGGCTCTCCGGCCCCTTTTTTTGCTCCGGTTCATAAAGCGCAGCCAGGGCATCGAGCCCCGGCTGCGCTGGTGGCTTGGGAGCCCGGTTTGAGGTTTTGGCCAAGCGCGTTTCCGCTTAGGCCCGGCCGAGGGTTACGAGTGCG
>VMTF01000175.1 GCA_013791705.1 Sphingomonadales bacterium | reverse complement strand
TCCCTTGCGCGGCGGCGGCTTCCAGCAGGTAGAGCAGCGTGGTCACGAACGTGTAGATCCGGCAGCCGAGGTCCTGCAGGTCGAACAGGAACACGTCGGCCTCGGCCACCATCCGTTCGGTCGGGCGGCGCACTTCGCCATAGAGGCTGAAGATCGGGATGCCGTAAGCCGGATCGATCTCGTCGGCGGTCTCGACCATGTTGTCCTGCTTGTCGCCCTTGAGCCCGTGCTGCGGGCCGAAGGCGGCGGTCAGGGTCACGTCCGGGCACGCCGCGAGCGCGTCGAGCGAATGGATCAGGCCTTCGGTCACCGACGCGGGGTGAGCAACGAGGGCGACGCGCTTGCCGATCAGCGGCTTGCGCAGTTCAGGGTCCGCCAGCAGGCGATCGATGCCGAATTTCATGCTGCGATGGGTGGCGCAAGCTTCGCGGCGAAGCAAGCCGGAGAATGGAAATCGGCCTTGCCCGGCGGATGCTCCAGCGCCCAGTAGGATTTGACCCGCGCGCCGTCGTCGGCCTGTTCCTCGATTACCGCGCTGATCCCCAGCCGCCAGGGTAGCGGCGGCAGTCCGCCGAGCGGCAGCGCGGCGTCGAACAGCATCATGCCGGGTCCGATCCGCACCGTGCAATCGGGATGGCGCGGCATCATTCGGTTGGCGCTGCCGGCGCGGTAGTCGGCGAAGTCATAGGCCGCCCACCGCTCGGACGGCGACAGGTTCAGTTCCGTGTAAGCAGCTTCAGACGGTTTCTTCACAAACAGCTCGAAACAGGTTTCTTGCCACAGCCCGTCTGCCCGGCCCTTGCCCGCGAACGGTGGCACCAGCACGCTGCCCGCGCCTTCCACCCGCCAGCGCACCCGCAGCCAGTGCCCGGTCAGGCCGATGATCGCCGCTTCCACGCCGGTTACGCCATGGGGCGGATGATCGGGATGGGGTTTTAGCGTCAGCGTTCCCAAGCGGCACTCTCCATGCTAGGCGCCCCGGCTGAACCGGAAAGCGCCATGACCAGCTATAATTCGACCCTGCTCCGCCTGCTCGATGAACGCGGCTATATTCACCAGTTGACCGATCCGGCCGGCCTTGACGAACTGGCCGGCAAGCAGGTCATCCCCGGCTATATCGGCTTCGATGCGACCGCGCCATCGCTCCATGTCGGCAGCCTGGTGCAGATCATGATGCTGCGCCGGCTGCAGCAGGCCGGGCACAAGCCGATCGTGGTGATGGGCGGCGGCACCACCAAGGTGGGCGACCCGTCCGGCAAGGACGAAAGCCGCAAGATGCTCACCGAGGAGGGGATCAAGGCCAACATTGCCTCGATTCGCACCGTGTTCGAGCGGTTGCTGGTGTTCGGCGACGGGCCGCGCGACGCGATCATGGTCGATAACGATGCCTGGCTGAGCGAGCTTGGCTATGTCGAACTGCTGCGCACGGTGGGGCCGCACTTCACGATCAACCGGATGCTGACCTTCGATTCGGTCAAGCTGCGGCTCGAACGCGAGCAGCCGCTGACGTTCCTCGAATTCAACTACATGATCCTGCAGGCATACGACTTCCGCGAACTGGCGCTGCGCCACGATTGCCGGTTGCAGATGGGCGGATCGGACCAGTGGGGCAATATCATCAACGGGATCGAACTGACCCGCCGGATGGAAGGACGCGAGCTGTGCGGGCTGACCACGCCGCTGCTGACCACCGCGGACGGCGCGAAGATGGGCAAGACGGCAGCGGGCGCGGTCTGGCTCAACGAGGAGCAATTGCCAGCCTACGATTTCTGGCAATACTGGCGCAATAGCGACGACCGCGACGTGGGCCGCTTCCTGCGCCTGTTCACCGATTTGCCGCTGGACGAAATCGCGCGGCTCGAAGCCCGCGAGGGCAGCGAGATCAATGCCGCCAAGATCGTGCTCGCGAACGAAGTGACGAAGCTGTGCCGTGGCGAGGATGCAGCGCGGACGGCGGAGGCGACCGCACAGGCGACATTCGCCGGTGGCGGCATTGGCGAGGATTTGCCCGTGCTGGCCCTGCCCGGCACCGGGATCGGGATCATCGACGCGCTGGTCGGGATCGGCTTTGCCGCCAGCCGGGGCGATGCCAAGCGCCTGATCGCGGGCGGCGGCGCCCGAATCGATGGCAACGTGATCACCGAAGAAGGTTACCAACTGCCCGGCGGCGGCGAGCTGAGGATTTCGGCGGGCAAGAAGAAGCACGGAATCCTGCGGCCTTCCTGATTTTCCGTTGTGCGGCAAATCTTTGCCGGGCAATTTACCGTTTATTCGCCATTATCCGGCAAATTGTATCCGTCTTGGCAGTGATGGAGCAAAGCCGACCAGATGGGTGCAGGTGCACAACTTTCCGTGACTGACTTGCGTCGGTCCACCCGCCACCCGGTTGAATACCGGGTGATGGCGGAGCACCGCCAGCGCGGCGATGTGCACCTTTATATCGTCAATATCTCGGCGCACGGCTTCATGGTGCAGGACGATCCCGGCCATCCGGCGCTCGAGCTTGGCCGCGGTGAGCGGGTCGTCATTCGCCTGCCGCACGTCGGCCGGATCGAGGCCCACCTGATCTGGGCCAACGGCAACCGGGCGGGTTTCCAGTTCGAGCGAATCATCCGCGCGGACGACTTCATCACCCTGATCGATACGCTCCAGCCGAATCCCCGGCTGCGCGGGCGCCGCTGAGCCCTTCCTTCGGTCCATCGCTGGCGACCGCTCCATGGCTGGCATTTGGCGGGGCTAACTCCTGCCCGGCGGGTGCGGGGCCGCGCACACCATTTCGATATTGAACGAACACGGCGCGACCGGCGCGGTTGTATTCGGCGGAATCGGTGCAATAGTCATTGCCGCTGCCTGGGCGCTGCTGTTTCCGCAGCCGCGCCACTCAAGAACATTTGCGTCACAATTCGCAACAGCCAAGGAGCAAGCGCCATGAAAGCGGATTCGATCCTCGCCACCATAGGCAACACCCCGCATGTTCGCCTGTCGCGCCTGTTTCCGGACCACGAGGTGTGGGTGAAGTGCGAACGCGCCAATCCCGGCGGTTCGATCAAGGACCGGATCGGCCTGGCGATGATCGAGGCGGCCGAGGCTGACGGCAGCCTCAAGCCGGGTGGCACGATCGTCGAGCCGACCTCGGGCAATACCGGCATCGGCCTGGCGATGGTCGCGGCGGTCAAGGGCTATCCGCTGGTCCTCGTGATGCCCGATTCGATGTCGGTGGAACGGCGCCGGCTGATGCTGGCCTATGGCGCGAAGTTCGATCTGACCCCGCGCGAAAAGGGCATGAAGGGCGCAATCGAGCGGGCGAAGGAACTGCTCGCGGAAATACCCGGCTCCTGGATGCCGCAGCAGTTCGAGAATCCGGCCAACATCGCCGTTCACGTCCGCACCACCGCCAAGGAAATCCTTGACGACTTCCGCGATGCGCCGATCGATGTGCTGATTACCGGGGTCGGCACCGGCGGGCACCTGACCGGCTGCGCCGAAGCGCTCAAGCAGAGCTGGCCCGGCCTCAAGGCCTATGCGGTAGAACCGACGCTCTCGCCGGTGATTTCGGGCGGGCAGCCTGCGCCCCACCCGATCCAGGGGATCGGCGCCGGGTTCATCCCGGGCAATCTCCATACCCAGTCGATCGACGGCGCGATCCAGGTCGATCCGGCCGACGCCAAGGAGTGGGCGCGCCGCGCTGCGTGCGAAGAGGGGATGCTGGTCGGCATCAGTTCGGGCGCGACGCTGGCCGCGATCGCCCAGAAACTGCCGAGCCTGCCCGCCGGCAGCCGGATCATGGGTTTCAATTACGATACGGGCGAACGCTATCTGTCGGTGCCCGACTTCCTGCCGGAGTGACCGGGATGAGTGAGCTTGAACGGGTCGATTATACCGACCGGGGCACTGCATTGACCGGGTGGCTGGCACGTCCCGTCGGGACGCCGCGTGCGGCCTTCGTGGTCTTCCCCAACATCGCCAATTACACGCCGGCCGCCGTGCGCCGCACGCAGATGCTGGCGGAAGCCGGATATGTCGCGTTGCTCGCCGATTTCTATGGCGACCCGGCGGGCTCGATGGAGATCGCCGGGCCGCTCGCCAAGGATTTGCGCAGCGATGTCGATCACTATCGCGCACGTCTGGCGGCGGCGGTCGCGACCTTGCGCGCGCATCCCGCCGCAGGGGGGCTGGACATGGCCGCGATCGGCTATTGCATGGGCGGTCAGGCCGTGCTCGAACTTGCCCGATCAGGTGAAGACCTGGCGTTAGTCGCAAGTTTTCACGGGATTTTTGAGACGGATCGAAAGGCAGGCGGAGACGCGCCTCACAAGCCGCGCATCCTGGTCTGTCATGGCGATGCCGACCCCTTGGCACCGCGCGAAAGTGTGATCGGCTTGTGGGAGGAATTCGATGCGGCCGGATACTCCTGGCATTTTCACAGCTATTCGGGCGTTAAGCACGGGTTTACCGATCCTGGCAGCGACACACGCGGGCTCCCGGCGATCGGCTACGATGGCAGCGCCGACCGGCAATCGTGGGCCGCGCTGATGAGCCTTGCCGACGAAGTCTTCGGCTGAGGCACGCCAACCCGCACGTCCGGGGCTGTCTTATCGCGCAGGACGGGCCGTGGGCTCCCACGCGATGTGCAGGTGCCGGATCGAAAGCAGGCCCGGATAAACCGTGGTATCGGTACCCGGCTTGATGTGGAATTCGGGAATGCGCTTGAACCACTCGTCGAGCAGGATGCGCAGTTCCCGCCGGGCGAGCGGCGCGCCAAGGCAGATGTGGACGCCGGCCACGAACGTGAAGTGGCGGTTGGCCTTGCGGGCCGGATCGAACGTCTCGGGATCGGCAAAGCGGGCCGGGTCGAAATTGCCCGAGGAGTTGAGGCACTGGACCTGGTCGCCGGCCTTGATCTGCACCCCGTGCCATTCGAAATCGTGCCTGGCCCGGCGACCGCTGTTGACAACGGGGTGCGAGCGCAGAAATTCCTCGACCGCGCTCGGGATCAGCTCCGGATTGGCGCGGATCGTCTGCTGAAGTTCGGGCTCGAACGCCATTCGGCGGAACATGTGCCCGATCGAGGCGGCAACGGTGTCGAGCCCGCCCAGCCACAGGAACCAGACCATGCCGATCTTCTCGTCGGCGGTGGGCGATTTTCCTTCGATCTTGCCATGGACGATGGCCGAGACCAGATGCTCGTCGGGGTTGGCCTCTTTCTCGCGAATGAAGCCGCGCAGATAAGCGAGAATTCCGCGCATCGAGGCCTGGATTTTTTCGGGATCGTTCGAGTGGAGAATGTCCCACTCCCAATCCAGGAACTGGTCGAACATGTCCTTCGGGAAACCCATCAGGTCCATGAATATCCGGACCGGATAGATCCGGCCGAAGTCCCACGCGATGTCGACCTCGCCCTTGTCGGCAAACGACTCGATCATCTCGGCGGCGATCTGGCGGATGCCGTCCTGCATCTTGTTAAGCCGCGACGGCGAGAAATGGGGCATCAGATAGAGCCGGTACTTGCTGTGTTCGGGCGGATCGATTGCGAGCGGAATCGAGCGGAACGTCTCGCCGACATAAGCCTGGAATTCCGCCTGGCCCTTGTTCGAAAAGGCGTCGTTGTCACTGTAGACCCGCTCGATGTCGTCATAATGGGTGACGAGCCAGGTTCCGGCGGTCTGTCCGGCCGCGCCGTGCGCGGCGCCTTCGGGCGGCAACGGCAGATAAAGCAGCCTTGGGACGTCCGCTCCCGCCAGCCATTTACACGGCGCAAACGGGTCTGGCAGGTCGTTGGGTTCATAGCCCATCGCCCATGAGAGGCTGACCTTGCGGTCTTCCGGAACGTGGTCCGGAGCCGGCCAGTCGACACGACAGGAATCGAGCGTCTTGTCCTGAAGCATTGTTCTCTCCCAATGCGGGAAAGTTGCCACCACTCGAAACTAAACGCAATCGTTCAGTTGTCGCAATTCGGCAAACGGACTCAGGCGGTCGCGAAGGCCTCGACCGGCAAGGCCATCATCGCCTCGGCCCCGGCCTCGATCTTGCGCCGCAGGGCTCCGGCATCGGGCGTGAAGCGTTCGCCGTAATATCGGGCGGTTGTGAGCTTGGCTTGGTAGAATGCCGCATCGCCGGTCCCGGTCGCGAGCGCTGCCGCCGCTGTGCGGCCCATCCGCAGCCACATCAGGCCAAGCGAGACGATGCCGGCGATGTGCATGTAGTGATGAGCCCCTGCCCCGGCGTTGTTCGGGTTGGTCATCGCGTTCTGCATGAACCACATTGTCGCCGCCTTGAGCTCGCCGTTGGCCTTCTCGCCGCGGGTTGCAAGGTCTGAAAGTGCAGAAATTTCCTTGGATTCGGTACATTCCTTATCAACCAGCGCGAAGAAGGCCTGCACCGCCCGTCCCATGTTAGCCGGCAATTTGCGTCCGACGAGGTCCATCGCCTGGACCCCGTTGGCGCCTTCGTAGATCATTGCGATCCGGGCATCGCGGACAAACTGTTCCATGCCGTTTTCGGCGATGTAGCCATGGCCGCCCCAGACCTGCTGCATGTTCGTGGCGACCTCATAGCCCTTGTCGGTGCCATAGCCCTTGATCACCGGGGTGAGCAGGCCGATCAGGTCGTCAGCGGCCTGGCGTTCTTCCTCGCTGGCGGCGGCATGGACGAGATCGACCAGCAGTCCGCCCCACAAGGCCAGCGCCCGCATGCCCTCGTTGAAGGCCTTCGCATCCATCAACATGCGCCGCACATCCGGGTGGACGAACAGCGGATCGGCCTTCTCGTCAGGCTCGGCCGGGCCGGTCAGCGCCCTGCCCTGCCGGCGTTCCCGCGCGTAACTCACCGCGTTCTGGTAAGCGACTTCCGCCTGCGCAAGCCCCTGCATGCCGACCCCAAGGCGCGCCGCGTTCATCATGATGAACATTGCCGCGAGGCCCTTGTTCTCCTCACCGACGAGGAAACCCGTCGCGCCGTCGTAGTTCATCACGCAGGTCGCGTTGCCGTGGATGCCCATCTTGTGTTCGAGCGCGCCGCACGAAACCGCGTTGCGCGCGCCCGGCGATCCATCCTCGTTCAGCAGGAACTTGGGCACGATGAACAGCGAAATGCCCTTGGTCGAATCGGGCGCGTCCGGCGTTTTGGCGAGCACCAGGTGAATGATGTTGGGCGCAAGATCATGTTCGCCCGCCGAAATGAAGATCTTGGTGCCGGTAATCGCATAGGAGCCATCGGCCTGCGGAACGGCCTTGGTGCGGATCAGCCCGAGATCGGTACCGCATTGCGGTTCGGTCAGGTTCTTCGTCCCGGTCCATTCGCCCGAGATCATCTTCGGCAGGTAGCGCGCCATCTGCTCGGGCGAGCCTTTGACGAGGATCGCCGAAGCCGCCCCGTTGGTGAGTCCCGGATACATTCCAAAGGACTGGTTGGCAGAACTCAGAAATTCCTCGAAGGCGAAAGCGAGAATGTGCGGAAGCCCCTGCCCGCCAAATTCGGGCGGCTGCGAGAGCGTGCCCCAGCCTGATGCGACGAACTGCGCGTAAGCCTCCTTGAACCCGTCCGGCGTTGTGACCGAGCCATCGGAAGCGCGCGTGCAGCCTTGCCGGTCGCCGATCTGGTTGAGCGGGGCGATCACTTCGGCGGCGAACTTGCCCGCCACTTCCAGCACCGTCTCGACGAAATCGGGCGTTGCCGCAGCGAAGCCCGGCAGGGCGGCGTACTGCTCGATCTTGAGGACTTCGTTGATGATGAACCGCGCATCGCGCGACGGCGCCTTGTAGGACGGCATTGCTGTTCCTCTCCGGTGTGCGGGCGGGGCAGTTCCATTCCCGCTTGCAAGGGCCAGTGTAGCGAACTTGGCCGCATCTTAATGCGGTTCAGCCCCGCATCAAGAATCTGTCGGTACCAACGAATCCCCGTCCAGCCGCCGGTAGAAACAACTCGGCGCACCGGTGTGGCAGGTCGGGCCGGCGGGAGCGGCCTTCAGGACCAGCGCGTCCTGATCGCAATCGACCAGGATTTCCGAGACTTTGAGGACATGCCCGGAGCTTTCGCCCTTCATCCACAACCGGCCGCGCGAACGGGAATGGAAGTGCGCGAGCCCGGTTTCTCGCGTTGCCGCAAGCGCCGCCGCATCCATGAACGCCACCATCAGCACCGCGCCCGACGTTTCGTCCACCACGACAGCGGTGAGCAGTCCGCCGGCATCGAACTTGGGCATGAATTCGGTGCCGCGCTCGCGCAGCAGGGTCACGTCGCTGGACATGGGGCTTCAGGATCCTTTGTTTCCGGCCTGGTCGTGCTCGCCGTCGGCCGGATGGTTGTTGCACGATAACCACAGAGTGAGGCCAAAATCCATCGCCCGCAGGCTTGCTACTTTTCTTTCCTGTCGATTCGATGAACAAAGCCCCTGCGGTTCAGCAATGGATCGCCCGCTTAACTGGCGGCGCCGGATCAAGAGCGCCATGGTTCAGGGAACTGGCAGGGACCGCGTAAAGCAGGGACCGCCGCAGAATGAGGGATCGGGTGAGATAGTCGTGGGGGCGACTATCTTAATCTGCGAAAGCAGCACCCTCTGATTTCGTCACGAGGACGCCCCGGCCGCGGGGGGGGGGGGGGGTGGTTTTTTTAACCCGGGAGGTTTGTTTTGTTTTTTTGGTTTTGTTGTTGTTGGGGTTTTGGGAGGGCCGGGCGCCACCCCGCGCCCCCAGCCGGCCGCCCCCCC
>VMTF01000235.1 GCA_013791705.1 Sphingomonadales bacterium | reverse complement strand
GTACCTCTTTGGAGTCATGACTTTTGATGTTGTCCAGAATGACGTGGATCTCACCGGACGGGTAGGCACGTAGCAACTGGTTCATGAAGGTGATGAACTCCCGGGAGCGATGGCGTTCCTCAATGCGGGAGATAACGTGGCCAGCGTGGACTTGCAACGCAGCATAGAGCTGGACAGTGCCGTTTCGCTTATAGTCATGGGTGCGCCGCTCTATCTGGCCGGGGTGCTGGTCGACATGCGGCGCGCGATGGCCGTGCTCGCCGCGATCGAGCCGGGCACCGTTCTTCCCGTCGCGGTCGCGCGGGCCGTTCCGCTGCTGCTCGGCGGGCTCGCCGTCGCCAGCGGCACCGTCGGCGCGGCCGACGACCGCATCGCCATCCAGATCACCACCGCCTTTTGAGCCTCACGAGGAATACCCACAATGACCCTTCCCGCCCGCGGCTACGATCTCCTCAGGGATGTCGACGTGCGCCTCTCGGTCGAACTCGGCCGCACCGAAATGAAGCTGAAGGACGTGCTCGCGCTCGGCGAGGACAGCGTCGTCATGCTCGACCGGCTGACCGACGAACTGCTCGACGTGATGGTCAACGGCAAGCTGATCGCCAAGGGCGAGATCGTCGCCGAAAATGGCCGCTTCGGCCTCAGGATCGTCGAACTGGTCGGGGCCAGCGCCCCCGCCGGGGAGCCCGGCTGATGCTCTGGTATATCCTCAAGCTGCTCGTCGTGCTGCCGCTGATCGGCGCGCTGATCTGGGGCTCGCTCAAGCTGCTGCAGAAGATGCAGGCCCGCTACGGCACCGCCGCAACCGGCCCGAAAGCGGTGCGCATCGTCGAGACGACCCTGCTCTCGCCAACCCTCAAGCTCGCCGTGCTCGAATTCCACGGGCGAGAGATCCTGGTCGCGGTATCGCGCGGCGGCCTCCCCCGGCTGGCCGAAGCGCCGGCGCGTACATCGGAGGAAGTCCAGTGAAACGCCTCCTGATCCTGCCCGCCCTGCTCTTCCCGACGCTCGCACAGGCGCAGACCGCGATTCCCGGCGCGCTCGACCGCGCGTGCCAGCAGGCCGGCGGCGGCGCCGGCGGAGGGCTGACCCTGTCGCTCCAGCTCCTGATCATCATGGGGCTGCTGACGATCCTCCCCAGCCTCGTCCTGATGATGACGAGCTTCACCCGCATCCTCGTCGTGCTCGGCATCCTGCGTCAGGCGCTGGGCCTGCAGCAAAGCCCGCCCAATCAGGTGCTGGTCGGCCTGGCGCTGTTCCTCTCGCTGTTCGTGATGGCGCCGACGCTCGACAAGGTGAACAGCCAGGCGATCGCGCCCTATTCCGCCGGGACGATCAATGCCGAACAGGCGATCGGCAATGCGGGGGCGCAGTTCCACGCCTTCATGATCCGCCAGACGCGCGAGCACGATCTCGCGATGTTCGCCGGGATCGCCCGCGCGCCCAAGTTCGCCAGCAGCGACGCGGTGCCGTTCTCGATCCTGCTGCCCGCCTATGTCACCAGCGAACTCAAGACCGCGTTCCAGATCGGCTTCATGCTGTTCCTGCCGTTTCTGGTGATCGATCTCGTCGTCGCCTCGGTGCTGATGAGCCTGGGCATGATGATGATGAGCCCGACCATCATCTCGCTGCCGTTCAAGCTGCTGCTGTTCGTCCTCGTCGATGGCTGGGCGCTGCTGATGGGCAGCCTCGCCGCAAGTTTCGGATAGCCCGCCATGGAAGACACCGCCTCGCTCCTCGCGCTCGCCGACCGGATGCTCTACATCACCGCCCTCGTCGCCGCGCCGGTGCTGTTCGCCAGTCTCGCGGTCGGCCTCGTCGTCGGCGTGATCCAGGCCGCGACCTCGGTCAACGAACAGACCCTCACCTTCGTCCCCAAGCTCGCGATCATCGCGCTGGTGCTGGCGGTGATGGGCGCTTCGATGCTCGGCCTGATCGGCGATTTCATGCAGGATATCTTTGCCGAGATCGCGCGGCTCGGGAAATGACCGCGCTGACGTTCGGGTTCGGCGCGATCGAGGCCGAGTTCTGGCGCTGGCTGTTCGTGATGACGCGGATCGGCGCCGCGCTGTTCGCCGCCCCGGTCTTCGGCGCGGCTTCCATCCCGGCGCAAGTCCGCGTGATCGTCACCGGCGCGATCGCCGCGCTGGTCTGCGGGTGGACCGGGGTGCAGGCCCCGGCCGCGCTGTTCACCGCGCCCGGCCTGCTCGCGGTCGCGGGCGAAGTGCTGGTCGGGCTGGCGCTCGGCTTCGTCCTCCAACTGGCCTTCGCCGCGCCGACCATCGCCGCCGAAGTGATTGGCGCAGGCATGGGCATGTCGATCGCCTCGGCCGCCGATCCCAACACCGGCGCCCATTCGCCCGCGCTGGGCCAATATTACGGCGTGGTGCTGACGCTCATCTTCCTGGGCCTCGGCGGCCATCTGGTGTTCATCGATCTCGTCGTGAAAAGCTATGCAAGCTTTCCGCCGGGGCACACCTGGCTCGGGCCGGAGCGGCTGGCGCTGATCGCCTCGTTCGCCGCGCAGATGTTCGCGGCGGCCGTGGCGATTGCCCTGCCGGTCACGCTGATCCTGCTGCTGGTGCAGGTCGCGGCGGGCGTGCTGAGCCGCTCGGCGCCCGCGCTCAACCTGTTCGCACTGGGCCTGCCGGCCGGGGTCGCCGCCGGAATCGCCGCGCTGATCATCTCCGCCCCGATGACCGGCGACCTCCTCGCGGACCTCGCCGCCAGCGGGCTCGAACAAGCCGAAAGCGTGATCCGCAAATGAGCGAGACCCCGGGCGAAAAGACCCTCGCCCCAACCGAAAAGCGCAAACGCGATTCCGCCAGGAAGGGCGATGTCCTGCGCTCGCGCGAACTGGCGACCGCCGCCGCGATGCTGGCCGGAGCGTGCTGGTTGAAGCTCTCCGGGCCGTGGCTGCTTGCCATCATCACCACCTCGCTCACCGGCAGCCTGTCATTCGACCGCAGCGCGATCAGCGATTTCGCGCCCGGCGCCCTGCTGCTCGGCGCGCTGATCGCGGTGCTCCCGCCGATCATGCTGCTGGGCGTGGTCGTCGCCGGGGCCTCGCTTGTCTCGCAACTGGGGTTCGGCGAAGGGCGCTGGCTGCCCGGCAACCTCGCTCCCAAGGGCAGCCGGATCAATCCGCTGTCCGGCCTCAAGCGAATGTTCGGCGCGCAGGGCCTGATCGAACTCGGCAAGAGCCTCGCCAAGGCGGTGCTGCTCGGCACGATCGCGTGGTTCTGGGCGCGTTCGCACCTTCACGCGCTGTTCGACCTTGCCCGCGCGCCGCTGTCGGGCCAGCTTGAAAGCGGGTGGGAGGCGCTCAGCTCGCTGCTGTTCGCGCTGACCTTCGGCCTGATCGGCATCGCGCTGATCGACTTTCCGATCCAGTTCGTCCGCCGCTTCATGCGTCTGCGGATGAGCCAGCAGGAAGTGCGCGACGAGCACAAGGAAACCGAGGGCTCGCCCGAGAAGAAGGCCGCGATCCGCCAGCGCCAGCGCCAGCTCGCAATGGGCGGGCTGCAGCGCGCGGTGCGCGAGGCGCAGTTCATCATCACCAACCCGACGCACTTCTCGGTCGCCCTCGCCTACGATCCGCTGCGCGCCGGAGCGCCGATCGTGCTCGCCAAGGGCCGCGACGAAAAGGCCCTCGCGATGCGCGAACTGGCCCGCGAGCTGGAAGTGCCCCTGCTCGAATACCCCGCCCTCGCCCGCTCGGTCTATTTCACCACCCGCGAAAACCAGGTGATCCGCGAGGAACTCTACGCCGCCGTGGCGGGCGTGCTCGGCTTCGTGCTGGCCCTAAAACGCGGCGAACCGCGCGACCTGCCCCGCGTCGAAGTGCCGATCGAACTGCGCTTTGATCCGGAGGGGCGGCCTGATCCGCAGGCGGCGTGATGGACGGACAAGCCCTTAATCCCCCGCGCCAATCGCCGTCCTGACCACCATGCCCACTTCCACCACCTCAGCCATCCAGAGTTCGACCGCCAGTTCGATCCTTACCTCGCTGAACGGCGCCAATGCGATCGACTGGAACACGCTGGCGGCCAACCTTGCGGTCGCGCAGTTCGCGAACCGGACGGACCGGCTGGCCTTCAGGTCCGACACGCTCGATCAGCAGATTTCGAGCGCGGGCAATCTCAAGTCATCGCTGCTCGCGCTTTCCACTTCGCTGGGTGACCGGGTGCGCAGCGGCGATCTTTCGCCTCAGCCGAGCCTTTCCAACAGCGCTGTCGCGCGGCCGGTGCTGTCCGGCTCGACCACGCCGCGCGGCACCTATTCGCTCGAGGTGACCCAGCTCGCCAAGGCGCAGACGCTGGCCGGCCCGGCGCTCGCGACCGGCGCCAGTCCGGTCGGCTCGGGCACGCTGACCTTGCGGTTCGGCACGGTTTCGGGCGCGTCGTTCGCCGAGGACACCGGCCATGCCGCTGTCGACATCACGATTGCCGCGGGCGCGACGCTGGCCGATGTCGCCGCCGCGATCAACGGCGCGAATGCCGGGGTTTCGGCCTATGTCGCCAACACTACCGCCGGAGCCCGGCTGGTAATGAAGGGGCAGGAGGGCGCGGGCAACGGCTTCGTGCTCGAAGCGAGCGAAGATCCGGCCGATCCCGGCCTCGCGCAGCTCGCCTGGCAGCCGGCGAGCGGCGATCCCGCCCGGCTCCTCACCGCCTCGGCCGATGCGGCCTATCTGCTCGATGGCTTGCCGATGGCGGCCACCGGCAACACCGTGAACGAGGCGATCCCCGGGCTCAACCTGACGCTCACCGCGACCAACATCGGCGCGCCCGCCACGCTGACTTTCGCCGACAATACCGCCGCGATCACCACCGCGATGCAGGATCTCACCGCCGCGCTCAACGAGATCGCGGGCCAGGTGAAAACCGCGACCGATCCGATCGGCGGCGATCTTGCCCGCGATGGCGGCGCGCTGGCGCTCAAGCGCGCGATGTCGCAGCTATCGGGCACCGTGATCATGCCCAATGCCGCCGCGAATGCGCCGCGCACATTGGCCGACCTTGGCGTTTCGATCCAGCGCGACGGGACGTTCCTGCTCGATGGCGCGCGGCTCGCCGCCACGCTCAAAGCTGATCCGAACGGGGTTGCGGCGATGTTCACCAACGGCCTGCACGGCGTCTATGGCACGATCGACGCGCTCAACCGCAAGATGAGCAGCAGCGCCGATGCCAGTTCGCTGGCCGCCTCGATCGCGCGCTACACCAGCCAGAAGGGCAAGGTGACGACCGACCTGTCGGGCCTCGCCGACAAGCAGGAGGCGCTGCGCGTCCAGCTCGTTTCGCGCTTCGCCACCACGCAGACGGCGGTGGCCGCCTCGACCTCGACGCTGTCGTTCCTCAAGAGCCAGATCGACGCGTGGAATTCGAGCAAGAACTGACCGCCGCCTGACCTGCCCAACGCCCAACCCCGGAACCACAAGACATGACCATGCTGGCCCGCCACACCCCCCAGGACGCCTATCGCCGGGTCGATTTCGACGCGCGGGTCCACGGCTGCGATCCGGCAGAACTGGTCGGCCTGTGTTACGAACACCTGATCGGCTCGCTCGGCTCCGCGCTCTATGCCCATGAGCGCGGCGACAATGCCGCCAAGAGCCAGGCCCTGACCCGCGCGATGTCGGCGCTCACCGCGCTGCAGCTCGGGGTGTCGGGCGAGGCCGGCGTCGCGCTGGCGCTGCGCCAGTTCTACCAGGCCGTGCGGGGTTCGCTGCTTGATAGCGTGCTGGCCTTCAAGCCCGCGCGGATTGCCGAGATCCGGCAGGATTTCACCGAGATCGCGGCGGCGCTGGCCGGCGAAAGCGCAGCGGCCTGACGGGCATTCCAATACGCGTATTTACTTATATATTACAATGCAATGGCTTGCCCGCCATCATATTCGTTTCGGAGATATTCTTGCTCCAAAGCGGACCTGTCTCAGGCTTAACGCCTAGGTGCGATCCGCTAAGAGTTTCTCCCATGAACAGCCGCAAAAACCTGATCCTCGTCGATGGCGATTTCCGCCGCCGGGCCGCCATTTCGCATTACCTTCAGGGTAGCGATCTCCATGTCGAACCGTTCGAGGATACGGGCGAGCTGTTCTCGTGCTGGCCGCGTGACGGGCTGCTGCTGGTACACGATACCGACGATACGATTGCCGCCGTGCTCGATCACATGGGCCATTCCGGAGACTGGCTGCCGATCATCGCCTTTGCCGAACAGCCCTCCACCCGCCGCATCGTCGAAGCCGTGCTGCAGGGCGCGGTCGATTATCTCGTCTGGCCGTTTGACGAGCAGGCACTGGGAGAATCCATGCATGTCGCGCAGGACCGCGCGGTAGCCGTCGCGGGCAGCAAGCTGCGCGAAGCCGTCGCCCGCAGCCGCATCGAACGCCTGACCAAGCGTGAGCGCGAGGTCTTGTCCGGCGTCGCCGGGGGCCTGTCGAACCGCCTGATCGGCGATATGCTCAACATCTCGCCGCGCACCGTGGAAATCCACCGCGCCAACATGCTCAACAAGATGGGCGCCAACCACACCTCCGAAGCGATCCGGATCGCGATCGAAGCCGCGCTGGTGAACTAAGGTCAGTTCGGGCGCGCACCGTCGTGAGCCCGCGCATCGATCTGGCGCGCAATCTCCCGGCCCGGGCTGTCGTCGAATTGGGCTTCGGCTTCCGCCAGCGCCAGCGCGAGCGCACCGATCAGCGCGAGCGCGAGCGTATCGCCGCCCGCCGTCACTTCTTCGCCCCGCCCGGGCAGGACCACCGAGGCGAGGTGCTGACCATCACCCCCGCGCGACAGCATATAGCCCGCGCTGCCGCCAATCAGCGCCAGCGCCGCGCTCTCGGGCGCACCCGCCGCGAGCAGCGCCTCCACCCGCGCCCGCGCCGGCC
>VMTF01000027.1 GCA_013791705.1 Sphingomonadales bacterium | reverse complement strand
GCGAGACACCCCGCAACACCGCGATCGCATCGGAGACCATGCCGTCAAGCACATCAAAATCGGCGGGAACATCGCAAAAGTCAGGAGCATGCAGGCCTGATTCCAGCGCCTGCACAGCGATCGCGGAATAAGTCGTGCAGGCGCGCACTTGCCAACTGAACGGCCACATGTCGGGCGCCAGCCGGATTTCGGCCAGTTCAGCTTCTGCGACGCCCTGTTCCGCGCAGAATGCGCGGGCCTTGGTCAACAGGCCGGACGTGGCGCTGAGAATCTGCAACATCGGGGGCACTGCGACAGAATAGAGCGAAACAGTCATGACAAATCTCTCCGAAAGTTTGCGGCACTACAGCGCACCGCTCCCCTGATGGGAAGCGGGCGTTCATCGCCCGCATGTTTCGCGTTACTCACACCCCCGATATTCGGGCAGCCCGGTCTGGGCCAGAAAGGCGCGGAAATCTCCACCGGGAACCGGGAGCGACCCTTCCGGCAGTGTATCTCGATAGAGATAGGCACAAGCCAGCTGGCGGCCTTCCCCTGTGCTGACGGTGATTTCGCGGCGCAGATATTCCGAACCTGGATGATCATCGGGCCTGAAGTTCTCATAGAAATCCAGCGCGGCCAGATCGGCAGGCGTAAAATCCGGCAGCGCCGTGCAGAGCATTCCCCGAACTTGTTCCCCGGCCGGGTCGGCGCGGAAGGCCGGATACCACCCGGCGGGATCGGGCACTGCGTGAAGATGGCCCCGGGCAAAGGCGGGAATGCCCCGCGTGAGCTTGCGGTGCACCGCCGCTGCAACCGCATTGCAACTGCCAGGCAGCAGCGTCCCGTAGAAGAAGAAGCGCATCGCGAATTCCCGTCCGGTCTCCCGGGGCGGCCCCGCCAAAGTTTGGTGGCCGCGT
Source organism: Sphingomonadales bacterium (assembly GCA_013791705.1). Lineage (GTDB taxonomy): Bacteria > Pseudomonadota > Alphaproteobacteria > Sphingomonadales > Sphingomonadaceae > Novosphingobium. The sequence continues at coordinate 2,882 of VMTF01000027.1, read as the reverse complement.
TCAGTGGGCACAAGCCAGCGCAGCGACCACGTCTTCGAGCCGGGCCGGATCACCCAGCGCCAGAACCTGGCCGGACGATCCGGCATGGAGCGGGTCGCCGGACCAGTCGGACATCGTGCCGCCCGCGCCTTCGACCACCGGCACCAGCGCCGCCCAGTCGTGCAGCTTGAGGTTTGCCTCGCAAACCACATCGAGATGTCCGCTCGCCAGCATCGCATAGTTGTAGCAGTCGCCGCCCATGACCATCCGGCGATGATCGGTCTTCGCGGCAAGGCCCATGAAATGCGCGCCATCGTGATCGTCGAAATAGTGCGGGCCGGTCGTTGCCAGCGTCGCATCGGCAAGGGCACGGCAGGCGCGGGTGCGCACCGGCTTGCCGTTGAACGTGGTGGGGCGGCCGCTGACTCCAACCCAGCGCTCGCCAAGAATCGGCTGGTCGATTATTCCCAGCACCGGCCAGCCTTCGACGACCAGCGCGATCAGCGTCCCGAAGATCGGGCGGCCCGCAAGAAAACCGGCGGTGCCGTCAATCGGGTCAAGCACCCAACTGCGCCCCGAGGTGCCCGCCGTGGCGCCAAACTCCTCGCCGATGATCGTATCGCGCGGGACTTCGGCGGTCAGGATCCGGCGCATGGCATCCTCGCCCGCGCGGTCCGCCAGGGTCACCGGGGTCGCATCGTCCTTGCGTTCGGCTCCGGCCTCGCGCCGGAACCAGGGCCGGATCGCCGCGCCGGCGGCATCGGCCAGACGCAGGGCAAGCGCGATGTCAGTGTCGAGTTTCATGCGACCGGCTCTGCCGCCAAATCCTGATCGCGGTCAAGCTGGCGTAACACCGGAGCACTTGCCTCAAGGAAATTTTTCACCGTGACGCGTTTTGCCTATAAACTTGCCGTGTAGTATCTATGAATGAGCAGCTTGAGCGCTCAAGAGTGTCGGTCGCAGCAGAGTGTCTGCAGAAAAAAACAGGGAATTTATGCTGAAACGGACGCGGCCCGCCGTGGACGATACTATCGAGCCCCGTCACGGGGTCAGCCGGGGCGGGCAACCCATTTCCTATAACCGCGCGCCTGCGCCGGACCTTTCCCCCTGGATTGCCCGGCTCTATGCCACGGTTGTCCAGGCCCCCGCCGATTATCGCCTGGATTGCGGCCTGTTCAACGATACCTCGTTTATCAGAATCCAGCTCAAGGGCGATTGGACCGCAGAGACAGCGGACGGCCCCCGCGCCTCTAGCCGCGCCGCGCTGTTCTTCGGGCCGCAAACCAGTCGCATGCCGATTTCGGTCACCGGCAGTTTCACCAGCATTGGCATCGCGCTGCGGCCCGGCACCGGCCATGCCCTGCGCGGCCTGAATACCGCCGATTATTGTGACCGCCTGCTGCCCTGTTCGGACCTTGGCCTGCCGGGCGACGCGGCGCTCGCGGTGCTTGAGAACCACACCGAGCCCGAGCAATGGCTGATCATGCTCGAGGCAATGATCCGGCAGATCCTCGCCGATTCCGGCGGGGCCGAACCCGACCCGGTGAGTGCGCGGTTCGAGGCGCTTGCCTTCACCGACCCATCAGCGCCGGTGGCCGAGTTCGCCCGTGAGTGCGGGATCACCCAGCGCCGGCTTGAGCGGATCATCAGCCGCGATTTCGGCATGGCGCCCAAGCAGGTGCTGCGCCGGGCCCGTGCGCTCGATATGGCCAGCCATCTGCGCGGCGTTGCGGACAGTGCCGAAGCCGAAGAACTCATCCTGCGCTACTATGACCAGAGCCACCTGATCCGCGAGTTCACCAAGCTCTTCGGCATGTCGCCAAGCCAGTTTATCGCCCGGCCGCAGCCGATCCTGACCCTGGCCCTGGAATCGCGCCAGGCGCGCCGGCTCGAACTGATCGAGCGCCTGGCGCCCGGCGCCGCACGCCCCTGGGAATGGCCCCGGGCATGAACTGCCGCATCCCTCCTCCTGCAGCGACGAGCTGCCCGATCCAAGCAGTGCAGACGTAAGCGAATGTAACGGCACAGTGTTCAAAGTATTTTTCCCGATACCCAGAACAGTCCCGGTTTTCCCGGAATATCATTGTTTGCCAAGCCCATGATCCGCCGCCCCCGCACCCCGCGCCGCAGGGGCAATCTGATGCAAATGCACCACAATCGAAGAAATTGTGGAACCAAACCTGCAAGAACGGCGTTGCAACGTGAGTGTCCGACAGCTACTCGGTCGACACGGCACTTCATCTCATGAGGGAACCATGAAAAAACTAATCCTACTCTCTACGGCAGCAGCCGTCTCGCTCGCCACGCCGGCGATTGCCCGCGAGAAAGCCTGGTACATCGAGGCTGACGCTGGCGCCGTCGCGTTTGAAAACAGCGAGATCACCGGCGCGGGCACGGGCTCGACCCTCAACACCGAAACCGGCTACGATTTCGGCGGGATCGTCGGGTATGACTTCGGCATGTTCCGTCTGGAAGCCGAAGCCAGCTATCGCCGTGCCCATGTTCAGGACTACACCGTGCTCGGCACGCAGTTCACCGGCAACATGCCCGGCGGCAGCAGCGCCCTGAGCGGCATGGTCAACGGCATGTTCGACTTCGGTCCTGACGACGGCCTCCAGGCCTTTGTCGGCGGCGGTGTCGGCGTGGGCCGCGGCAAGGTTCAGGCCTTTGCGCCGATCGGTGCCAACATCAACGACAGCGACACCCGCTTCGCCTACCAGGCGCTGGCCGGCATCCGCTATCCGCTGAACGAAAGTGTCGATTTCGGGCTGAAGTATCGCTTCTTCAACATCGACAATCTGAGCCTGATCGATGCGGCCGGCACCCCGGTCGAAACGCGTCTGCGCTCGCACAGCCTGCTGGCGACGCTGGCCTACAACTTCGGCGGTGCTCCGGCCCCGGTC
>VMTF01000077.1 GCA_013791705.1 Sphingomonadales bacterium | reverse complement strand
GGCCGATTGCAGCCGGATCGCGAGCGCCAGCCCGCGGAAGCCCGAACCGACCACGCAGGCGGTGCGGCTCATGCGCGCGGCTCCGGCCGGCCTGAAGCAAGATCGGCTGAACCAAAATCGGCCCCGCCAAGATCAGCCAGCGCGCGGCGCCCGACGAGCGCCGCCATCGCCGCGCCGACCGGCACCGGCGGCTTGCCGCTCAGAATCCGCAACTTGTCCGTCATGGTCGTCTCGCCCGCATAGAACCGCTCGATCAGTTTCTGGTCCAGCCCATAGAACCGCTGCAACACCCGGTAGCGTTCCGCCGGAACCGCCGCGCCGAAGAGCATGGCGGACAGCATCCGGTAAAATCCGCCGCCGCGCCAGTGCCGTGCCGCCCATGCGCGGCTGGCGCCCAAAAGGCCAGTGCCCGAAAGATCGGGCAGCGCCGCAAGGTCGAGCGCAAAGCGCAGCGCGGTCGGCAAGGAATAGCTGGTCAGCGGCTGGAACAGCCCGGCGCGCACCCCCGCCAGCGCCACGCCCCGATCGGCCGCGCGCCGGAACGCTGCATAGTCTCCGGCGGCGACGACCGGCAGGACACCGGTCTCCTCGCCCAGCACTTCGGCCACCTCCCACCCGGCGCTCCGGCAATAGTCGGCAATCCGCGCGCGCAGGGCCGGTGCATCCAGTTCGGCCGTGTCGGAATAATAGGTATCTTCGACAAAGACCCGGTCCGCCGCGAAGGGCAGGCAATAGACGAAGCGGTAGCCGTCCGTTTGCGGCACGGCCGCATCCATCACGACCGGGCGCACCAGCCCGTGCGGGCGCGCGGTGCGCAGCATCTGCCCGGCGAACTTCTGCCAGCCGCCCGACAGATGCGGCAGCCCGGCCGCGCCGCGCGCATCGATCACGCCGCCGACCTGCAAGGCCCGCCCGCCGGCCAGCGTTATCCGGTCGGGCGCGGCGGCCACCACCTCGCCGGTCACTATCGCGCCATCGGGCAGGGCCGCGCGCAGGCCTGCGTCGAACCGGGCGCTGGTGATGCTGTGATAGGGCGTCGACAGGGTTCGCGTCAGCGCGGGAAAGCGCACGTCGTAGCTATCCCAGCGCGCCGCCACGAGCGGTTCGAGCAAGTCCGCGCCGCCCCGGGGCAAATCGGTCGCGAAGAACGACCAGACATGGTTGCCGCCCAGCGCGGTGCCGCGCTCGATCACCACGACCGACAGTTCCGGGCGCAGCTTCGCCAGTGCAAGGGCGATCAGGCCCCCGGCGAGCCCGCCTCCGAGCACGGCAATGTCTGCATCGCGATGGTCCATGCGGGCGGCACCTTAGCCGCGCCCGGTGTCAGTGCAAGGCAGACCCTTGGCGTGCCCGCGCGCCGCTGCCATGGTGGGCCGGTGAAACGCCGCAATCCGCCCTCGCTGCTGCCGTCGCGCGCCGGAATCAAGCTCGCGCTCGCCATCGCGGCGGCGGTCGGCGCGATCGAACTGGCGATGGGGCGGGCGGCGATCTGCGCGTGCGGCACGGTCAAGCCGTGGTGGGGCGTGGTCCATTCGGCGCAAAACAGCCAGCACATCGCCGACTGGTATTCGTTCAGCCATGTGATTCACGGGCTGCTGTTCTACTTTGTCGCCTATCTGCTGTGGCGGAAATGGGGCGTGCTGGGCCGGCGCTCGGCGCGCTGGGCCTTGCCCGTCGCGGTCGCCGGCGAGGGATTGTGGGAACTGCTCGAAAATTCGCCGATCATCATCGAGCGCTATCGCGCGGTGACGATCAGCTATGGCTACGCGGGCGACAGCGTGGTCAATTCGCTGGCCGATATCGGCTTCATGATGATCGGATTCCTGCTCGCCGCGCGGCTGCCGGTGCGCGTCAGCGTTGCCGCCGCGATCACCTTCGAGATATTCACGCTGGCGATGATTCGCGACAACCTGACGCTCAACGTGATCATGCTGGCCTGGCCGATCGAGGCGATCCGCCAGTGGCAGGCAGGGGCCTAGTGTGACGATGGCGGCGCGCGAGCGGCAGAATTTCGGCTGGTGCCCGCGCCGCTTTGCGCGCAAGGGCGCGCGATGACTTTGGGGCGCAGCCGCAGGATCGAACGGGCGGCCCGGATCATGCTCAGTTCGCCCGTGCAGAACCTGCTGCGCGCGCTGGCCTTCGTGGTGGTGATCTACTTCGCTGCCACCGCCGGTTTCGTCGCGGCCGGCTGGAGCCTGGGCGATGCGGCCTATATGGTCGTGGTTACCATCTTCGCGGTCGGTTATAACGAAGTCCGTCCGATCGACACGCCCTGGCTCCGCGCCATTACCACGGCGACAATCGTGCTCGGCTGCACCGGCATGATTATCCTCACCGGTGCGCTGGTCCAGGTTTTCGCGCACTACCAATTGCGCAGCCTTCTCGGGATCGAACGCATGCAGAGCCAGATCGAACGCCTTCAAGACCACGCCATCATCTGCGGCCTGGGCCGGATCGGCTCCCAGCTCGCCAAGGAACTCGCGGCGGCGCGCCTGCCGTTCATCATCGTGGAGCGCAGCGCCGACAAGATCGCTGAAGCCAGGGCGTTCGGCTACCTCGCACTTGCGGCCGACGCCACGGACGAGGCCTCGCTCAAGCAGGCCGGCATCGAGCGCGCGCGGGTGCTGGCCACCGTCCTGCCCGACGATGCGAACAACGTGTTCATCACGCTCTCGGCCCGCAACCTTAATCCGCGGATCGAGATCATCGCGCGCGGCGAGGCGCCGTCGACCGAGGGCAAGCTGATCCACGCCGGCGCCGACAAGGTGGTATTGCCGACCCATATCGGAGCCGAACGGATCGCGGAGATGATCCTCTATCCTTCAACTGCCCGGTTCCTGGGCGAATCCGCCCAACTGCGCGACCTGAAGCGCGGCCTCAACGAATTCGGCCTTGAACTGGAAGCCGTGACCGTTTCGGCCGAATCGGCGCTTGCGGGCGAGACCGTGGGAGAGGCCGAACGGCGCGGCCGGGGCGGGTTTTTCATTGTCCAGATCGATCGCGGCGGAGAGCCGGGCGCCTGCACGCAGTGCTTCGTCCATCCCGGCGAGGACGTGAAGATCGAGGCCGGCGATACCGTCGTCCTGGTCATTCGCGGTAGCCGGGTCGCGGCCGGCGCGGTGTGCACCGCGCCGCGCCCGGCCGGCCGCGGCTATACGGTGCGGCACTGACGCTCGGCGGCAGCGCCCGTCCCCTCAGCGGCAGCGCACATCATTGTTGTTCGAATCGATCGCCGCGCCGGCGGCGGCCCCGCCAATTGCGCCGAGCACGGTGCCGAGCGTCCGGGAATCGCCCGGGGCGATGATGTTGCCGAGAATCCCGCCGGCGATCCCGCCGACGATCAGCCCGGTGGTCCCATCGGACCGGCGGCAGTAATAGCGCCCGTCACGGCCGCGATAGATGCGGTCGTTGGATGAAAGGCGGCGTTCGCGATAGCGGCTGTCGTTGCGGTAGTAGCGGTCGGCATAATAGCGGCCCTCGCGCGGGTCGGGGTTGTTCCAGTCATACGAGCCATAGCGGCTGTAGGAGCCGCGATCGTAATAGCCGTAGCCATCGTCGGACCGGTCACCATAAGTGGCGCAGCCGCCGACGAGCGTTACGGCGACAAGCGGGGCCAGCATCAACTTGTTCACGGTCCTGTCTCCTTGTTCCAGATCAGCGTTCCAGTGCAGCTCGGCCCGGTGCGCGCGGGAGCGCGAGGGAGAGGCTGGTGGTTGATAGGGCAACGTTCGGGTGGCGGGGCCGTTCCGGCGCGGCATGTGCCGGCACCGCGAAAGTGCGCCCGGCGCTGGCCAGATGGCCGCCGGCCTGCCATTGCCGGCGGCGAACCGACAGGAGCGCATGATGGCCGGCGATGACGAAGACTATGTCTATGACGAAGAGAGCGGCGAGTGGCTGCCGGCCTCGGAACTGGCGGCGAAGCAGGCGGCGGCCGACACGATCGAAGTTCGCGATGCGGTGGGCAATCTGCTGGCCGACGGCGATCAGGTGACGCTGATCAAGGATCTCGAGGTCAAGGGCGCCGGGCAGACGCTGAAGCAGGGAACGGTGATCAAATCGATCCGGCTGACCGGCGATCCGCAGGAGATCGATTGCCGTTATCCCGGCATCAAGGGCCTTGTCCTGCGGGCGGAATTCGTGCGCAAGCGCTGAATTGCCGGGATTTTTGTATGCTGCACTGCAGCACTTGCGCTAACCGCACTTGCTGCAGCGCACAATGCACTTGTGATGGCGCCGATCATATATATGATGAACTTAACAACACTACGGATGCCCGGGGCAATCATCCTCCACTTCAAAGGATATTGCCATGTTGAAATCATCGATCCGCAAGTCGCTGTTTCTCCCCGTTCTCGCCGCCGCCGCGCTGACCCTTCCGGTGGTTGCACACGCTGAATCCGCGCCGGTTTCGTTCGTTCGCGATGGGGTGACCTACATTTACACCAGTGAGATGGTGGATGGCCGCATGGTTCTGGCCGGCAAGGCGGACGGCGCGCCGTTTCGCCTGATCGTTTCCGAAAACCGCGTGAGCGGCGAGTTCAACTACAAGCCGGTGCGGTTCCCGCTTTCGGAAGTGGACGTTTCGGCCAGGGAAGTCGCATCGCGCTGATCGCTTGTTGCGCATGACGACGCGCGTTTGACCACGTGGGGGGGGGCGGGGGAGTGTGGTGCTCTCCCGCCCCCTTCGTCGGGCGCGCGGGTGCCCGAAGTTGCCCGAAGTTGCACCGCGCGGCGCGGCGTGCGAGGTCCGGGGCATGAGCGATAATGCCGCCACTTCCGGGCCTGCTTCCGGGCCTGCTTCCGGGCCTGCTTCCGGGCTTGCCGGGCCATCGGCCCCGCGCATTCTGGTCGATGCCGACGCCTGCCCGGTGAAGGAGGAGGTTTACAAGGTTGCCTTTCGCCATGCCGTCCCCGTCGCGGTGGTCAGCAACAGCCCGTTTCGCGTGCCGGTCCACCCGCTGATCAGCCGGGTGGTAGTGGCCGACAGCTTCGATGCCGCCGACGACTGGATTGCCGAGGCCGCCACCCCGCGCTGCGTGGTGATCACCGCCGATATCCTGCTGGCCGAACGCTGTCTGAAACGCGGCGCCGCCGTGCTGGCCCACACCGGACGACGCTTTACGCTCAATTCGATCGGCGGCCAGATCGCCACCCGTGCGATCATGGCCGATTTGCGCGCGGGCGGCGACGCTGTCGGCGGTCCTGCGCCGTTTTCCAAGACCGACCGGTCGCGGTTTCTTTCCGCGCTGGACGAGGCGCTGGTGCGGCTGGGACGGTAGGGCGGACTTTATTCCATCATCTTGAAGATCGCCCAGGCCAGGCCGGTTGCGGCGAAGAACAGCGGCCACGAGCCGTAGATTTCGTAGCCCTCGATGTTGACGTGGCGAATTGCCAGCACCCCCCCGCGCGATCCGCTGGCGCCGACGAAGCTGGATACGATCCAGTTCAGGAGAAAGCCGGGTATGATCGCCTTGAACAAGGCCATTGTCATTCCTTCCCCGCCAGGCAGGCGGATGCCCGCCTTATTGCGCAATTATAGTGGCAGGCACCGACATACCCGAAAATCGCGGGAGTGCGGGAGCGTTGACCGCGCGCCCGGCCCGCCCCGATATGCTATCGCGCGCCGCCAGGCGGGATGAGGAGAGCAGCCGGATGGACCTGACGCAGACACTGACGGCGTTTTACCGCGACTATATCACCGCGTGGAACGCGCGCGAGTTTGACCGGCTAGCCGGGTTTTTCGATGAGCCCTGCATGGTCGCGACGCCGGACGGGGCGCAAAGTTTCGCGAGCCTGGCCGATTATCAGGCCCGCCAGCGCCAGTCGTTCGCCGCCTATGAAGCGCGCGGCTACAGCCACACCGCCGTGGGCGAGCTTGCGGTCACGCCGTTCGGGCCGGGGCTGGCGCTGATGGATGCGCCCGACGTGCGGCGGATGCACCGCGACGGATCGATCATGGAACGCCGCACCGCGCACTATATGCTGCGCCTCACTCCGGACGGCTGGCGCTTCGTGCTGGTCGCGTCATACATCATCGCCTGACGCGCGGAGACCGGCGGGGCGTCAGCCCGCCATGTGTTCGCGCAGCCAGTCGGCCAGTTCGTCCTCGGCGAGTTCGCCCGCGGCGAGGGCGAGGAAGGCGACGACCAGTTCGGCATCGGTGGCGGTCAGGCCATGGCCGTTCAGCGCAAGGAAGGTTTCGCAGACCACCGCTGCCGTCCGCTTGTTGCCATCGACGAACGGGTGATTGCGCGCGATGCCGAAGGCATAGGCGGCAGCCAGCGTTGCCGCGTCGGGATCGCCATAGGCGGCCAGGTTGCGCGGGCGGGCCATCGCGCTTTCGAGCAGCCCGGCATCGCGCACCCCCTCGCCGCCGCCATGCTCGGCCAATTGCTCGCGATGCGCCGCGTCCGCCACTTGCGTGGCGATCCAGACCCATTGCCGGGCCATGCCTACTTCGCCAGTTCGCGCAGCGCCCGCTTGCGCCGCGCCATCACCTCCCGCGCCGCCGCCATCTGCGCCTCGAAGTCCGGCTCGGCAGAGGTCAGTTCGATGCCGTTCGGGGTGGTGACAACTGAAAGCGTCTCGCCCACGGCAGCATTGAGGTGCGCCAACAGTTCCCTGGGCAGGATGACTCCTGCGGAATTGCCGATCTTGGTGATCTTGAGGGTGGTGTTCATACAGGGGTTATAACGACCGATGGGTCACAGCGCAAGGTTGGGGAAATAAGCGCACTAGCTCCCAAAATCGCGGGGGCGATGGCCCCCGCACTTCAGGTCTTCCCTTGCTGCTGTCCCCTACACCGCCGGGTCGGCCGGCAGATAAACCTCGCCGCCCTTTTCCGTGAACACCTTGGACATTT
>VMTF01000271.1 GCA_013791705.1 Sphingomonadales bacterium | reverse complement strand
GGCCCATAACCCCCCGCCCCCGGCGGGGTCCGTCGGGGGCCTCGCGCGGCGCCGCCCGGCGCGGCCAGGGTAGCCGCATTCCCTGGACCGGCGGAGATCGGGCGCGGGAACTTGATCGCACGGCACGGCCGAAAACTTACATCCTGTACGTGCCGCTTTCCGGAATTCTTCGCGCAAGGTGGAGAAGTCCTTGCATCCGGCTGACAGTGCCGGGCATCATGCTGCGGCATCGCGCAGCCGATTGCGGCAAGCGCAAGGGCACTGGCACTAGACCGGCAGCCCATGGGATGATGGAGAATTTATGGTTCAGGGCATTTTGGACGGCGTGCGGATTGTCGATCTCGCCGAAGGTCGCGCCGGTTCGCTGGCGGCGCTGATGCTGGCCGAGGCGGGGGCGGACGTCGTGAAGGTGATCGCCCCGGGGTATGAAAGCCGGGTGACAGCGCCGGATGACGCCTTCTGGAACCGCAGCAAGGCGCGTGAGGCGCTGGACCTGAAGGCGGCGGCGGACCGGACCCGGTTTGATGCGCTGCTGGCGGGAGCGGATATGCTGATCCACGATCTCGCGCCGCAGGATGCCGCCGCGCTTGCGCTTGATGATGCCACGCTGGCGCGGCTCCGGCCCGACCTGATCGTCGCGGCGGTGACCGCATGGCCGGTCGGCCATCCGCTCGACGCGATGCCGACCGACGACGCGCTGGCGCTGGCCTCGGCCGGGATTTGCGACGAGCAGGAGGCGACCGGGCGCGATGGCCCCAATTTCCTGCGCTTCCCGCTCGGCAGCATGCATGCCGCGCACCTGATCGCGGCCGGCGCGCTGACGCGGCTCTATCTGCGCCGGATGAACGGGCAGGGCGGGGCGGTGCGGACCAGCCTGGTGCAGGGCGCGCTCGTGCCGCAGATGATGAACTGGCACCGCGCCGAGGAGCCGACTCCGGCAGTGCTGGGCGCGATGCCCAAGGACAATGTGCCGACCATTTTCGAATGTGCCGACGGCCTGTGGATGCACACCATGGGGCCGGTCTGGACCTCGCCCTCGGTCGCCGCCGGGCTGGCTGCGATGAGCCCCGAAGAAAAGGCCCGCGCCAACGCCGTCTATGCGCCCGCCCGCCTGGCCTATACTGCCGACAAGGGCGCGCTCGATGTCGTGCTCAAGACCCGCACGCGGGCCGAATGGATGGAAGAGTTCGCCGCGAACGACATCCCTCATCAGCCCTGCCTGCCGATGGGCGCGCTTTACGATGACGAGCAGGTTCGCGCCAACGACTATGCCGTGACGGTCGATACCGCCGCGTTCGGCCGCACGGTCCAGCCCGCTACGCCGCTGCACGTGACCCCGCCGGTGCAGCAACGCGCCGCGCCGGATCTGTCGGACTGGCCAAAGGCGCCGCACGCCGAAGCGCGGGGCTCCGCCCCCACGCCGGCCTGTCCGCTCGCGGGGCTGCGCGTGCTCGATTTCGGCAGCTATCTCGCCGGGCCGCTGGGGCCGATGCTGCTGGGCGATCTGGGCGCCGACGTGATCAAGGTCGAGATGACCTCCGGCGATCCGATGCGCTTCGCCGAATGGCCGTTCCTGGGCTGCCAGCGGGCCAAGCGCACGATCGCTCTCCAGCTCAAGGATGCGAAATCGCGCGAGACGCTGGTCCGGCTCGTGCAGAGCGCCGATGTGGTGCACCACAACATTCGCCCGGCGGCGGCAGCCCGGCTCGGGCTCGATTACCAGAGCCTCAAGGCGATCAATCCGAAGATCATTTTCTGCCATGTCGGCACGTATGGCCCGCAGGGGCCGCGCAAGGACTGGCCGGGCTATGACCAGATGATCCAGGCGGCGAGCGGCTGGGAATACGAGGGCGCGGGCGCGGGCAATCCGCCGATCTGGCACCGCTTCGGGATGATGGATCATCAGGCCGCGCTCGGCTCGGTCACCGCAACGCTGCTCGCCCTGCTGCACCGCCAGCAGACCGGGGAAGGGCAGGCCTGCGGGGTCTCGCTGCTGGGCGCCGGGCTGCTGAGCATGTTGGCGGTGCAACGCGCCGATGGCACGCTGACGCCCTATGCGAAGCTGGACGCGCGCCAGCTTGGCGTCGGTCCGGCACGGCGGCTCTATCAGTGCCGCGACGGCTGGGTCGTCGCGGCCGCGCCGGAAGCCGATCTCGCGGCGGCCGGGCGGCTGGCCGGTGCCGCCGGGGTGGCGGCCGATGGGCTGGAAGCGCATTTCGAAGCGCTGGACAAGGCGGAAGCGCTGGCGCTGCTGGCGCGGGCCGGGATCGCCGGGGCCGAAGCGACGCGGGAGCAGCGTTATCCGTTCTTCGACAGCGCCGACAACCAGCGGCTGGGGCTGGTCGCATCCTATCCGCATCCGGTTTACAAGACGCTGGAACAGCCGGGCGCGCTGCTGTCGTTCGGCGACATGGGGCTGGCGCTGGATCGCGCGCCGCCGGTGCTGGGGCAGCACACCCGCGAGCTGCTGGGCGAGCTGGGGTTCGGGCCGGCCGAGATCGACACGCTGATCGGCGAGGGCACCGCGCTCGCGGCCTAGCGGCGGCGCGGCGGGGGCAGCTTTGGGCAGCCCCCGCCTGCGTCCGGCCTCAGGGCAACCTGATTAGGGCAGCCTGATCAGTCGTTTGCCGATCCCTTGTCCGCCGAGCATCGCGAGATAAGCCTCGGCGGCGTGTTCCAGCCCGTCGGTAATCTGCTCGTCATAGCGCAGCCAGCCTTCGCGCACGCCCGCCATCAGTTCGGCGGTTGCTTCCTCGTAGCGATCGACAAAATCGGCGGTGCGGAAACCCTGCAGCGTGACCTGCTTGTAGAGCAGCGCCTTGAAGTGATCGAGCTGCATCGGGACTTCGTCGTTATAATGCTGGGCAAGGCCGCACAGCATTATCCGGCCCTTTTCGTTGATCACCGAGAGCGCGGGATCGAGGCTGGTCTGGCCGATGTTCTCGAACAGGATGTCGACGCCCTTGGGCGCCGCGGCGGCGAGCCGTCCGGCGAGATCGGGCAGGCGGTGATCGAGGCAGACGTCGAAGCCGAGGCTTTCGACATAGGCGCACTTTTCCGCGCCCCCGGCGATGCCGATCGCCCGCAGGCCGCGCCGCTTGGCGAGCTGGCCGACAACGCTGCCGACCGGGCCGCTGGCGGCGGAGACGAGCAGGGTCTCGCCCGCCTTGGGATGCGCGAGGTCCAGCCCGATCCACGCCGTCCGCCCCGACGCGCCGAGCACGCCGAGCACAAGGCTGGGCGGGTCGATCTCGGGATCGATCCGCATTGCGCTTGAAGCGGGGACGACGTTTTCGGGCTGCCAGCGGGCAACGGCGAGCACCTTGTCGCCGACTGCCAGCCCATCGGCGCGGGATTCGGTCACTTCGGCCACGGTGCGGCCATAGACGTGGCCCTGCTCCCAGCCCGGATGCTCGCCTTCCCAGATCTTCATGAAGCGCGACAGATAGGGGTCGAGCGAGATGAACAGCGTCCGCAGCCGCACTTCGCCGGGGCCGGGCGCGGCCGGCGGGTCGATATCGACCAGCGCGTAGTCATCGACGTGCAGCGTGTCGGTGCGCCGACGCATGATCCAGCTTTTCATTGGGGGACTCCGTGAGAAACGTGAACGACGGTGGGAAGTCAGTCGCGATAGGATTGGTCGGTACGGTCAAGCTGGCGCAGCAGGGCCTGCCATTCCAGCGCGCCGTTGAGCGCGACGTGTTCGCTGCCGGTTCTGGGATCGAACACCGCGCTGGTGCGCTGCTGCGCTTGCTCGCTCGGCCAGTGGGGCGGGCCTGCGGCCAGGGCGGCGACCTGGATCTTGCAGGCGGTTTCGAGGCGCTGCATCAGCCAGAATGCCTCGCCGATGCTGCGTCCGACGGTGAGCAGGCCATGGTTGCGCAGCACGAGCGCGTTGTGCGTTCCGAGCGCGGCGACCAGCCGGACGCGCTCATCCTCGTCGATCGCCGGGCCTTCGAACTCGTGATAGCCGATCCGGCCGGTGAAGCGCAGCGCGTTCTGGGTGATCGGCATCAGGCCCTGCGGCATGCAGGAGACGGCGACCCCGGCTTCGGTATGGGTGTGGATCACGCAGACCGCATCGTCGCGCGCGGCGTGGACCGCGCTGTGGATCACATAGCCGGCGCGGTTCAGGCCCAGACTGGTGGGGCCGGGATCGAGCACGTCGCCGGCCAGGTTGATCTTCAGCAGGCTGCTGGCGGTGATTTCCTCGTAGAGGAAGCCGAACGGGTTGATCAGCAGTTCCTGGTGAGCAGTGCCGGGAATGCAGGCGGTGATGTGATTGTAGATCAGGTCGGTCATGCCGTAGCGCGCCATCAGGCGATAGCAGGCGGCGAGATCGACGCGGGTCTGGGCTTCGGCAGCGTTCATCGCGGCATGATGGCGCACGCGGCGATGTGGTCAAGTTCCGGCAGAACCAAGCACATGCGGGATGGAGGCTTAGTCCTGCTGCCACGGATAGAACGGCGGCATGGCCGAGGCCTGCCCGGTGAATTTCGCGGGGCGCTTTTCGAGGAAGGCGGCGACCCCTTCCTTGTCGTCGGCGATGCTGGTGTAGAACATCGCGAGCGAGTCCACATCGTGCGCGGCGCGCGGATGGGGCTGGGCGCTGTTGGCATAGACCATCTGCCGGATCAGGGCGATGCTGACGGGAGAGCGATCGGTGATCAGCGTGCGGGCGAAAGCGCAGGCCGTTTCGAGCAGGGCCTCGGGCGCGACGACTTCGCGCACCAGCCCGGCCGCGCGGGCTTCGGCGGCGGTCAGCAGGTCGGCCCGGTAGAACAGCTCCAGCGCGCGCTCGATTCCGACGATCCGGGGGAGGAACCAGGTCGAGCAGGCTTCGGGGGTAATGCCGAGGCGGCCGAACACGAAGCCGATCCGCGCCTTTTCGGACGCGAACCGGAAGTCCATCGGCAAGGTCATCGTCGCCCCGATGCCGACCGCCGCGCCGTTGATCGCGCCGACGATGGGCTTGAGGCAATCGTACATCGCGAGCGCGACCCGGCCGCCGGTATCGCGCACGCCGCGTTCGATTTCCGGACTGACCGGACGGTGGGTCATGTCGGCGAGGGTGGGCGCCAGCCTTTCGTCGAGCCCGAACACGTTGCCGCCGACCGAAAGGTCCATCCCCGCGCAGAACGCCTTGCCTGCGCCGGTGACGACGATCGCGCGGACCGCGTCGTCGGCGCTGGCGCGGGCATAGGCATCGACCAGTTCATCGGCCATCTCGACCGTGAACGAGTTCAACTGGTCGGGCCGGTTGAGCCGCAGGACGAGCAGGCCGTCCGCCACGTCGTAGCCTAGCGTGGCATAGGCGGTCATTCCGGCAGCCCGGCGATGGTCCCGGCTGCGACGAGAGCGTCGAGTTCGCCGTCGCCAAGGCCCAGCCGTTCGTGCAGCACCGCGCGGGTGTGCTCGCCGGTGCGGGGCGGTGCGAGGCGGTAGGTCGGCGGAGTGGCGCTGAACTTCGCCGGGTATCCGAGGAAGTGGACCGGGGTGCCATCGGCGCGGGGCAACTGGTTGACCAGTCCGCGCGCGACGATCTGCGGATTGGCAAGCGCCTCGGGAATGGTGTTGATGCGGCCGGCGGGAAGCCCGGCTTCGTCCATCGCGGCCAGCAGATCGGCTGACTTCCAGCGGGCGATCACCGGAAACAGTTCGGCCAGCAGCGCGGCGCGATTGATGATCCGGCCGGAATTTTCGGCAAAGCGCGGGTCGGTCGCCAGATCGGGCCGGCCGATCATCTCGACGAACTGGCGATATTGCCGTTCGTTGCCGAGCGCGACCAGCACATCGCCATCGGCGCAGGCGAAATCGCGATAGACGACCATGTTGGGGTGTTCATTGCCCAGACGGCGCGGTTCGACCCCGCCGTTGAGATAATTCGAGGCCTGATTGATCAGCAACGCGACTTGCGTGTCGAGCAGGGCGCAATCGATCTGCTGGCCTTCGCCGGTGCGGTTGCGATGATTGAGCGCGGCCAGAATCGAGATCGCCGCATAGAGCCCGGTCGACAGATCCGAGATCGCGATGCCGACTTTCATCGGTCCGCCGCCCGGTTCGTCGTCGGGCCGCCCGGTCACGCTCATCAGCCCGCTCATGCCCTGGGCCAGCACGTCGTAGCCGCCGCGATTGGCATAGGGGCCGTCTTGCCCGAAGCCGGTGACCGAGCAATAGATCAGGTCAGGCTTGATCGCCGCGAGGCTCGCATAGTCGAGGCCATATTTGGCGAGCCCGCCGACGCGAAAGTTCTCCACCACGATATCGGCCTGAGCGACGAGCCGGCGGATCAGCGCACTGCCTTCGGGCGAGGCGATGTCGATCGCGATCGAGCGCTTGTTGCGATTGGCGCAGGCATAATAGGCCGAATCGCCCGAACCATCGGGAATGTCGGGCGGACCCCAGCGGCGGGTATCGTCGCCTGCGCCGGGTTGTTCGACCTTGATCACTTCGGCGCCGAGATCGCCGAGTATCTGCGTGGACCACGGCCCCGCGAGCACGCGCGAAAGATCGAGCACGCGCACCCCCGCGAGCGGGCCGGACGGGCTGGCCTGGGTCTTGCTGTCCATCATTTTCCGGTGAACTGGGGGCTGCGCTTTTCGAGCATCGCATTGACGGCTTCGAGGTGATCTTCGGTGTGGTGGGCGGCAGCCTGGAACGCGGCGGCCATCTCCAGCAGGGCCGGCAGCGTCATTGCCTGCCCTTCGCGCAGCAGGCGCTTGGCCATGCGGGTGGCGTGGCCGGGATTGGCCGCGATAGCGTGCGCCAGTTCCTTCGCGCGGGGGAGCAGGTCTTCCGGCGGGAGTACTTCGGCGACCAGGCCATATTCGAGCATCTTGTCGGCCTTGATCGCATCGCCGGTGAGCGTCATCAGCGCGGCGCGGGCATTGCCGACGATGCGCGGCAGGATCCACGCGCCGCCACCGCCCGGAATGATCCCGAGCTTCACGTAGCTTTCCGCCACGACCGCTTTTTCGGAAGCGAGGCGGATGTCGCACATGCACGAAAGATCAAGCCCGAGGCCGATCGCGGCGCCGTTGATCGCGGCGATGATCGGGACTTCGAGGTTGTAAAGCGCCGGCCCGACGAGCTGGACGGTGGTGCGATAGGTGTGGCGGATATCATAGGGCGAGCCGGCGAACATGCCCGCACGCTCCTGCATGTGCTTGACGTTGCCGCCCGCGCAGAATGCCTTGCCCGCGCCGGTCAGCACAATTGCGCGCACGGTCTTGTAGCGGGTCATCGCGGTGCAGAAGGCGAGGATTTCGTCGCACTGCTGGGCCTCGGTGATGGCGTTCATCTGATCGGGGCGGTTGAAGCTGGCGATGACGACGGGGCCGTCGCGTTCGCCCAGAACGAAAGGTTCCATGACCTGGGCTCTCCCTGAAGCGCTTTGAATGGCGTGGCGTTTGATAGGGCGGGGTAGGACTTCCCTTTCGGGCATGCCAATATTAATTTGCCCGAAATTGATATAGGCCGGCTATCATCATGGACCTGCGGCAACTGCGCTATTTCACCAAACTGGCCGAGACGCTCAACTTCCACCGGGCGGCCGAGCAACTCAACATCTCGCAGCCCCCGCTGACGGTGGCGATCCGGCGGCTGGAAGAGGAACTGGGCGCGCCGCTGTTTGCGCGCGGCCCGCGCGGCGTGCGCCTGACTTCGGCGGGCGCGGCCGCGCTGCAGCCCGCGCGCGAGGCGTTGCAGCGCGCCGAAATGGTGCGCGAGGCGGTGCGGCTGGGCTCAAGCGGCGAGCGCGGGCGGCTGGCGATCGGCTTTGTCGGTTCGGCGGTGAGCGATTGCCTGCCGCGCGTGATCCCCTATTTTCGCGAGCGCTTCCCGCAAGTTGAACTGGTGCTGGAGGAAATGTCCACCGTGGATATCGCCGCCGGGATCGAGAGCCGGCAGATCGATGTCGGGCTGGTCCGCCTGCCGGTGATGAACCGCGCGCAACTGGAGATCACGGTGATCGAGCGCGATGTGCTGGTGGTGGGCGTGCCCGCCGCGCACCCGCTGGCGCGGCGCAAGACGCTGGCCCTGGCCGATCTGGCGGACCAGCCGTTCGTGGTGATCAGCCCGCACAGCGTGCTGCACACGGTCGTGTACATCATTTGCCAGCAGGCCGGCTTCAAGCCCAGAGTGGCGCAGGAGGCAAACCAGTTGCTGACGGTGCTGAGTCTGGTCCAGTCGGGCCTGGGTGTGACACTGGTGCCTTCGCGCCTCGGCCGGTTCGCGCCCGAAAGCGTGCGGTTGATCCCGTTGACCGATCCGGTGGCGACCGACATGGGGATCGCCTGCAGCCCCGAAGCCGGTCCGCTGGTGCGCAATTTTGTTGCGACGGCGCTTGGCGCAAGCGATAGTGAACCTGTATCGGTTTCGTGAAATTAAATATTTGAATGCGGAGGGGCGGGCAGGCCAAGGCGGGCCACCGCATCCCGCGAGTGGGAGAGACATTGGTGTTCGATACATTCACCCTGGCGCGCCTGCCTGAAGAAGACGAAGCGCTGCGTCCCGCGATCCGCAAGGTCGTGGAGGAAGCAACCGCCGCAATCCCCGCCGATATCCGCGCCCGTAGCTGGCTCGGGTTCGACCGCGAGTTCAGCCTCCGGCTCGGCGAGGCCGGGTTTCTCGGCCTGACGCTGCCCAAGCGCTATGGCGGCCAGGAGCGCGGGCCGTTCGCCCGGTTCGTGGTGGTCGAGGAATTGCTGCAGGCCGGGGCCGCTGTCGCCGGTCACTGGATCGCCGACCGCCAGAGCGCGCCGCTGATCCTGAACTATGGCACCGAGGCGCAGCGCCAGTTCTTCATTCCGAAGATCTGCAAGGGCGAGTTCCTGTTCTGCATCGGGATGAGCGAGCCGGGCGCCGGTTCCGACCTGGCCGGTGTGCGCACCCGCGCCGACCGGACCGAGAGCGGCGGCTGGGTGGTCAACGGCCAGAAGATCTGGACGACGATCTCGATGCACGCCGATTACATGATCGGCCTGATCCGCACCTCGGGCACCACCGAGGACCGGCAGAAGGGCCTGTCGCAACTGATCATCCCGCTCAAGGCGCCGGGCGTGACCGTTTCGCCGATTGTCGACCTGACCGGTGACGCGCACTTCGCCGAAGTGTTCTTCGATAACGTCGAACTTGGCGCCGATGCGCTGATCGGCAACGAGGGCGAGGGCTGGCAGCAGGTTACCGCCGAACTCGCGTTCGAGCGCAGCGGGCCGGAGCGGATATATTCGAGCGTCGTGCTGCTCGATGCCTGGGTGAAGCATTTGCGCGCGGCCTGCCGCGACGACGATTCTACGCGGGCGCTGGTGGGGAACTTGACCGCCCGGCTGGCTACGCTGCGGGCGATGTCGATCGCCTGCACCGCGCGGCTGGTCGCCGGGGAAAGCCCGGTGGTCGAGGCCTCGCTGGTCAAGGATCTGGGCACCACGTTCGAGCAGGAGCTGCCGCTCGCGATCGGCGCCGAGGTGGCGGCCCCCCCCCCGCAGGCGGGGGGCGCGGCGCTGTATCGGG
>VMTF01000056.1 GCA_013791705.1 Sphingomonadales bacterium | reverse complement strand
GGGGGTGGTTTTTTCTTTCGCGTCTCTCTCCCCCCCCCCCCCCCCCGCCCGCCCGCGCCCAAGGCCCCGCGCAAACGGCCCGCCATCCCCCTCCTCACGCGAATTCACACCAACCATGCCTGATCTTGCCCGCATCCTTGCCGCCTCAGCGCCGCTCACGCTTTCGTCGGTGGCGCGCGGTGCGCAGCCGCTGGTTCTGGCCGACCTCGCGCGTGCGATGGTCAGGCAAGGCGCGGGCGCTCGGGCGGTGTTCATCGCGCCCGACGATGCCGCCATGCGCACCATCGGCGAGGCGGCGGCGTTTTTCGCGCCCGAACTGGAAGTGATCGAGTTTCCGGCGTGGGACTGCCTGCCGTTTGACCGGGCGAGCCCGGCGCTGTCGGTCAGCGCGCGGCGGCTTTCCGCGCTGCACCGGTTGCAGGCGAAGGGAAGCGGGCCGCAACTGCTGCTCACCACGATCAACGCGGTGCTGCAGCGGGCAATCACCCCGTTCCGCATTCGCGAATCGGTCCGGCTGCTCAAGCCCGGAATGGAAATCGGGCGCGAAAGCCTGATCGGCTTGCTCCAGCGGCAGGGCTATTCGCGCACCGACACTGTGGTCGATGCCGGAGAATACGCGGTACGCGGCTCGATCTTCGATATCTATCCGTCCGGTCTCGAATCCGGGCTGCGGCTGGACTTTTTCGGCGACGAGCTGGAAACGCTGCGCCTGTTCGATCCCAATACCCAGCGTTCGACCGGGCCGGTTGACGAGCACCTGCTGCTCCCGGCGAGCGAGGCCTTGCGCGACGATGACACGGTCAAGCGCTTCCGCACCCGTTACCGCGAAACGTTCGGCGCCAACGCGACTTCCGACCCGCTCTATCAGGCGGTGAGCGACGGGCGGCGGCTGGCCGGGATGGAACACTGGCTGCCGCTGTTCGAGGACCGTCTGGTAACACTGTTCGATCATCTGGGCAGTGACGATCTGCTGCTGATCGATACCGCCGCGCTGGCCGCCGCCGACGAACGGCTGGGCGACATTGCCGACTATTTCGCGGCGCGTACCGAGGGCGGCGCCCACGCGAAATCGGCTGCGACCGGAAGCTATCGTCCGCTCGAGCCGGCCACGCTTTATCTGGCCCGCGCCGAACTCGACGCGCGGCTCAAGGACTGGCCGATCCACCGGATGGACCTGTTCGCCCAGCCCGAAGGGGCGGGCGTGGCCGACTTCGGGTTTGGCTCGGGCCGCGATTTCGCGCCTGAGCGCGCACGCGGAGACAATGTCTACGAAGCGGCGGCCAACTACCTGACCGAACAGGCGAATCGCGGCCGCAGGATGATCGTCGCGGCCTATTCCACCGGCAGCCGCGCCCGGCTGGCGGCGATCCTCGGCGAAGCGGCCCGCCCCGCCCCGGTGATCGCGGATTCGTGGCAGGAGGCGCTGGGGCTGGCCGCGCCCAAGGGCGGTTCGGGAGGGGCGCCGGTCGCGCTGGTACTACCGCTGGAAACCGGCTTTGCCAGCGCCGATCTGGAAGTCATCACCGAGCAGGACATTCTCGGCGACCGGCTGGTGCGCCGCAAGAAGCGCAAGAAAAGCGCCGACGCCTTCCTGGCCGAGCTTTCCGCGCTCACGCCGGGCGATCTGGTGGTTCACATGGACCATGGCATCGGCCGCTACGAGGGGCTCCAGTCGGTTCCGGTCGGCAAGAGCCCGCACGATTGCGTGATGCTGGTCTATGCCGGGGGCGACAAGCTCTACATCCCGGTCGAGAATATCGACGTGCTTTCGCGCTATGGCAGCGACAGCGAGCTGGTCCCGCTCGACCGGCTGGGCGGCGAGGCGTGGCAGAAGCGGCGCGCGAAGCTCAAGGAGCGCATCCGCGAGATCGCGCACGAACTGCTCAAGATCGCGGCGGTGCGGGCCTTGAAGCAGGCCCCGGCGCTGGTCCCCGACGAGCATAGCTATAGCGCCTTCGTCGACCGTTTCCCGTGGGACGAGACCGACGATCAGGACCGCGCGATCGACGATGTGCTGGAGGATCTGGCCGCCGGACGGCCGATGGACCGGCTGGTCTGCGGCGATGTCGGCTTCGGCAAGACCGAGGTGGCGCTGCGGGCGGCGTTCGTCGCGGCAATGGCCGGGGAGCAGGTGGCGGTCGTCGCCCCGACCACCCTGCTCGCGCGCCAGCACTACAGCAATTTCAAGGACCGCTTCGCCGGGTTCCCGCTCGAAGTCGGCCGCCTTTCCCGCCTGGTGCCGGACAAGGAAGCCAGGGACACCCGCGCGCGGCTGACCGACGGCACGATGGACGTGGTGATCGGCACCCACGCGATCCTGTCCAAGACCGTGAAGTTCAAGCAGCTCGGCCTAGTCATCGTCGACGAGGAGCAGCGCTTTGGCGTGAACCACAAGGAGCGGCTCAAGCAATTGCGCGCCGATGTGCACGTGCTGACCCTGACCGCGACGCCGATCCCGCGCACGCTGCAGATGGCGATGAGCGGCCTGCGCGAGCTATCCACCATTCAGACCCCGCCGGTCGACCGCCTTGCGGTGCGGACTTACGTGATGGAATGGGACGATATGGTGATGCGCGAGGCGCTGCTGCGCGAACACCATCGCGGCGGGCAGAGCTTCATCGTCGTGCCGCGCATCGCCGACATGCCCGAAGTCGAGGAGTGGCTCGGAAAGACCGTCCCGGAAGTGCGCTTCGTCACCGCCCACGGCCAGATGAGCCCGGCCGAAGTTGAAGAGCGGATGAGCGCCTTCTACGAAAAGAAGTACGAAGTGCTGCTTTCGACCACGATCATCGAGAGCGGGCTCGACATCCCGAGCGCCAACACGATCATCATCCACCGCGCCGACCGGTTCGGCCTCGCCCAGCTTTACCAACTGCGCGGCCGGGTGGGCCGGGCCAAGCTGCGCGCCTATGCCTATCTCACCACGCCGGCCGATTCGGTGCGTTCGGAAGTGGCGGAAAAGCGGCTCAAGGTGCTGGGCGATCTCGACAGCCTGGGCGCGGGGTTCCAGCTCGCCAGCCACGATCTCGACATTCGCGGCGCAGGTAATCTGCTGGGCGACGAGCAATCCGGCCATATCCGCGAAGTGGGTTTCGAGCTTTACCAGTCGATGCTGGAGGACGCGATCCTGGCCGCCAAGGCGGGCGAAATCGGGCTGGCGCGCGAGCGCAGCGCGCTTTCCCCGCAGATCACCGTCGATGCGCCGATCATGATTCCCGAAACTTACGTGCCCGACCTTGCGGTGCGGATGGCGCTTTATCGCCGCCTCAACGATGCCGAGGACCAGCGCGAGATCGACGCGCTGTCAGCCGAGATGATCGACCGGTTCGGGGCCTTGCCGGTGCCGACCGCGAACCTGATCCGCCTGATCGAGATCAAGCGCCAGGCGATCGACGCCAACATCGCCAAGATCGACGTCGGCGCGAAGGGCACGCTCGTCACCTTCCACAACGACGAGTTCCCCGATCCGATGGGCCTCGTCTCCTATGCCCAGCGGCTGGAGGGGACGATCAAGCTGCGGCCCGATAACAAGCTGGTCGTCACGCGTGCGTGGGGCGACCCCAAGGCCCGGTTGCATGGCCTGTTCCAGTTGACCAAGGGCCTGTCGGCAATTGCCCGCAAGGCCGCGACCTGACGCTGCGCTGCTGATGGCAATACCGCTGTCAGCAAGACCGGCGTTAGCAATTCCTTTGCCGCCGCGATGCTAGGTCCGGCGCGGTGGGCGATCCTGCCCGCAGCGTGAAGGTTTCCTGCTTGGAACTCAGTGCCAATCCGGCGATTTCGTTCGCGCCGCGCATGGCGGAGGTGTTGCCGCGCGCGCCCGCCACGCGGCTGCTCGCACGGCCGTGGCGCGCGTGCCGGACGAGCGAACTGGTCGCGCGCTGGGACGAGCTGGCCGCCCGGGCCGCCGAGCCCAATCCGTTCTTCGAGCCCTGGTATCTGCTCCCCTCGCTCACCGCGCTCGACCCGCAAGGGCGCGTCACGCTGCTGGTGCTGGAGCAGGACGGCCAATGGCTCGGCCTGCTGCCGCTGGTGCGCTCTTCGCGCTATTATCGCTGGCCGGTGCCGCACCTGTGCAGTTGGGTCCACGCCAATGCTTTCCTCGGCGTGCCGCTGGTCGCGGCCGGGCATGAGCAGGCGTTCTGGCGGGCGCTGCTGGACCATGCCGACCGCACCGCGCGGGCTGAGCTGTTTCTCCACCTTGGCGGGATCGCGCTCGACGGTCCGCTGTTCCGGGCGCTGACCGAGGTCACGCAGAGCCAGCAGCGCAGGCGTGCCCTGGTCCACCACGAGGAGCGGGCGCTGCTTTCGTCCCGCCTTGTGCCCGAGGCTTATCTCGAGGCCGCGCTTTCGGGCAAGAAACGCAAGGAATTGCGGCGGCAGTTTGCGCGGCTGTCCGAGGCAGGCGCACTGGAAATCGTTCGCCAAACCGATGGCGCGGGCCTTGGCGAGTGGATCGCGCAGTTCCTTGCGCTGGAAGCGGCCGGGTGGAAGGGCGAGGCGGGCTCGGCCCTTGCCTGCGCGCCCGAAACGGCCGCCTTGTTCGGCGAAGCCCTGCATGGCGCTGCTACGCGGGGGCGGCTCGAACGACTGACCCTGCTGCGCGACGGCCAGCCGATCGCGATGCTCGCGACCTTCCTGACACCGCCCGGCGCGTTTTCCTACAAGACCGCGTTTGACGAACGGTTCTCCCGGTTTTCGCCGGGAGTCCTGCTGCAGCGCGAGAACCTCGCCCTGCTCGAACGCCCCGAGCTTGAGTGGTGCGACAGTTGCGCTGCTGCCGATCACCCGATGATCGATCACCTGTGGCGCGAGCGCCGGGCGATCGGGCGGGTTTCAGTCGCGATCGGCGGCAGGTTGCGTCGCGCCCTGTTCGATCGCCTCGTCAACGCCGAACTGGGTCGCCGCCCACATCACCCGGATGCCGGAGCTGCCCCATGACCGTGTTCCCGCCTGACAGCCGCGCCGCCTTCGCCGCGAATTACCCGGAAGTGCCGCACAAGCTGCGCCATGCGCTGCAGCGGGAACCGCTGCTGGAACTCGATGCCCTCGCCCGGCTGGCCGAGGCGCTGGCGCCCGCAGCAGTGGAATACAACTTCGCCGACCTGCCGATCGGGATCACTGCCAAGCCCGATCCGACCGGCATTCCGATCGGCGAAACGATTCGCAGGATCGGCGAAACCGGATCGTGGGCAGCCCTCAAGAACATCGAGCAAGTACCGGAATATGAGGCACTTCTTCATGGCCTTCTGGACGAACTGCGCCCGCTGATCGAAGCCCGGACCGGAGCGTTGCAAAAGCCGCAGGGCTTCATCTTCATCACATCGCCCGGCGGCATGACGCCCTATCATTTCGACCCGGAGCACAACATCCTGCTGCAAATCCGTGGCAGCAAGGTGATGACGCAGTTTCCGGCCGGCGATCCCGCATATGCGCCGGATGAGATTCACGAGACGTATCATACCGGCGGCGGGCGCGAGCTGACCTGGCGCGACGAACTGCTGGCGGGCGGCACGCAATTCCCGCTGCAGCCGGGCGAGGCCCTGTTCGTCCCGGTGATGGCCCCCCATTTCGTGCGCAACGGGCCGGAGCCTTCGGTCTCGCTTTCGATCACATGGCGGTCCGACTGGTCGTTTGCCGAAGCGGACGCCCGGGCGTTCAACGGCGTGCTGCGGCGAATCGGGCTGAGTCCGGCCCGGCCCGGCCGCTGGCCCCGGCGAAACCGCGCCAAGGCACTGGGCTGGCGGGCCTATGCAAAGTTGCGCGGGCTGCGTTGACCATGACGAGAAGCACTGCTTAAGGGCCTGCATGACTACAAAAACGAGTGCAGACCTTGCCAACGAGGTCATCAATCTGGTGTCGGTCGAACGGATCGACGAAGACCGGTTCGTCGCTTCGGCAGCCCCGGACGAACACCAGTCGGGCGCCGGCCGGGTCTATGGCGGGCTGGTCGTCGCTCAGGCGCTGGCAGCGGCGGAAGCGACCGTTCCGGCCGATCGTCCGCCTGGTTCGTTCCAGTGCCGCTTCCTGCGCCCGGGCAACGAATCGAAGCCGATCCATTACCGTGTCGAACGCGATCTGGATGGCGGCAGCTTCACGCACCGCCGGGTGGTCGCCGATCAGGACGGCAAGCCGATCCTGACGTGTTCGATCATGTTTCACCGGGGTGAAAGCGGCGTTGCGCACCAGCCGCAGATGCCCGAGGTTCCTGCTCCGAAGGACATCCGGGCCGAGCTGCTGAGCCGCCATCGTTCGGGCGAAACGCTTTCAGCCGCGCTGAACGCGTTCCTGATCGAGCCGAGCCCGATCGAGTTCATCCCCGTATCCGCGGAACAGTGGGATCCGACCATCCCGAGCGACGCGCCGGTCTGCGCATGGCTGCGGATCGCGACGCCGCTGTCCGACGATCCGCGCCTCCACCGGGCGATACTTGCCTATGCCAGCGACATGGCGCTGCTGCAGGCGGCCGATGTGCGGCACGCCCTGAGCTGGTTTCGCGGTGAAATAAACCAGCCCAGCCTCGATCACGCGATCTGGTTTCATGACGAGGTCCGCGCCGACGAATGGCTGCTTTATGTGACCGAAAGCCCGTGGGCTGGACGCGGACGCGCGCTTACCCGTGGGCAGATGTTCGCAAGCGACGGCAGGCTGGTCGCCAGCACCGCGCAGGAAGGGCTGATCCGGCTGTTGAAGCCGAAGGAGTGATTGCTGCGGCGATGCCGCGTCAGCTCATTGCCAGCACGAGATTGCGGACCTGCGGATAGACATACCGTTCCCACTTGGAACCGGAAAACACACCGTAGTGCCCGACGCCCGGCTGCAGGTAGTGCCGCTTGAGATGCGGGCGCAGGCCGGAGCAGAGGAAGTGCGCCGCCGCCGTCTGGCCGACCGCGCAGATATCGTCCCGCTCACCCTCGACAGTCAGCAGTGCAGTGCGATGGATGGCGGACGGATCGACCAGCCGGCCGTGATGCGTCAGTTCGCCCTTGGCCAGCAGGGCGCGCTGAAACACCTTGTCGACCGTCTCAAGATAGAATTCCTCGCTGAGATCGAGCACGGCGAAATATTCCGCGTAGAAGTGCTCGATCTTCTCCGCGGCATCGTCATCGCCATCGGCCAGGGCCTGATAGAGATTGCGGAACTGTTCGAAGTGGCGGCCCATGTTCATCGACATGAACGCGGTAAGCTGGATGAAGCCGGGATAAACCCGCCGGCCGTGCCCGTCCCATGGCCATGGCACCTTGTTGATCAGGTTGGCCCGAAACCAGTCGATCGAGCGGGTCATCGCCAGTTCGTTGACGACGGTCGGCGCAACGCGGGTATCGACCGGGCCGCCCATGAGCGTCATCGTGCGCGGCTGGCAGGGATCCTTGTCCTGCGCCATGACCGCAGCCGCAGCCAGCGCCGGCACGCACGGCTGGCACACCGCGAGCATATGGCTGCGCGGCCCAAGTTCCTGAAGGGAACGAATCACATAGTCGATATATTCATCGAACCCGAACCGCCCCTCGTCCGCAGGCACGTCACGGATGTTTTTCCAGTCGGTGATATAGACGTCGTGATCGCGCAGCAGAACTTCGACCGTGCTGCGCAACAAGGTTGCAAAATGCCCGGAAAGCGGCGCCACGACCAGCATCTTCGGCTGCGGAGCCGCCACATCGTCCTTGGCGAAATGGAGCAGGTTGCCGAACGGCATATCCAGCACGACTTCTTCGCGAACGGACACGAGCTGGTTGCCGCAGGGCACCTTGGAAATGTCGTACTTCGGCCGGTTATGCGTCAGCCGGGCGCTGAGGAAGGCCTGGTTGAGCGCCATGAAACGCTGCGTGGCCGGTCCGTTGGCGAGCGGGCCGAGCACGCTGTTGCGCATTCCCAGCACTGCCGAGGCGGCGGCTTGCGCCGGCGCCATCAGATCACCCATGGCCTGATAGGCCTTGTAAAGCATATTCGCTGTTCCCTTCGTTACCGGCCGAATCCCGATTCGGCTTGGCACGACCCGAATTCTGTGGCTTCATGCTGCAGCGCATCATTGCGCAGATCAAGTGTTCATGCGGGGGTTGGAGAAATATCGTGGCAGACGCACAGCTGACTATCTCGAGCAAAACCTACTCGGCGTGGTCGCTCCGAGGCTGGCTGCTCTGCAAGCTGGCTGAACTGGACGTGGCCGAAACGCCGGTGGCGAACAATGCCGACAACCGGGCGGAACTGCTGCTGCTCTCGCCCTCGGTGCTGGTTCCGCGCCTCACGCACGGGGATGTCAGCGTGTGGGACACGCTGGCGATTGCCGAATATCTCAACGAGACGTTCCCCGAGGCCCATATGCTGCCCGCAGACCGGATCGCGCGCGCCCATTGCCGCTCGATCTCGGGTGAAATCCATTCCGGATTTTCCAATTTGCGCTCGGCCCTGCCGATGAACCTCAAGGTCAAGCACAAGACGTTCCCGGTTTTCTCCGGCGCCAAGCCCGATATCGAGCGGATCGAGGCGATCTGGCAGGAGTGCCTGTCGCGATATGGCGGCCCGTTCCTGTTCGGCGAAAAACCGACGATTGCCGATGCAATGTACGCGCCCGTTACCCGCCGGCTCATCAGCTATGCGGTGGAAGTCAGCCCGGAAAGCGCTGCCTATTGCAAGACGATCGACCATTGGGGGCCGATGCAGGAATGGATCAAGGCGGCCAAGGCCGAACCGGAAGAGATGGAAGAGCTCGAAGTCGAGTTCTGATCGCCCGCCGATCACGCCGCCGCCATCACCGGCGTCTCGTGTTTCGGATAGGGCCCCAGCAGCGCAATCAGGCCGCCGGCCAGTAACGAAGCCGGAATTGCGCCAAGCAGGAACATATCGTACGAGCCGGTCACGTCGAAGATGGCCGGCGATGATCGGCCCCAGCCCTACGCCCGCCAGCAGCGCGGAAACCACGATCCCGAACAGGAACCCCAGCGCGCGCAAGCCGAAGTAGCGGCTGCTGAGGTAGATCACCGCATCGTATTCGCCGCCGGCGGCAATCCCGAGCGCGACTACCGCGCAAACTGCGGTCGCGAAGCCCGGATCGAACGTCAGCAGGACGAGTGCGGGAATCGCCGGGGCGGCAATGCTGAGCGCACCGACGATGGGATGGGCGATGCGGTCGAACACATAGCCGACCGTCAGCCGCGTGATGACTGAAAGAATGCCGATGAGCGAGACCACGCCCACCGCTTCGCCGCGACTGAGGCCTGACAGGGTCAACATCGGCACGATATGCACGACAAATCCGGTGATGACGCCGGTCGCGATGAGGGCAGCCAGCGCGATCTGATAGAGCTGGCGCCGACGCACGCCTTCCGCCGCGCTCCAGCCGGGGAGCGACCGCGTGTGCTCTGCACGGTCGACAGCCTTGCCCTTGGTGATCTTCGCGCTCTTCGCGCCCTTGTCGACGGCATCGAACAGAAACAGCCACACGAGCGGCAGGACTATCGCGCCAACCCCGAGGCCGAGTGTGGCAAACCCGCCCCGCCACCCGAACGAATCGATCAACTTGTTGGAAATGGCGGGCAAAACAGACGTGGCGACGCCGGTGCCACAGAGCATTACGGCGATCGCCACGCCGCGGCCAACGGTGAAGAACGAAGTTACCGCCTTGGTCCAGACCGCAGGCTTGATCCCCAGTCCGGCCAATCCGAGCAGAAACCATACGGCCCACCATGACCAGATTGACGCAGTGATGAAGGCCAGCGAGGCGAACAGCAAGCTGATGCATGTCACCCCGACAAGGGCAAAGCGGCGCGACCCGACCTTGTCGAGCAGATGGCCGGCCGCCGGCGCGCCGAGTACCCCCACGGCGGCATAGATCGTGATAGCGGCGCTAATCGAGGCCCGGCTCCAACCGAATGCCTCCTCCAGCGGATGGACGAACAGCCCCAGTGCATAAGAGGGGATGGCACCAAGCGACGTGCCTGCCGCCGCCGCAAGCACGACCGGCCAGTGATGCTTCCATTCCTGTCGCGCGGAGCCCTGCCCATGATCGATCATCTGGTTGATCTGCCTTTCATCCGTTGCTTGCGGGCGGAAGCTGATGGGGATTTCCGCAATTGTCGATGGGTGTTCGCGATGGCAGGCCAAGCATCGGCAATGTGCGCTTTCCTGCCGGCAACATGCTCAGGGATGGTAGAAGTCGTAGATCACCCGAGCCACCGCCGCGCTGACGCCGGGCGCGCGCTGCAGATCGTCCAGCGAGGCGGCCCGCACCTTGCCGGCCGTGCCGAAGTGCAGCAGGAGCGCCCGCTTGCGCGCCGGGCCGATCCCGGGAATTTCATCGAGCGGGCTCGCGCTGATCGCGCGGCTGCGCTTGTCGCGGTGGGCACCGATGGCATAGCGGTGGACCTCGTCGCGCAGGCGCTGGAGGTAGAACAGCACCGGCGAATTGACCGGCAGGGTCTTTTCCCGGCCATCGGGAAAGTGGAACACTTCGCGGCCTTCGCGGCCGTGGTGCGGTCCCTTGGCGATGGCGATCAGCGGGAGATCCTCGATCCCCAGTTCCTCGACCGCATCCTTCACCGCCGACATCTGGCCCTTGCCGCCGTCGATCAGGACGAGATCGGGCCAGGTGCCATTCTCGCGGTCCGGATCCTCCGTCATCGCGCGGCCGAAGCGGCGAGCCATCACTTCGCGCATCATCGCGAAATCATCGCCGGGGGCGGTTTCGGTGCGCTTGATGTTGAACTTGCGATACTGGTTCTTGAGGAAGCCCTCCGGCCCCGCGACGACCATCGCCCCCAGCGCATTGGTGCCCTGAATGTGGCTGTTGTCGTAGATCTCGATCCGCCGGGGGGCTTCGGGCAATTCGAAAAACTCGGCCGCCTCGCGCAAGGTGCGGGCCTTGGTGCCGCTTTCCGCGAGCCGCCGCTCCAGCGCCTCGACCGCGTTGCGGCTGGCCTGTTCGATCAGGCGGCGGCGGTCGCCGCGCTGGGGGACCGAGACTTCCACCTTGCCGCCTGCGGCTTCCCGCAGCGCCTCGGCCAGAAGTTCGCCTTCGGGCAAGGCCCGATCGACCAGGATGCAGCGCGGCGGCGGTACCTCTTCGTAAAACTGGGCGAGGAAGCTGGTCATCACCTCGGCTTCGGCAAGATCCTCGGTATGGGTGGGAAAGAAGGCGCGATGGCCCCAGTTCTGCCCGCCGCGGATGAAGAAGGCCTGGATGCCGACCTGCCCGCCCTTGGTCGCCATGGCAAATACGTCGGCGCTGCCCAGCCCTTCGGCGTTGATCGCCTGGCTGCCCTGGATGAAGGTGGCCGCGCGCAACCGGTCGCGAAGCATCGCGGCACTCTCGAAATCGAGCGATTCCGCCGCCTCGTGCATCTGCGCCTCGATCTCGCGCTGGACGGCGGACGACTTGCCGCCGAGAAAATCCTGCGCCTGCCGCACCAGTTCGGCATAGCCCGCCGCGTCGATCCGGCCGACACAGGGCGCCGAACAGCGCTTGATCTGGTGGAGCAGGCACGGCCGGTCGCGCCGGGAGAAAAAGCCATCGGTGCACGAGCGCAACAGGAACAGCTTCTGCAGCGCGTTGATCGTGGTGTTGACCGAGCCGGCGCTGGCGAACGGGCCATAGTAACTGCCCTTCGCCCGCCGCGCGCCGCGATGCTTCATGATGCGCGGAAAATCATGATCGGTGCGCAGCAGGATGAACGGGAAGCTCTTATCGTCGCGCAGCAAGACGTTGTAAGCCGGGCGATAGCGCTTGATCAGTTGCGCTTCGAGCAACAGCGCCTCGGCCTCGCTGTTGGTGGTGATGATGGTCATCGCACGGGTCTGGCTGACCATGCGCTTAAGCCGCAGCGGCAGACGTTCGACTTGCGTGTGGTTCGCCACCCGGTTCTTCAAGGCCCGCGCCTTGCCGACATAGAGCACATCGCCCCGCGCATCGAGCATCCGGTAAACGCCCGGACGGGGGGGCAAAGTGCGCACCGTATCGCGGATCACCGCGACCCCCTGTTCGAGATCCGGCTGATCCGAGCCGCGCACGGTGAACGTCGCGCGGTCCTCGTGGAAGCGCTCTGCGCCCTTGGGGTTGGGCGGTGTTCCTGCAGGGGTGCGGGCCATATGCGGCAGATAGGCAATTGCGAACGGAAAAGGGAGGGCCTTGTGCTTGCCGGCTTGCGCCCGGCGCGCGCCAGTCCCCGCTATAAGGCCCCGGTCATTGACTCGTAGTATGTAGCGGGCAGATTGGCCTGCATGGGCAACGAAGTGGAACTGAAACTGGAGCTTGCGGCCGACGCGGTCGACGAGCTTGATCGCGCCGACCTGTTTGGGCCGGACAAGCACCATGCCCTGCTCCACGCCACCTATTACGACACCGCCGACCAGAAGTTGCGCGCGCACGGCGTCTCGCTGCGCATTCGCAACGAGAACGGACATCTGGTCCAGACGGTCAAGGCGAGCAACGGTGCGGTCGCCGGCCTGCTCGATCGCGGCGAGCAAGAGTTCGCGGTGCCGGGCTGGCAACCGGAGGTGGACGAACGCACGCCGGATATCCTGGCGCTGGCCGTAGCGCCGGACGCGCTGATCGCGCAATTCGACCTCGTCGTCCGGCGTGACAGCTTCTCGATCGGACATTGCGACGCCGCCATCGAAGTTGCGCTCGACCGGGGGACGGTGAAAGCATTGACGCGATCAGCCCCGTTCGGCGAAGTCGAACTGGAACTGAAAAGCGGCGAACCGGCGGCGTTGTTTGATCTCGCCCGCACGATCGATGCGATCGCCCCGGTGCGGATCGGCGTGCTGACCAAGGCGGATCGCGGGTATCGCCTGCTCGGCAAGCTGCGCCGGGCGGAAAAGGCCGGACGCATCAGCCTGCATCCGGCGATGAGCCCCCGCACCGCTTGCACACAGGTTTTGGCCGATTGCCTGCGCCAATACCGGCTCAACGAAGCGATTGTGTTGCAGCGACGCGTGCCCGAAGCCATTCATCAGGCCCGTGTCGCACTTCGCCGGATGCGTTCGGCGTTCGGGGTTTTTGGCGGCCTGCTGGCCGGCGACGCCGCTGATGAGTTGAATATCGCGGTGCGAAACCTCGCCCGCCGCTACGGCAAGGTGCGCGACCTTGATATCCTGATCGGCGGCACCTCGTGCGAAGAGCTCCGTGCCGGTTTCATCCGGCAGCGCGACCGTGCCGAAATGGAACTTGCCGTCACACTCGCCGCCCTTGGAACCCGGCGGCTGACGCTCGACATTGCCGAGCGGATCGCGATCGGCCCGTGGAGCAATGCGGCGGCCGGCGAACTGCCGCTGCCGGACTTCGCCGCGCAGGCGCTCGAACGCCAGTTTCGCCGGGTCCGCAAGCACGGCCGTCACTTTGCGACGCTCGACGATCCGGCCCGCCATAAATTTCGCAAGGAAGCCAAGAAGTTACGCTATACGACGGATTTTTTCGTAAGCCTCTACGAATCCGGGCCGGCGGCGAAGCGCTGTGACAAGTTCCTTGACGCGCTGGAAGACCTGCAAGGCTACCTGGGCGAAATGAACGACCTTGCCGTCGAGCAAATGATGTTGGGTCCAGCCGCGCCTGACCGCTCCGCCGAGACGGCCAGGCTGCGCGACAAGGCCGGCAAGGCGCGGCACGCGCTGCTCGAATGCGAGCCGTTCTGGGCCTGACGTTCCCGGGCTGGGGCCATTCCCCGGCTAGAATTGCTTGCGCAATTCGATGCTGATCGTCCGCCCCTGCGGATCGAGCAGATCGGGCTGATAGCTGATCGGCACCACCCCGAACTGATCGGTCACTTTCTGCCGGGAATCCAGCATGTTATTGATTCTGAACGACATCCGTGCGCCCTTGAAGAACGGGCTGGCATCAGTAAGTGCCTTTTGCTGGCCCAGATCCGCGAACAACCGGAAGTTGAGCTTGGTGAGCGCGCCGAAGCGCAAGTCGGACGAGCCCGGCAGGCCGCTGCCGTTCACATGCGTCGGCGCAGCCCAGTTGCCATTGAGCCGCACGCCCAAGCCGCGATAGAACCCGCCGCCTTCGAACTCGAACGAATGGCGCGCGGCGCCGCCGCCCGTCAGGGCATCTCCGCCGAGCAGATCGAGCACCGGTCCGCCGGGCGCCACCGTTACGCGATCGGTGAACCGAACCGTATGAAAGAGCGAGAGGTTCCAGCGGCCCTGCCCGTTGCCGCCCCGGCCGCCGCCGAACCGCTGCGGCCCGCCTGTGGCGCCGGGCGTGGGCTTTCCGAGGGAGCCGGAGAGGTTGAAGCCGGAACGCATGCGCGAACTGCTTTCCCCGGCGAACGTCACCGGACGGCCATCGATCGCCAGCAATGCGCCCGTCAGCGGATCGCGCGTCACCCGGCCCGGGAATGCGGCCTCGATCGCCGGGGTCAGCAGCGGAAACGCGGCCGTCACGTTATCGGAATTGTTGCGGAAGTATTCGACGATGAGGCTTGAATTGCGCAGCACCGGCAATTGCCAGTCAAGCCCCAGCTTGAGATCGCGCTGGGTCTCGCGGACCAGTGCGGGATTGCCGCCGCTCGTCCTGGTCACCAGCACGGTTTCGCCGCGCGCGAAGTCATAGACCGGGACATTGTAGGTCAGCACGGCAGGGTTACCGAGATCGGTAAGTGCCGGGGCGGCTTGATTGACGATGTAGCTCGCCTGGAGAGTGAGCGCCGGGGTGATGCCCCAGGTCAGCCCCCCGCTCCAGTCGGTCAACCAGCCGAAATCAGACAAGCGGTCGAGCCCGGCACTGAAATTGAGGCTGAAATCGCCGATCCCCGCCAGCACGTCGTTGCGGCGGCTGGCGATCGGAATGCCTAGGTTCACGCCAACCGACGCGTCGCCCCGTCGCAACTGCGTCTCGCCCAGCGCGGTGCGCGTGTCGCTGCTGACAATGCCGGTCCAGGCAAAGCCCGCCTTGAAGGTCGTCGTCACGTCGCCGGCGGGCAGGGAAACGGCCTTGCCGACTAAGGTGACAAGGCTCGTCGCAGAATCGCTGACGCGGCGCGCGAGATCGCCGCCACCGGGGGCAACAACCGGAAGCGGGCCGGTGATCGCAAGTGTGCCCGCCAGGGCCGCCGCCTGCAGCGCGCCGATATCGGCCGGAGCGGCGCGTCCATCGATCAGGGTGTTGCTGACCGCGTGAGCGGCATCGAGCGTCGCTGTAAGTTGCCACGCCCCGAGCGACCTGGCGAATGTCGCGCCGCCTTCGGCCGTGTCGGTGCGGGTTCGGCGGGCGAGCGGATCGCCGAACGTGCGGAGCGCGGTCGCCCCTTGCGGATCGATCAGTGTAACGAGATTCAGGCCCGAATAGCTGGTGGAATCGTTGCGGGTGAACGCTCCGTTGAGCGTCACGGCGCCGTCCAGCCCTTTTTCACCCAGCCCGGTCGTCCAGGTGACGTTGACGCCGATCTCCCGGCTGTCGGCGATCAGCGTGCGCGCGGCGGCCGGATCGGGATCTCCGGCAACCGTGGGCACGCTGCCGGGCGCCTGCAACACGCCGCGCCCGGCCTCGGTCAGCGGCGTGGTATCCTGCGCACTGGCGGTGAGGTTAAGCCGGCTTTGCCCCGCTACGCGAAACAGCGATGCCTCAAATTCCTTGGTGGAACTGCCGCCCCGGCCGGGCTGATCATATTCCGCCTCCAGCGTCTTTGCCGCGAATTTGTCCTTGAGAATGAAGTTGATGACCCGCTGGTTGGGTGGGTAGCCAAAACGCAGCGCCACTTCTTCCGGCAGGATTTCCATCCGCTGGATCGCTTCGGGCGGGTAATTGCGCATCTCGCGAAAGCTGGCGATGCGCTGGCCATTGACCAACACCACCGGCATGCCGCCGCTGCCGCGTCCCCGACCCGAGTTCGCCTGCGGCCCCAATTGCGCCACGAGATCGCTGATCGAGGTCGCGCCGTAGGAGGCGATATCCGCTTCGGTCAGGGTCTGGATCGGCGGCTGCGGCACATCGACTGCCCCCCGCACCCGGTTGGCCACGACCACGATTTCACCGGGTGTCGGCTCGGGCTCATCAGGCTCGGCGATTTCGCCCGGGGTGACCGGGACCGTGCCCATGACACCGGGCGCCGGCACCTCGGCCGCAAGCGCAGGATTTGCCAGCGCGGAGCCGCCCAGCAAGAACACGTAAAGTGGGAAGCGCAATGTGGAACCTCGTGAGCCAAAGCCTCTGGGCTAACCGACATCCTTCCCCGTGCGCTGTGTGTGACCGAAGCCACGCCTGCACAAGCCGGTTGCGGGTAACAAATTGTCTCACCCCAGATACTTTTGCGACGACTGGCAGTTCCTTCGGCAAAGGCTTTCCTTTTGCCGCCCCCCCGCGTATGGCGCGCGTCAATCAGCAGTTCAGAAAACGGAAAAAGATCGCGGATGGCGAAGGAAGAATTACTCGAAATGCGCGGCACGGTGGTCGAGCTGCTGCCGAACGCGATGTTCCGCGTGCGGCTGGAAAATGACCACGAGATCCTCGGCCACACCGCCGGCAAGATGCGCAAGAACCGCATCCGCGTGCTGGTGGGGGATGAAGTGCTGGTCGAGCTGACTCCCTACGACCTGACCAAGGGCCGGATCACCTACCGCTTCATGCCCGGACGCGGCGGTCCCGGCGCGTACTGACCAGAGCGGCCCGCATGGCGGCGCCTGCCCTCGTTCTCGCCTCCGCTTCGCCGCGTCGCCGTGAACTGATTGCCCGTCTGGGGATCGAACTCGCGCGCGTTGCCGCCGCGGACATCGACGAGACCCCGGCGAAAAACGAAATCCCCCGCGACTATGCCCGCCGGATGGCGCGCGAGAAAGCGCTTGCGGTGACCGGCGCCGCCGAACACGTGCTCGCCGGCGACACGGTGGTTGCGGCCGGACGCCGGATTCTCCCCAAGGCCGAAGACGAGGCGACCGCGCGCACCTGCCTCGAACTGCTCTCCGGGCGGCGCCACCGTGTCCTGTCCGCAGTCGCGCTGCGGTCCCCGGACGGCACCCTGCGCGAACGCCTGTCCGAAACGATTGTCCGGTTCAAACCGCTGAGCGAGGCCGAAATCGCCGCCTATCTCGCCGGCGGCGAATGGCACGGCAAGGCCGGCGGCTATGCAATCCAGGGCGCCGCCGAAGGGCTGATCGCGTGGATCTCGGGCAGCCATTCCGGCGTGGTCGGGCTGCCGCTTTACGAAACGCGCGCGCTGCTGCGGGCGGCCGGGTTCCCCGTTGCCTGAGTGGTTGATCGAGGAAGGGATCGCCGAAACCCGCGCGATCCTGCTTGATGCCGGCGAGATCGTCGCCGCCCGGATCGACTGGCCCGGCGGACTGGCCGCCGGCGAAGTGGCCGACGCGGTCCTGATCTCGCGGGCGGCAGGTTCAAAGCGCGGCACTGCCCGGTTTTCGAATGGCGAGGAAGCGTTGGTCGACGGCCTCCCGCACGAAGCCTCGGAAGGTGCGGCGATCCGGCTGATCGTCACGCGCGCCGCGATCGCCGAACAAGGACGCCACAAGCGCGCCCAGGCCCGCCCCACCACGGCCGCGCCCTGCCCGGCGCCCGCGCTGGCCGAACGGCTGGCGAACGAGGGCCTGCCCGTGAAAATTGTCCGCCGGTTCGCCGAATGCGGCTGGGACGACCTGTACGGAGAAGCCTGGACGGGAGAATGCGCCTTTGCGGGCGGTTCGCTCAGCATATCGCCGACCCCCGGCATGACCGTGATCGACGTCGATGGCACGCTGCCCGCCCCGGCCCTTGCCCGCGCCGCCGCCGTGGCCGCCGCACAGGCGATCCGCCGGCTCGATCTTTCCGGTTCGATCGGGATCGACTTTCCCACGCTCGCCGACAAGGCGGACCGCCGCGCCGTCGACGAGGCGCTGGCCAATGCGCTCACCGGCTGGCCGCATGAGCGCACCGCGATGAACGGGTTCGGCTTCGTCCAACTCGTCGCCCGGCTGGAGCGTCCGTCGCTGGTCGCCCGCATCGCGCGGGATCGCCCGGGAACGGGCGCCCGTCTGCTCCTGCGCCGGGCCGAGGCCGTGAACGAGCCGGGGCAATTGCTGCTGACCGCGCACCCGGCAGTACGCGCCGCACTCCGGCCGGAATGGGAGGCGCAGCTCGCCCGCCGCACCGGACGCGTGCTGCAATGGCAGACCAACTCCACCCTTGCACTCGACTGCGGCTTCGCCCAGGCCGTGGCGGCATGACGACTCCCGCGAAGAAGTGCCCGCTCTGCGGCAAGCCCCGCTCGGCCGAACAGGCCCCGTTCTGTTCGACCCGCTGCCGCGACCGTGATCTGCTGCAGTGGCTGCAGGATGGCTATGCCCTGCCCGGGCGACCCGCCCCACGCACCAGCGACAACGACGGCGACCGTTAAGTTTCACGTCAAATTCCGGGTTGCCAAGCGCCCCCGCCTTCGCCATAGGCGCGCTTCCAATCGCTCGCCGGTCCGCCAAGGACTGTCGCTGCGGCGATGCCCGGGTAGCTCAGTTGGTAGAGCACATGACTGAAAATCATGGTGTCGGCGGTTCGATTCCGTCCCCGGGCACCATTCGCCTGATCGCCAAGTACCGCCCCGAAGCCTGCCGCAAACCCCGCCAGAGCTTGCAAAAATCGGAGGCGTCTGCCACAGAGTTGCCGGCTTAGCCGCCGATGCCCGAACTTGATCGCATCGCACGATCACGTGACATTGCCTGATGATCTTTATTTGAGTGTTGCCGCCGGCACCGCACAACCGGGTCAGGCGACGATGCCCTTCCGCCCGTTGCGCGGCGGGCAGATCATGGCCTGTGCCAAGGATCGAAGGTTGTTCGACAACCTGTTCGAAGCGATATTCCTGGTCGCCGGTCCAACCCGCCTGCCCTGACTACCATTCAACTTTTGGAGTATTCCGCCACAATGCAGCCCCTGTCCGAATTTCGCGATCTGATCCGTCAACATCACCGCACGGACGAGGCGCAAATATCGGCCTACCTGCAAGAGCGACATGCTCCATCACCAGCGCAGCGCGCCCGCATCACCCAGCGGGCGATCTCGGTCGTCAAGCGCGTCCGGGCCGGTGCGGCGCCGACCTTGATGGAATCGTTCCTCGGCGAATATGGACTTTCCAGCGAAGAGGGGCTGGCGCTGATGACGCTGGCCGAGGCGCTGCTGCGGGTGCCGGACTATCAGACGATGGACCGGCTGATCGAGGACAAGATCGTTTCGGCCCACTGGCAGGACCATTTCGGCAAATCGGAAAACCTGCTCGTCAATGCCTCCAGCTACGCACTCAACCTGTCGAAGACGGTGCTGGAGCGGCCGGAGCATACCGGGCCGCTCGGCGCACTGCGCGGCGCGATGAAGCGACTGGGCGAGCCGGTGATCCGGGCCTCGGTCCGCCGGGCGATGCAGGAGCTGGGCAATCAGTTCGTGCTGGGCCAAAGTATTGAAGAAGCGCTGAAACGTGCGACCCAGTGGGAAAAGCAGGGCGCCACCTATTCCTATGACATGCTGGGCGAAGCGGCCATTACCGAGGCTGACGCGCAGGCCTATCTGCAAGCCTATCGCGATGCGATCACCGCGATCGCGGCGGCGGCCAAGTCGGACGATGTGCGGGAAAATCCCGGATTGTCGATCAAGCTTTCCGCCCTGTTCCCGCGTTATGAAATGAGCCAGCAGCCGCGGGCAATTCCCGAGCTGGCGCGCCGGGTGGGCGAGCTTGCGCTGGCCGCGCGCAACGCCAAAATCGGCCTGAACATCGATGCCGAGGAGGCACACCGGCTGGGCCTCTCGCTCGACATGATCGAACTCGTGCTGGGCGATCCGCGACTGGCGGGGTGGGACGGTTTTGGCGTGGTGGTGCAGGCGTTCAGCAAACGCGCCAGCTTCGAGCTGGACTGGCTCTATGCCCTTGCGACCCAACTGGACCGGCGGATCATGGTACGGCTGGTCAAGGGCGCCTACTG
>VMTF01000109.1 GCA_013791705.1 Sphingomonadales bacterium | reverse complement strand
GAGCAGTTGATCGTCGGAAACCTCGACCGTCAGAATGATCACCGCGCGGTTGTCGCCGCGTTTGCGCAGATGCTGCAGCGTCGATATTCCGTCCCGGCCGGGCATCCGCACGTCCAGCAGGACGATTTCGGGATTTTCCCGTTCGATCGCATCCAGCGTCGCATCGCCGTCGCTCGTCATGGCGACGACCTCGTGCCCCCCCATCTGCAGGACCGCATCCACGCCCATGCGGAAAAAGGGATGATCATCGGCAACCAGGATTCGCGTCACAATCAGTTATTCCTGCTCGAATTCCTTTTCGAGACCCCGATCTCCATCGCGGCCCGACCGTCACTTTCCGCTTTTTTGTGAGGCTTGGACACCATCGTCAATCAAATTGCGGCGCTTGTCCGCAAGGCAATGCGGTCGGCCGGCGCGCCGTTTGGTGGCAGCCCCGGCCTCGCTATAACGAACGACATGTGCCAATATCGAACGATACATATCTTTAGATATTGCCAATCGACAGTGGTTGCGTATCGTAATGACGCAAACGACATCGGGGTGTGGAGTTGTCAAATGAGCGTCCTTGGGCAGATCAATGCTCGCAGCCGCACGGGTTTTCTGGGCAACCAACCAACCAGGAAGTTGAGTCTGGAAGGCGTAACCGCGTCCTTCAGTGAGGACAAGGAGTCGGTGCTGGTCACCAACTTGTCGACCACCGGCGTGTTGGCGGAAACGAATGCGCCGTTGTCCGTGGGCGAACCGCTGGAAATACTTCTACCCGAAGGGGAAGTCCTGGCCGCGACCGTGGTCTGGGCGAACGAGGGCATCTTCGCCTGCGAGTTTGAACGGCCGCTGTCGGTCTCGACTATCAGGAAAGTCGAACTCCACTGCTCATCACCCGCGCGCATCGACGACCAGGGCGCTAACTTGCCCGGCGGCGGGCCGGCGGCGGAAACCCTGGGAGAGCGCATCAAGCGGCTGCGGCGCGAACGCGGGTTCAGCATGGTTCACTTCGCCAGTTGCATCGGCGTCAGCAAGCCCACATTGTGGAAGTGGGAGAACGGCACTGTCTTTCCGCGCCAGCATACCATCAGGGTTCTTGCCGAAGCCCTTGGAGTGCCCGAACTGGAACTCATTTACGGCAGCGAGCGGCCCGCGCCTGCTGACGAACAGGCTCAACAGTCGTCGCTTGAAAACTTGCGTAACGCAATCGGCCTGAAGAAGGAGGAACTCGCCAATATTATCGGGATTCCTCCCCGCAGGATCAGAATAATCATTGAAGAATAGGCCGTCCGGCGAAGTCAGGCCGCTTCCTTTTCCACCCATTCCGGAAAAAACCGCGGTGCGGCGGCGGACCAGCCGGGCGCGGTCGCGGCGGCTTCGCTGATCGACTGGAGCAGTTGCTTGCGGTTGTCCGGGCGAATTTGCGGCAGCGCGGCGGCGCCGCAGAAGGCGGCGGGCAGCCACGGCCGCACATCCGGGCCGAGCAGGCGTTCGTAGAGAAAGCGGTAGGACGAAAAGCAGCTCAGGCGTTCCTGGGCGAGATCGAACGCGGAGACGCGGATCAGCTTGCCGATGAAGGCTTCGACGCCTTCGAAACCGGTTTCCTCGGGCAACTCGCGCCGCAGGGTTTTCAGTTCCTGATAGGCGACGTACTGGCTGCGGATCGAGGCCGATTCTGCGGCATCGCGGGCCCACAGCTTGAAGGCATCCTGACGGCCGAGTCCGACATCGAGGCTACGCTTGATATAGCGCTGCTCGAACGGCGTGAAGCTGGCAAACTCGCGGAATTCCGCGATGGCGAGCGAAGCGGTGCCGGCATTTCGTATGTGACGCATTTGCGTGATCCCTGTTCGTGGGTGATCCCACGCAGTCACGATCTCACAGGGAAGTTAGCGCAAAGTTAACCATGGCCCCGATTTCGTCCAAGGGTGTCCGGCGCGGGTTGGCTGGCCGCGCCCGCGCCTGGCTCCGTCAGATCAATCCGGCCAGCGGGCTCGACGGATCGGCATATTTGCGCGTCGCCATGCGGCCGGCGCGATAGGCGGCCCGGCCGCTTTCGACGGCGAGCTTCATCGCATGGGCCATCAGCACCGGGTCTTTCGCCTCGGCAATGGCAGTGTTCATCAGCACCCCGTCGCAGCCCAGTTCCATCGCCACGGCCGCATCGGAAGCGGTGCCCACCCCTGCATCGACCAGCACCGGCACGCTGGAGCCCTCGACGATCAGACGGATCATCACCTTGTTCTGAATGCCGAGGCCCGAACCGATCGGCGCGCCCAGCGGCATGATCGCGACCGCGCCCACTTCCTCGAGTTGCCTGGCCGCGATCGGATCGTCGGCGCAATAGACCATCGGCAGGAAGCCTTCCTTCGCCAGCACTTCGGTCGCCCGCAGCGTTTCGCGCATGTTGGGATAGAGCGTGCGCGCCTCGCCGAGCACTTCGAGCTTCACCAGATCCCAGCCGCCCGCCTCCCGCGCGAGGCGCAGCGTGCGGATCGCGTCTTCGGCATTGAAGCAGCCGGCTGTGTTGGGAAGGTAAGTGATCTGTTTCGGATCGATGAAGTCGGTCAGCATCGGCGCCTTGGGATCGGAAATATTCACCCGGCGCACCGCGACGGTGACGATCTCGGCGCCCGACGCGGCGACAGCGGCAGCGTTCTGGGCGAAGTCCTGATACTTGCCGGTGCCGACGATCAGGCGGGAGCGGAACATGCGGCCCGCCACGGTCCAGCTATCATCGGTTGCCGCGTCGTCCGTCATTGCGTCGCCTCCTCCCACGAAATGCACGATTTCCAGTGCATCGCCATCGCGCAGCATGACTTCGGCCAAAGTGGTGCGCGGCGCAATCTCGCCGTTGTGTTCGACCGCGACTTTGGCCGGGTTCAATTCCAGCGCCACGACAAGATCGGCAATCGTGCTGCCGGCGGGCGCGCGGCGCGGATCGCCGTTCACGGTGAGGGAAAGTTCAGTGGTCATGCCATGCGCAGATAGCGCTCAACAGGCCGTGCGCAAGTTCCGGATGTGTGCGATGGCGACCAGCGCCACCCCGGCGATGGTGAGCGCCGCCTCATTCGGGCCGTGGCCGACGAACAGCGCCCCGGCCATCAGCGCGATGCCGCAGGCGCCGATCAGCGCCGGTGCCAGCCGCCCGTGGCGGAACGCGGAAAGCCCCAGAGTCACCACGCCCACCCCGATCGCGAGCGCCAGCCCGGTTTCGTGAATGCGCGGCGAGAGCAGCACGCCGCCGCCCAGTCCCAGCACCGTGACCAGCACCAGCCCCAGCACGCAATGCAGCGCGCAAAGCCCGGACAGGACCACGCCGAAACCGTCCAGCCGGTCACGAATCGAAAGCAGGGCATCACGCATCGCCGCCCATCTATGTGATATTGTAACATCATTCAAGGGGGCTGCCCGGCTTCCAGCGCCGCAAGCCTTGTGGGCGGGGCGCCCCAAAGATTCGCGGTATGTCGGCGCGGTTTGCAACGCCTCTTGCGCTTTTTTCCCGCCCGGCGCATCGGACGCGGATGGGAACGGTCGCCACCCACTTCGCCCCCGATTCCGTCGCCGCTATCCCGGAGCGTCCGCTCGCCCTGGCGCGCTGGCTGCTGTTTGTCGCGGCGCTGGTTGCGGCGATCGTGGCGGTCGGCGGGATCACGCGCCTCACCGAATCCGGCGTTTCGATCACCGAATGGAACCCGGTCAGCGGCGTGATCCCGCCGTTGACGGAGGCGCAGTGGCAGGAAGAATTCGGCGCCTATCGCCAGACCCCGCAATATATCCTCGTCAACGGCCCGGCCGGCATGACGCTGACGACCTACAAGGTCATCTTCTTCTGGGAGTGGGTCCACCGCCTGCTGGCGCGCGGCATCGGCGCGGTGCTCGCGCTGGTGATCGCCTGGTACTGGGTGAAGGGGCAGATCCCGCGGGGCTACAAGCCGCGCCTGCTCGCGCTCGTCGCGCTGATCGGCCTGCAGGGGGCGATCGGGTGGTGGATGGTCGAATCCGGCATCGTCCATGACGTCAAGGTCAGCCACTTCCGCCTTGCCGCCCATCTCCTGACCGCGCTGTTCACGCTCGGCGGCCTCGTCTGGACCGCGCTCGACCTGCGCGCCCATGCCCGCGGCGAAGCGCCCCGCCGCCTCACCGCGTTCGCGGCGCTGACGCTGGCCATGCTGTTCGTGCAACTCGGGCTCGGCGCGCTCGTCGCGGGCCTGCGGGCCGGGCATGTCGCCAGCGACTGGCCGCTGATGGCGGGCCAGTTCTTCCCGGCGGGCATCGACTGGTCGCAAGGAGCCCTCCATGCCGCAGTGTCCGATCCGTTCCTCACCCACTTCGTTCACCGCTGGTGGGCCTGGGCCGTGGTGGCCGCGCTGATCGTGATGGGCCGCAAACTGCGCAAGGCCGGCGCACGCCCGGTCTCGATCGCGGTCCACGCCGCGTTCGGCACGCAAGTGCTGCTCGGCATTGCGACCGTGATGAGCGGCATTGCCCTGTGGCTCGCCGTGCTGCACCAGTTGGTCGGCGCGCTGCTGCTCGCCGCCTGCACCTGGGGCGCCCATGCGCTGGGACGCCGGGAAGGATGACCGGCACGGCCGCTCCGGCGCTCTGCTGGTGCCCGTTCCCCGACGTGGCCAGCGCCGAGGCGGCCGCCGCTACGCTGCTGGATGAAGGTCTGATCGCCTGCGCCAACATCGTGCCGGGGCTGCGCACCCTCTATGCGTGGAACGGCGAACGGGGCGGGGGGAGCGAGGCCGGCGCGCTGCTCAAGACAAATGAAAGCCTGATTAAAAAGCTTGTGGCAAGACTCGCCGAACTACATCCTTATGAAGAACCGGCGATTCTCGGCTGGCCTTGTGATTTCACAACGCCCGGAACCGCCGCCTGGCTGGGGGGCCTGACGGGATGACGCGCACGCTCGACTTGCTGTATGGCGCGGCGCTCGCGGCAATCGCCGCGCCCGTCGTCGCCCACGGCAGCGAAGCGCCGGGAACAGCCGCGCCGCACGACAGGGCATCGGCAGGTCTGGTTCACCAGGCATCGGCCGGCCCGGCGCAGAACGGGACTCGGATCGACCGGAGCCACGGCGACGGTTTCCTGCCGCCGCACGGCACCGTTGTGCTCACCCGTGAGCTGCGCAAGACCTTGTCCGACGGCAAGCAGTTCGTCACCCGCCGGCGCTATGCGATCCGGTTCGTGTCGGAGGGCGAAGGCTACGTCGTGATGGGCGATCTGGTCGGCAGCGAGGTCGATGGCCCGGCCGAACTCGCCGACCTCGCCGAGATCGAGCGCACCCGCGCCGAAGCCGGTCCATTCCCGCTGCACCTGGACCGCGCCGGCATGAGCACCGCACAGGCGGGCCGCGACGATCCGCGCGCCGCCGCGCAGACGATGCAGGCCGCCTCCGCCTATCTCGCCCAGAGCGCGCTGGCCGGGGCGGACCGCACGGCCGCGCTCGCGCTGGCCGCGCGGCTGCAGGCCCCGGCCCGTTCCGCAGACGGCAACTGGCCGGCCGACCTGTTTCGCCCCGCCCGGGGCGAGCGCGCCGAGACGCGCGAACTGGCGCTGAGCGGCGGCG
Source organism: Sphingomonadales bacterium (assembly GCA_013791705.1). Taxonomy (GTDB): domain Bacteria; phylum Pseudomonadota; class Alphaproteobacteria; order Sphingomonadales; family Sphingomonadaceae; genus Novosphingobium. The sequence continues at coordinate 11,726 of VMTF01000109.1, read as the reverse complement.
CGTCAGGCAAGGTGACGACCACGATCAGCGCCAACAATGGCCCGTCCGGCCTGCTCGAACGCCTCCAGCGCCGGATCGTGACCGATTTCGGCGGCTCCAGCCGCCTCAGCGTCGAAACGTGGACGCTGGCCGCATCGCGCTGACGGGACTCGCCAATCGCCGCGCCAATTGGGTGGAGGTATTATTTTACCTCTCCGCAAAGCCGCGGAAACCTTGACTCTGCGGCGCAACACGCCCATTGGCCCGCCTTCCTGACCGGGGACTGATCTTCCGGTGGTCCAAATACCAAGGGAATTCGCAAAGCCATGAAGGCGCTCAGCACAAGCACCCGGTCGATCAAACCGGCCGAGGTGGTAAAGAAGTGGCATCTGATCGATGCCGATGGCCTGGTGGTCGGTCGCCTCGCGGTGATCATCGCCAATATCCTGCGCGGCAAGCACAAGCCGAGCTACACCCCGCACGTTGATTGCGGCGATCATGTCGTCGTCATCAACGCCGGCAAGGTGCGGCTGACGGGCAACAAGCTCAAGCAGAAGGTCTATTACAAGCACACCGGTTATGCCGGCGGCATCAAGGAAGTGACTGCGGGCAAAGTGCTCGACGGCCGTTTCCCCGAGCGCGTGCTTGAAAAGGCGGTCGAACGCATGGTCCCGCGCGGCCCGCTCGGCCGTGACCAGATGCGCGCCCTTCACCTCTACGCCGGGTCCGATCACCCGCACGGTGGCACCCAGCCCGAGTTGCTCGATGTCGCCAGCCGTAACCGCAAGAACAAGGTGGGTGCCTGATGTCCGATAACACCGTCACCGATCTCGCCGATCTCGGCGCCCTCGCCGGCGGCGCTCCCGCGATCGCCGATGCCGATGCCGCCGCTCCGGTTGCTCCCGTCCGCACCGGCCCTGCCGCCGTCCTGCGCGAACAGGAAATCGACGCCCAGGGCCGTGCTTACGCCACCGGCCGCCGCAAGGACGCGGTCGCCCGCGTGTGGATCAAGCCCGGCTCGGGCAAGATCACCGTCAACGGCCGCGACCAGGACGTCTATTTCGCCCGTCCGACCTTGCGCCTCGTGATCAACCAGCCGTTCCAGGTTGCCGATCGCCTCGAACAGTACGATGTCGTCTGCACCGTCAGGGGCTGCGGGCTCTCGGGCCAGGCCGGCGCGGTCAAGCACGGCATTTCCCAGGCTCTTACCAAGTTCGAGCCGCTGCTGCGCGCCGCCGTGAAGGCTGCCGGCTTCCTTACGCGCGACCCTCGCGTGGTCGAGCGCAAGAAGTATGGCCGGGCCAAGGCTCGCCGCAGCTTCCAGTTCTCGAAGCGCTAAGCGCCTCGGCAACTGCAAACCGGATCGGGGGGGCGGCTTTGCCGGCCCCCTTTTTCGTTGGCTCGTTCGCATGGCCAGGTTCCGTCTGAAACGGCAAAACCGCTAGCGGGTCCGGAATTCCTTCAGCGGCGCCACGCCCAGGCCGCGCCGGTAATTCATCACGATCCGCAAAGGCGTCCGCCCCGGGCCTGCGATCGCGCGGGTCTTGGCCGCCTTGGGCTTGCTCCAGCCAAGCCGGGGGTTGCCGGCGAAGCCGATCCCGTCGACCGTCCAGCCGAATTTGCGATTGCGATCGCGATCATGCAGCAGGGTAACGCTGTAAGGCCCCGGCCCGGGCACCCGGATACATAGCGAGACCGGCCCGCTCGGCGGAGTTTCGATCTCGGCACGGCGAAACACCTTGCCCGCATTAATCAGGATATTGTCGTCCTGCAGGAAGTCCTGATCGTTCGACGGATAGACCTCAAGCTTGAGCAGGCCCTTCCGGTCCTTCATCCCCACCACGTCGACGATGAAGGCCGGGCCGGGCTCGTTCGGGCGGCATTGTCCTTCGGCTTTCCCGAGGTCCGGCCCGGTATCGACGAATTTGTGCGGCGCCATCACCAGCAGCGGAAGCATCAGCATAGTGAACATCACTGGTTCCCGGCGCGCGCTGAGGACAGGACATAGGCACGCCAGGCTGGCGGCGAAGGGCAATCGATACTGTCGCCCCGGCGCGAGATCAAGCCGGTCACTTGTGGCGGCCGATCACTTGCGCCGATAGATCAGTCGATAGCGCGCGCCGCCCGTCCGCACCCTGGCGACGAGCCGATAATTCCGCGCCAGTTCCGCCGCGACGATCCGCCGTGTGTCCGGATTGCCCAGCCGGTAGACCGGAAAATCGTCGACGATCGCCTCGGGCCGGGTGGCGAGGATGCGTCGCACTTCGGTTACCGGATCGACGCCGATCGCCTGGGGCGAATTCTCATTCGCAGTATTGAGGTGGCCGGGGAACGCCCACTTCGTCGGCACGCACGATCCGGTGAGCAGATAGAGCGCGGGATAGCCGTCATAGACCCAGATACACCCGCCGCCGGTTGGCCGCGCCGCTGCTGCGACGGCCAGCGCCTCGGCCCGGTTGCCCTTGCCCCGGATCACCTGCGCGACCACGAACTGTCCGGCAACCAGCCCCAGCAGCACCAGCCCCACCGCGACGATCCGTCCGCGCCGTGCCCGGTCAAAATAGGGCGCCGCGCACAGGAACAGCGGCGCCAGTAGCGGCAGGGCATAGGACGGCGAAAGGAAATTCCCGATAGCGGCAATCCCGGCCACCGCCGCCAGCGCCCACATCCTCATGAAATCGAGTTTGCGCTCCTGCCGCCAGGCCAGCACCGCCGGAATTGCCGGCAGCAGCAGAATGCCGACAATCGCGGCCAATCCGCCAAGCTGGTCGCCGAGCGGATCGGGCAGGCGGCCGAAAATGGAAAGGAAGTTGGCGAAGACGAACGCCTCGGCCTGCCCCCGCGCGGCAAAGGCGGCCAGGGCCAGCCCGGTCGGCGCCAGCGCGCAGGCGATCCAGACCAGGCCGTGGCCGATCAACGATCCGCCCAGGCCATCGGCGCGCCACTTGGCCCACAGCAGCGCCAGCCCGAAGAACAACCCTTCGAACACCGCAGTATACTTGATCTGGAGCGCCAGCCCGATCAGCCCCATGGCGAGGCCGCCGCGCGCCAGCAGCCGGTCGCGATCGCCCAGCGCGGCCTGCGTCACCAATGCGGCCAGCAACACCGGGAGATTGTAGAACACCGGCGACTGGCCGCCCTCGCCCTCCATGAAATTGAGCCACAGCACATAGAGCAGCGCCGCCGTCATCGCGGCAAATCGCGACGCTCTCGCCAGCGCGGCGCGGTAGATGACAAACGCCGTCATGGCGACGAAGGCACCGGCCAGCAGCTTGTATTGCAGGAACGGATCGCTCCCCATCGCGGCGGCCAGCGCATAGATCAGAAACAGCCCGATCGGCTTGCGATCCCACAGATCGACATAGGGCACCGCGCCGTGCAGCATCCGCTCGCCCACCAGCAGATAGTACTGCTCGTCGAAGCCGAGCACCGGATCGCCCAGTGTCTGCCACCGCACCAGCATCGTGGCGGCGAGCAGGCCGCAAAAAACCGCGACGGCCCCCAAACGGGAAGCCCGCGCTCCGGCCATGTCCATCGTTACGCTGCCCTTTATCTCTGTTCGCCCCGGCACATTCATCGACCGGCCCGCTGGCCAGCCGCATGGCCTGCACCCGCCACTCAAGTGACCGGAGGATCAATTTCCGGCACCGCGTTCACCGGCGCGACCGGTTCGCCGGGCTGTCTTGGCGGCAGCGCGGTTTCCGGGACCGCGTCGACCTGCATTGCACGGGTCGGCACCGCCGCGAGGTTGCGTACCCGCACCCGCACTTCGCGTCCGTCGATCATCAGTTCGTTGAAACTCGGCGGGGTCGAACGCACTCGCTGCGAGAGCGTGCCCGCCCCGATCATCCGCAACGGCCCTGCGCTGGTCCGGGCGGTCAGATCGAACGGATCGTGGACATGGCCGGTCAGTACCGCCAGCACTTGGCGCCGCGCAAGCTCCTCCATCGCCCGCGTCCCGTTGATGGTGAGCACGTGCCCGTCCGGCGCCCGTTCGGGCAGCGGATGATGCGCGGTGATCAGCACCCGCGTGCCTTCGGGCAAGGCATCGATTGCGGCAAGCGTCGCCGCCAGCGCCCGGTCCGTCACCCAGCCGTCAACCCACGGGAAGCGCCACTGCGCCCGCGTCACCGTCTGGAGCGGCACCACATGAAGGTCGCCCAGATCAAGCTCGCGCTCAAGCAGCGCCTTGATCGCGCCAAACCGGCGGTAAGGCGCCGCGAACCGCTCGATCAGGTTCACATAGGGCATGTCGTGATTGCCCGGCTCGACCGTGACCGGCGCCGCGAGCCGCGAAATCCATTCGCAGGCGGCGGCGAATTCGCGGTGCCGCGCCCGCATGGTAAGATCGCCCGTCACCGCCACCGCCGCCGGATGCTCGGCCGCGATGGCCTGCTCAACCCAGTCCAGCGCGCGGCGGTCCTCCAGCCCGAAGTGGAGATCGCTGATGTGAAACAGGGTGACCGGCGCGTTCATGGCCGGCAGCCTTACCGGACCTGCCGGCCCTAGGGAACCAGCAGGCCTTCGTCCGCGATTTTCTTCTGCCAGACCAGCGGCGCCAGCTTGTGGACATTCTGCCCGGCCGAATCGACCGCGACCGTCACCGGCATGTCCTCGACGGTGAACTCGTAGATCGCCTCCATCCCGAGATCCTCGAAGCCCACGACTTTCGCCGCCTTGATCGCCCGCGCGACCAGATAGGCCGCGCCGCCGACCGCCATCAGGTAGGCGCTTTCATGCTTCGCGATCGATGCGGTCGCCGCCGGGCCGCGTTCGGACTTGCCGACGCTGGCGAGCAGGCCCTGGTCCAGCATCATGTCCATGAAGCTGTCCATGCGGGTCGCGGTGGTCGGGCCGGCCGGGCCGACGACCTCGTCGCGCACCGGATCGACCGGGCCGACATAATAGATCACCCGGCCCTTGAACGAGACCGGCAGATCCTCGCCCCGGGCCAGCATGTCCTTGATCCGCTTGTGCGCTGCATCGCGCCCGGTCAGCATCTTGCCGTTCAGCAACAGGCGGTCGCCCTGCTTCCAGCCTTTGACCTCTTCCGCCGTCAGCGTGTCGAGGTTGACCCGCTTGGCCGCGCTGTCCGGCGCCCAGTTGACCTTGGGCCACTCGTCCAGCTTGGGCGTTGCGAGGAAGCTCGGCCCCGAACCATCGAGCGTGAAGTGCGCGTGGCGGGTGGCGGCGCAGTTCGGGATCATCGCCACCGGCTTGCCGGCGGCATGGCACGGCGCGTCCATGATCTTGACGTCAAGGATGGTCGAAAGCCCGCCCAGTCCTTGTGCACCGATCCCGAGCGCATTGACCTTGTCGAAAATCTCGATCCGCAGCGCCTCGATGTCGTTCTGCGGCCCCCGCGCCTTGAGCGGCCCCATGTCGATCGGCTCCATCAGCGCCTGCTTGGCGAGCAGCACGCAATGCTCGGCCGTGCCGCCGATGCCGATGCCGAGCATCCCCGGCGGGCACCAGCCGGCGCCCATCTGCGGCAGCATTTCCAGCACCCAGTCGACGATATTGTCGCTCGGGTTCATCATCTTGAACTTGGACTTGTTTTCGCTGCCGCCGCCCTTGGCCGCCACATCGACCGAAACCTTGCCGCCCTTCACCATTTCGACGTGCAGCACGCAGGGGGTGTTGTCCCTGGTGTTGCGGCGGGTGAAGGCCGGGTCCGCCAGCACCGAGGCGCGCAGCTTGTTGTCGGCATTGAGGTAGGCACGGCGCACCCCTTCATCGACCACGTCCTGCAGGCTCTGGTCCGATTCCAGCCGGCAGTCCTGCCCCCACTTGATGAACACGTTGACGATGCCGGTGTCCTGGCACAGCGGGCGATGCCCCTCGGCACACATCCGGCTGTTGGTCAGGATCTGCGCTATCGCGTCCTTGGCGGCCGGGGCGACTTCCGCCTCATAGGCCTCGCCCAGCGCGCGGATGTAATCCATCGGGTGGTAATAGCTGATATATTGCAGCGCGTCGGCGACGCTCTCGATCAGGTCGTTCTCGCGAATTGTGACCATTTCGGACATTTCGGCCGCGCTCCTTCGATCCATGCATAGTGGCTGCAAACCCCATAAGCCCATGCGCGCATCGCCGTAAAGCCGTGGCTTGCGCGCCGCGAACATTGCTGCGCGGCGGGCCACGGCGTGGCGCTCGGCACCGCCGCGTTGCACCTGCGAAAGCGCTTGGCGGAGCAAGACCGTTCGCATAGAAGACCAAGGGATTGCGTCGGTGTATCGCAGGCGTGATACACCTGCCGGACGGGAAATTGACGGGATGACCACTCTTGATGCGCGGCCCAGCACTGCCGCACGCCCCAATGTCGCACAGCCCAGTGCCGCAAGACGGGCGATGATCGACAGCCAGTTGCGCGTCAGCGGGGTCAACGATCCCGCCGTGCTCGCCGCGATCGACAGCGTCGTGCGCGAAGACTTCGTGCCCGATGCGCTTAAGGCCAATGCCTATATCGATCGCGCCCTGCCGCTGGGCGGCGGACACTTCCTGCCCGCCCCGCTGGCCCACGGCCGTATGCTGATGGAAGCCGCTCCCGGCGCCGCCGACACGGTGCTGGTCGTCTCGCCGAGCGGTTATCTCGCCGCCGTCGTCGCCGCGTTTGGCTGCACGGTATCCACGCTCTCCCCGGCCGAAGCGGTCGCGGCGAAGGGAAAAGGCGCCGCCGTTTCTCTGATTCTCGTCGATGGCGCGATCGAGCAACTGCCCGCCGGGCTCGCCGCGCGCCTCGCCGAGGGTGGCCGCATCGTGACCGGCCTGATCGAACGCGGAGTCACGCGCCTCGCAATCGGCACGAAGGCCGCCGGCGCGGTAACGCTCCTGCCGCTGGCCGAGATCGGCTTTCCGGTCCTGCCCGAATTTGCCGCGCCGGAACGGTGGAGCTTCTGAACGTGGCCGGCCGCACGCATCCCCTGCGCCGGGCGGCCCTGCTCGTCGGAATTGCCGTTACCGCATCGCCCGTCCTGGCCGACGATCTGCGCGACGCGCTCGTTTCGGCCTATCGCAACAATCCCACGCTCGAGGCGGCGCGCGCCAACCAGCGCGCGGTCGATGAAGGCGTGCCGATCGCGCGTGCCGCGGGCCTGCCCTCGCTGGCCGGCACCGGCACTTACACCGAGTTTCTCAAGAGCAGCCCCAACGCGTTCACCTCGCCCGAGCGCGCGCTCGATGCGCAGGTCAACCTCACGGTGCCGATCTACTCCGGCGGCGCGGTGCGCAATTCGGTCCAGGCTGCCGAAACCCGCGTCACGGCCGGCCGCGCGGATTTGCGCGCGACCGAATCGGGCCTGTTCGCGCAAGTCGTCGCCGCTTACATGGACGTCATCACCAACCAGTCGATCGTCGGGCTGAACCTGAACAATGTTCAGGTGCTCGACGTCAACCTGACAGCAACGCGCGATCGCTTCGAAATCGGCGACCTCACCCGCACCGATGTCGCCCAGTCGCAGGCCCGCCTGGCCCAGGCCCGCAGCGACTTACGTGCGGCCGAAGCCAATCTGGCCGCCAGCCGGGAAAGCTATATCCAGCTCGTCGGCAAGGTCGCGGCCGACCTCCAGCTTCCTCCGCCCTTGCCGAACATGCCGGAAAGCCCGGACGAGGCCGTTGCGGTGGCGCTCGACAACAATCCGGACCTCATCGCCGCCCACGCCCGCACCAAGGCGGCGGGCTACGATACCGACGTCGCGGGCGCCGCGCGCCTGCCGCGCGTGAGCGTCTTCACCGGGGTCGACTACACGGACTATTTCAACACTTTGGGCGGGGCGGCCTCGGCCACCTTCAACCAGCGCACCACCACCGCGCAGGCCGGGGTGCGCGCAACGGTCCCGCTGTTCCAGGGCGGCTTGCCCGCCGCGCAGCAGCGCCAGGCCCAGGCCCGCGAGAGCGCCACGCTCGAACAGGAAATCGGTGCCGAGCGTCAGGTCATCGCCACCGTACGGACGTATTACCAGCAATGGAGGGCCGCGAACGAGATCATCGTGTCCAGCCAGGCGGCGGTCGATGCTGCCACGCTCAGCCTCGAAGGCGTTCGCGCCGAAAACAGCGTCGGCAACCGCACGATCCTCGATATCCTCAACGCCGAACAGGAATTGCTGAACTCGCAGACGGTGCTCGTCCGCGCCCGGCGCAATGCCTATGTCGCCGGTTTCAACCTGCTGGCCGCGATGGGCCGGGCCGAGGCCAAGGATCTCGGCCTCGATGGCGGCGCGCTTTACGATCCCGCGATCAACTACAAGCGCGTGCGCGGCTCCATCTGGGACTGGGCGCGCGATCCCGATCCGAAGGCGGTATCGACCCGCACCATTGACACACCCGCGCAGGGCGGTGCAATTTCAGAGGATGAGGTTGCGAAACTCGCGCCGATTCCGAAGACCGGGGGGTGAAAGCAGTGCGGCAGACCAGTGAACCGTCGGTCGAGGAAATTCTCGAATCGATCAAGAAGGTTATCGCGCGCGATAATCGGGCTGACGAACCGCGCCGTGGCGGGAGCCGCAGTCCTGCCGCCGAAGCGCAGTTTTCCGCCGAGGCCGAGGACGAAGTGCTCGATCTCGCCAGTCTCGATCTCGCCTCGGTCGATGAATATTCCGATGGCGACGTGAGCGCTCCCGGCGATGACACGGCCGAGGCCGCGCCGCTTATCGCCCGGCCCATAATCGATTCGATGCGCGAATCGCTGGCGATGCTCACCACGATGGCAGCGCCCGGCGCGGCGCCGCAGATTGTCCGCTCGGGCGAAACCTCGATCGAAGGGCTCGTTCGCGAAATGCTGCGTCCGATGCTGGCCGAATGGCTCGACAAGAACCTGCCGCCGCTGGTCGAACGGCTGGTCGCCACCGAAATTTCCCGGATCGTCAGCAAGAAGGGCTGAAACGGCCTGCGGGTGACTGGCGCCCCCGGCCAGTTGCGCTCGAATGCCCACGCGTGACCCGTGCGGGCTTGACCGGAACGGCCATTCGCGGCCAGTGCCGGTCCATGGCCAAACCCGATCCTGCGCTGCTTGATCCCGCGCGCTATCCGCATCACCTCGAAACCCTGCCGCGCTTCGGGGATCTCGATCCGTTCCAGCACGTCAACAACGTCGCGATGGCGCGCCTGTTCGAAGATGCGCGGGCCCGCTTCAATCGCGCCTCCGGCTTTACCGCCCAGCCGCCCAGGGAAGGGATGCTGGTTGCCAGCATGACCATCGACTATCTGGGCGAAGCCACCTACCCGCAGGCCCTGCAAATCTGCAGCGCCGCCACCCAGATCGGGCGCACCAGCCTGATCATGATCCAGTTGGCCCTGCAAAACGATGCGCCGGTTGCCTTGTCTCGCACCGTCATGGTCCAGATCCGCGACGGCAAGTCCGCACCCCTGACCGAACACCGCCTTGCCCAGTTGCAAGACTGGATGCTTCGGCCATGACCGCATCGGCGGCGGATCTCGAACGCGCCCGCTGCGCCCTTGCCACCAACGGCGGTGACGGCATCCGCCGTCACATCTTTCTCTGCGCCGAACCGCAGAAGGGCGAATGCTGCCCGCCTGACGTCGGCGCGCCCGCCTGGAAGTATCTGAAAAAACGCCTGAAGGATCTGAAACTTGACCGTGACGGCGGGATTGCGCGGACCAAGGCCGATTGCCTCAAGATCTGCGCCGCCGGGCCAATCGCGGTCGTCTGGCCGGACGGCGTCTGGTATCATTCGTGCACGCCGCCGGTGCTTGAACGGATTATCCAGGAACACCTGGTCGGCGGCATCCCGGTCGAGGAGTTCCGGCTCCGTCCGGCATCGGACGACTGCCCGGCCGATCGGGACATTGCCGATTGAGCCCGCCGGAATGAGCAGAACGGGCCGGGAGGCCTGCGCCCGGCCGCAGTAACGCGCCGCCTCCTCAAGCGTCCTCATCCGCGAACGGATCGACCACGGCCGCATCGTGCCCGGTGCCGCTGGAAAGGAACACCAGCCCCATCAGGGCTGCGGTCAACAGCATCATGCCACCCACGCCCAGCGCTGTCGCGACGAAGAAATTGATCGAGACAAAGCCGTTCTGCCAGAACAGAAACGCCAGGGTCGCGAACACCACTGCCAGCGTTACCCAGCCCATCGCGCGCATGATGCGCTTGTAGCGCGCCCACGCGAAAGCCGCGTTTTCGGGATCATCGAGCGGGGAGCGCGGAACAACCATGCCGGACCAGATGCGCCGTCCGGCGCGGCGATGCAATGGGCCGCTCCCGGCGCTTGCGGCCGGCAGCCACCAAATTGCGGTCGCGGCGCGCCACACTGGCGGAATCGTCCGGATTGTGACATCATGGTATGACCCGAGGACAATGGGAGAGGCGCCATGACCATCGCGCACGTACTTGCCGCCAGAAACCAGTCCGCCGTTCTGACCGCCGCGGCGGACATGACGGTACATCAGGTTGCCACGATTCTTGCCGAACATCGCATCGGCGCGGTTCCGGTGATGGAGGGCGAGCGCATCGCGGGCATCTTTTCCGAGCGCGACGTGCTCTATTGCCTCGCCAAAGGAGGCGCTTCCGCGCTCGATCGCCCGGTGTGCGAAGTCATGACCTCGCCGGCGATCACCGTCAGTCCCGAGACTACCATACTCGAAGCGCTGTCGCTGATGACCCGGCGCCGCATCCGCCACCTGCCGGTAACCACTGCCGATGCCATGATCGGGCTGGTATCGATCGGCGATCTGGTTAAGCACCGGATCGATTCGATCGAACGCGAAGCCGAAGCGATGCGCAGCTACATTCAGGCCGTCTGACCGGCAGGCTGCTGCAAACTCCGCCTGAATCCGGCAAATACCTTGCCCCGGCCGGGGTGTGATCCTACATCCCCTGTCATGGACGCCCAGACTCTCACGCTCAGCCCTGCCGCCGCCAACCGCGTGGCCCTGATTGCGCGCAAGCAGGCCCGGCCGGCGATCCTGCGCCTGTCGGTCGAAGGTGGCGGCTGTTCGGGCTTCCAGTACAAGTTTGATCTCGCCGGCGCGCCCGAAGGCGATGACCACGTGGTCGAAACCGACGGCGTGCAACTGGTCGTCGATCCGATGAGCCTCGATCTCATTGCCGGCTGCGTGGTCGACTATGTCGAATCGCTTGGCGGCGCGGCATTCCGGGTCGAAAATCCCAATGCCGCCGCCTCTTGCGGATGCGGCTCCAGTTTCGCGATCTGATGACCGACGGTTGCCGTTCGCCTGACGGCCGCGCCGGAGAATCCGGCCGGCACGACGCACGGCAGATCAAGCGCATCACCAATCCGCGCGCATGACCCAATCGCTCCGGCTGGCCAGCTTCAATATCAACGGCATCAAGGCGCGCCTGCCGCGCCTGCTCGAATGGCTCGAAGAAACCCGTCCGGCCGTCGCCTGCCTTCAGGAGATCAAGACCCAGGACGAGGGCTTCCCCGCCGCCGAGTTCGAAAAGATCGGCTACGGCGCGATCTGGCATGGCCAGAAGGGCTTCAACGGCGTCGCTATCCTCGCCGACGGCCAGCAACCGGTTGAGGTCGCGCGCGGACTTGCCGGCGATCCCGAAGATGTTCACTCACGCTACCTGGAAGCCGACGTTTTCGGCATCCGCGTCGCCGGGATCTACCTGCCCAACGGCAAACCGCAACCCGGCCCCAAATTCGATTACAAACTCAAGTGGATGGAACGCCTGCGCGTCCGCATGGCCGAGATTGCCGCCGAGGAAGTGCCGGCGGCGGTGCTGGGCGATTTCAACGTCATTCCCGAAGACAAGGATGTCT
>VMTF01000272.1 GCA_013791705.1 Sphingomonadales bacterium | reverse complement strand
TCCCATATTCCGCGCGTGAGGAGACCAGCCGATGACCGATAAGCTTGAACTGCCGGAAGACCAGTGGCGCGAGCGGCTGCGCCCGGAGCAGTATCACGTGCTGCGCGAAGCCGGAACGGAGCGCGCGTTCACCGGCAAGTACGAGCAGAACAAGGCAACGGGCGTTTACATGTGCGCCGGGTGCGGCGCACCGCTGTTCGCGTCTGACACCAAGTATGACTCAGGCTCGGGCTGGCCGAGCTATACCGCGCCCGTCGCCGCCAATGCGGTGGACGAGCAGACCGACCGTGCGCATGGCATGATCCGCACCGAGGTGCGCTGCGCAAAATGCGAGGGGCACCTTGGCCATGTGTTCCCGGATGGCCCGGGGACAACCGGACTGCGCTATTGCATCAACAGCACCTCGCTCGATTTCAAGCCCAAGGACTGAGGCTGCGTGGTGTTGAACCGAGGCCGGATTTGATCGGGACGGGGCAAGTGTGCGGCCCGCAGTTGGCGCTCACGCGATTTTCGTTAACGCTGCGTTCCGGTTGGCCTGTGCAAAGGGCGAATTTGCTGCGGGCGACATTCCTGTCCGTCGAGGGATCAGACTAAATCCATGGCCCGTTCCGCCATCCGGCGCGGTTTGTCCGACACGCCGCCACCGCCGCCACCCCGGCGGCCTAAGAAGACTTCAGGGGGCGGCGGTTTTGGCCGGTTCGTCCGCCGTTTGCTGGCCTGGGGCCTGGCGCTGGCGGTGGCCGGCGTGCTTGCGCTCGGCGTCGCGGTCATGTTCGCCGCTCAATCGCTGCCCGGCTATCATGCGCTGCGGACCCAGCAACAAGGCCAGATGATCGTGGTGCGCTCGCGCGACGGTCAGGAACTGGTCTCGCTCGGGCCGAGTTACGGCAAGTGGCTTCCGATCGCCCAGATCCCGCTGGTGATGCAGGACGCGATGATTTCGGTCGAGGATCGGCGGTTCTACCAGCACTACGGGGTCGATCCGGTAGGCATCGCGCGCTCGCTGTTCGTGCGGGTCGAAAGCGGGCGCTGGCGGCAGGGCGGTTCGACCATAACCCAACAGCTTGCGCGCAACATATTCCTCAACAACAATCGCACGTTTGCCCGCAAGGCGCGCGAGGCGGTGCTGGCGATCGCGCTGGAAACCAGATTCTCCAAGCAGCAGATTCTCGAACTCTACCTCAACAAGGTCTATTTCGGGGGCGGTGCCTATGGGGTCGATTCCGCTTCCCGCAAGTTCTTCGGCCACCCCGGAACCGACCTTAGCCTGCCCGAGGCGGCGATCATCGCGGGGCTCGTCAAGGCGCCTTCGCGCTATTCGCCCACGGCTGACCAACTGGCGGCCGTGAGCCGTGCCAAGGTCGTGATCGAAACGATGCAGGACACCGGTGCAATTGGCCCGGGCGAGGCGGCGGGCGCAGACTTCACGGAAGTGAAATTCGCCACCGAAAAGGGACAGAATTCGGTTCGGTACTTCACCGACTGGGCACTGCCGCAGCTCGATCTGCTGCTGCCCGAGAACAACGAGCCGATCGAGGTCTGGACCACGCTCGACATCGGGATGCAGCGCGCCGCGACTGATGCGGTCGCCAAAAACGCACCACCTGGCTCGCAAGGCGCGCTCGTCTCGATGGACCGTGATGGGGCTGTCCTCGCGATGGTCGGCGGCACGGACTATATCACCTCGAACTATAATCGCGCGGTGAACGCGGTGCGCCAGCCGGGCTCGGCGTGGAAGCTGTTCGTCTATCTGGCTGCGCTGGAAGCCGGCTACAAACCGGACGACGCGGTCATTGACGAGCCGGTGACGATCGAAGGCTGGAGCCCGCACAACAGCGGCGGGGGCTATGCCGGCAAGATCGATGTGCGCGCCGCCTTCGCCTATTCGAAGAACACTGTCGCCGCGCAGCTCGGCAATGAAGTGGGATTCGGAGTGGTCGCATCAATGGCGCGGCGCTTCGGCATCACCACGCCGATCAACACCATGCCCTCGATGGTGCTCGGAACTTCGGACGTGCGGCTGATCGACATGACGCGGGCCTTTGCGGCGGTAAGCGCCAAGGGCACCGCGATCGAACCTTATGGCATCACCAAAGTCGCGACGACCGATGGCGATGTGCTTTACGAGCATCGGTCCGCACCCGGCCAGCCGTTGGTGCCCGAATATGTCGCGGCCGGGATTACCGATCTGCTCCAGACCGCCGTCAATACCGGTACCGGCCGCGCCGCCGCGATCGACCGGCCGGTAGCGGGCAAGACAGGAACGACCAGCTCGAACAAGGATGGCTGGTTCGTCGGATTTTCGTCCGGCATCACGACCGGCGTATGGATGGGGCGCGACGATGCCAAGCGTGTGCCCGGACTGGCTGGCGGCACGGCACCGGCGCGCGCGTTCTCCCAGTATATGCGGGTGGCCACGGCTGCCCGGCCGGTCGAGAAGTTCGACACCGAGCTCAAGCTGCCTGACTGGCAACTGGAACCCGACGACGAGGCGAATTTCGCGCAGAGCCCGGAAGACTATTACTATGTCGATGAGCAGGGCAACCTGATCAATCCCAATCGCAAGCCGGGCGTGGAGCCGGACCAGGCCCCGGGCCGGCCCGAAGACAATGGACAGCTCCCGCAGGATGCCGCCGCGCCCCCACCGCCTGCGGCAAACGATGATTTTCTCAACCGGGCGATCGGCAAGCAGGGCGCGGCGCCGACCGCACCGGGAGTGCGGGTCTGGCCGCGAGGGCCCTAGGGCTTTCGCGGCGCCCGGAAATCAACGGTCCGGTGGCGCCCCGGCGCGAACTGCAGATCAACCAGAAAAGAAGCCCCGCCGTCAACATGGGCGGCGGGGCTTGGTCGTTTGCAGGTGGTGCAGGTTAACTCAGCGTAGTCGCACCGGAAGATACTGCGCCGGCTGCCCGCGCCGCTGGACCCGCAGGAGCACGGCGGCGCGGTTCTGAGCCTTGGCGGATTTCACGATGGCTTCGAGCTGGGCGATCGTCGAAGTCGCAGTGTAGTTGGCCGAGAGTATGATGTCGCCGCGTTGGAGGCCCTTCTGCCCCGCATCGGACGAGCCATCGACCACGGTGATGACCACGCCCTGCGTGCCGTCGGCCGCGCCGAGCTGGCGGGCGATGGCGGGCGTGAGCGGGATCGCGGAAAAGCCGAGCGATTGCTCGACGACGCCAGCGCCCTGCTTTTTGGGGGCCTGGTTGAAGGGATCTTCGGGTCGGTCGGGCTGGGCCGGGTCGAAGCTCTGCTGGGCAAGCTCCTCCTCGCTCGGACGCTTGGCCACCACGGCGTTGACGGTGAGCCGCTGGCCCTTGCGGATCAGCTCGATCGGAACCCGTGTTCCCGGCGCGGTATTGGCGACCAGGAACGACAGCGTCTGATCCGGCGAGACGTCCTTGCCGCCGACCTTGAGCACCACGTCGCCGGCCTGCAGCCCGGCCTTTGCGGCCGCGCCGGTTGGCTCCACCGCCTGGACGAACTCGCCGCGATTGTGCGGGATACCGAGCGAGTCCGCGAGATCCTCGTTGATCGGCTGGATGCGCACGCCAAGGTAGCCGCGCTCGATCGCCTGGCCCTTCTGGAGCTTGGCGACGATCGGAGCGGCGACTTCCGCAGGGATCGCGAAGCCGATGCCGACGCTGCCGCCGGTGGGCGAGAAGATCGCGTTGTTGATGCCGATCACCTGGCCCTTCATGTCGAACATCGGGCCGCCCGAATTGCCGCGGTTGATCGCGGCATCGGTCTGCAGATAGCGGTCATAGGCCGAGCCGGAACCGGTCGCGCGATAGACTGCCGAAATGATCCCAGAAGTGACCGTGCCGCCAAGCCCGAACGGGTTGCCGATGGCAATCACCCAGTCCCCCACGCGGGCAGTGCGGCTGTCGCCGAAGCGGACAAAGGGCAGGGCCTTCGGCGCGCTGACCTTGAGCACGGCAAGGTCGGAGGCGGCATCGCGGCCCACCAGTTTGGCCGGGTATTCGGTGCCGTCGGGCATGTTGACGGTGATCGATTCCACTTCGCCCTTGCCGTCGGCGGTGATCACATGGTTGTTGGTGACGACAAAGCCATCTGCTGAAATGATGAAGCCCGACCCCAGCGACTGGGCCTCGCGGGTTTGCGGGCCGCCACCGCCATCGCCGCCGAACAGGTCGGCAAACGGGGTTCCGGCAAAGGGGTTGGCATTGGCAACGCGAATTTTCTGCCGCGTCGAGATGTTGACCACTGCCGGTTGCAATTGCTGCGTCAGGTCGGCGAAGCTGGCCGGCGCACCGGCCCGCGGGACCACCGCCTGCATCTGCTGGGCATCGTTCTGGGCGACCTGGGCTCCTGCCGGAAGGCCGGTGACAAGCGTAAGCGCTGCTCCGCCAAGCAACAGTGCCGATGTAATTCCGTAAACGTATCGCACGGGCTTCACGTCCTTGGTCATCCTTGTGTCTTGCGCGCAATCGCGCCGTTTTTGCGTCAACGCGAATTCTCGCTTTCGGGCCTTAACGCAGATTGAATGGTTGCGGCTCTTGCGGGTTTGTCATCGTTCCGGCCGCTATTGGATGGCTTTGCCCTTGAACTGCCGCAGGTAGTCGCTGTCGGGCGAAATGAGGATCGTGCTCTGGCCTTCATTCTTCGCATTGGCGAAGGTCGTGTCATAGCTCTGCATCGCGCGGAAGAAGTCGTAGAACTGCGGATCCTTGCCGAAGGCATCGGCGTAGATCTTGGCGGCCCGGCCTTCGGCTTCGGCGCGGACGATCTGCGCGTTGCGCTGGCCCTGGGCGGTGATCGTGGTCGCTTCCTGCGCGCGCGCGGCGGACATGCGGGCGAAGGCGGATTCGAGCGGCGTGCCTTCCGGCAGATCCGCGCGCTTGATCCTCACGTCGATCACTTGCGCGCCATATTCGCGCGCTTCGCGGTCAAGCCCTTCGCGGATCTTCTTCATCGCCTGCCCGCGCTCGGCGGTGAGCAATGACTGGAAGGTGCGCTTGCCCAGCTCCTGTCGCAGCACCGACGAGAGGATTGGCTGGAGCTGTTCCTCGACCCGCTGCGTGGTCCCGGCGGAGCGGACCATCCGAACCGGATCGATGATGCGGAACCGGGCATAGGCATCGACTTCGATCCGCTGCTGATCGGTCGAGAGCACCTGCTGGCGCTCCATGTCCACCGATAGCAAGCGCTTGTCGATCCGCACCAGCCGTTCGGCGACGGGCAGGCGGAACACCAGGCCCGCGCCGGTGCTGCCGAAATCGGCATTGGGGCGGAAGCGGTTGATCACCCGCACCGGCTCGCCGAAGCGGACCACTACGGCTTCCTCGGTTTCGGGGACGATCGTCACGCACGAGAGCAGCCCGACGACGAGCACGATTGCGGCGATTGCGACGGGCTTGTTGTCGCGCCAGATCCTGTCGAGCATCACTGTGTCCCTCCGTCGGGGGCAATCTGCGCCCGTTTGCGCAGTTCCGGCAGCGGCAGGTAGGGGGTAACGCCGGGCGCCGCGACGACGACCTTGTCGTTGTTGCTCAACACGCGCTCCATGGTTTCATAGTACATGCGGCGGCGGGTGACCTCGGGAGCGAGCTTGTACTGCTCGTACACCTTGTTGAACCCGGCCGCATCGCCCTGGGCGCGGGCGAGGGTCTGTTGCGCCCAGGCCTGTGCGTTCGACATCAGGCGCTGGGCATCCTGCTGGGCGGCGGTAACCTTCTGGAAGGCATCGATCACCTTGGCCGGCGGGTCGGCCTTCTTTATCTCGACACCCTGGATCAGGACGCCCGAGCGATAGGCATTGAGGATCGCCTGCATCCGGGCACTCACGTTCTGCTCGATCGATGCGCGGCCGGCGCCGCCCATCGCGTCGGTCAGCGGAACTTCGGCGATCGAGGCGCGCATCGCGGCCTCGGCCACCTCCTTGACCGTGCCGGCGGGATCGGCGAGCTGGAAGGTGTAGAGCTTCAGATCCTTGATGTTCCAGCGCACGAGATAGCTGATGTCGACGAGGTTCTGGTCGCTCGTCAGCATGAGCTTCTCGCCCTCGCCCTCGGGGATCGAGTCGCGTTTGATCGAGGTTACGTCCTCGATATAGACGCTCTCGAACGGCCAGGGCAGGGTGAACGAAACGCCCGGCTGAATGGTGCGCGAATACTTGCCGAGCGTGGTGACGATGCCCTCTTCCTTGGGGCCGACCATGTGCGTGGTCGAGAGCGCCAGCCAGGCCAGTGCAATCGCGCCCGCCGCAAGCGGAAACCAACTGCGCCCGTCGGGCCGCTGGGGCAGGCGCGGAAAGCCGCCGCCGCTACCGCCGCCGCCGCCGGGTCGGCCAGGGCCGCCGGGGCGGACCCGAAAGATGTCTTCGATGCTGGCCGAACGGCGCGGGCCTTCCCGGCCGCCGCCCGACCCGCCGCCGGGGAGCCACGGATTGCGCGGTCCGGGCGCGGAAGGGGGTGATTTCGGCTCGTCGCCGTCGGGCGCGGCACCTTCGGCCGGGCCGGACGGATCGCCGGGCTCCCCGCTTTTCGGTGTTTCGTCACCCCCACCCCACGGGCTGCGGCCGCCGGTAATGGCCAGGCGTCCACGTGCGATCGCATCGCTGATTGCTTTCATGCGGGCCGTTATAGGAACGAAGCGCCGACAAAAACAGTGCCTGTGCGGCATTTTCCCTGACGCAGTTTCCTTGCTAGGGGCTGGCGGGAGTTTTGAACGAGCGGGAGCAGACATGAGCGGAACCGATAACGGCGCGGCATTGCGGGATTTGCTGCCGCCCGACGCGCGCGAACGACTGGCCACCTTGCGGCTGGCAGACGGCGTCGCGACGCTGGTGTTCGATGTCGCCGGGCTCGACCGGCTGGCCGGGGACAAGCTGGAGATCGCGGTCAAGGCCGCGTTGCGCGGCGCGCCGGGCGTGCGCGAGGTGCGCGTTGCGCTGACGGCGGACCGGGGGCCGGCCGAGCAAGCCGCGCAAGCCGCCACTATCGCCGGGCCGACGCGCCGGATCATCGCGGTCGGCTCCGGCAAGGACGGGGTCGGCAAGTCGACGCTGTCGGCCAATCTCGCCATCGCGCTCATGCGTCAGGGCATAAAGGTCGGGCTGGTCGATGCCGATATCTATGGTCCCTCGCAGCCGCGCCTGCTCGCCAACGAAGGCCAGCGGCCCGAAGCGCGCGACAACAAGCTGATCCCGGTGCCGAGCCCGTGGGGCGTGCCGGTGCTCTCGATGGGCCACCTGGTCGAACCGGGCCGGGCGATTGCGTGGCGCGGACCGATGGCGGGCAATGCGCTCGGCCAGTTGATCGATGCCGATTGGGGCGATGCCGAAGTGTTGGTGGTCGATTTGCCGCCCGGCACCGGCGATGTGCAATTGACCATGGTGCAACGGTACAAGCCGGCGGGCGCGGTGATCATCTCGACCCCGCAGGATCTGGCACTGATCGACGCGACGCGGGCGATGAGCTTTTTCGAGCAGGCCCAGGTGCCGCTGATCGGGATGGTCGAGAACATGTCGGGCTATGTCTGCCCGCACTGCGGCGAGACGAGCGATCCGTTCGGGCACGGCGGGGCCGAGGCGGTCGCGCGGTCGATGGACATCCCGTTCCTCGGCCATGTCCCGCTCGATCTTGCGATTCGCCAGGACAGCGACGCCGGAAAGCCGCCGGCCGCCGGAGATACGCCGCAGGGCAAGGCGTTCGGCGCGATCGCCCGGCGCGTGGCCGAGTGGCTGGACCAGACCGCCTGACATGCGGCTCCCGCAGTCCCTGGCGATCCGGTCCGCGATCACGCGGCGGGGCCTGCTGATCGGCGCGGCGGCGGGCGGCGGCCTGCTCGTCGCGTGGGGGCTGACACCCCGCACCTTTCCGCTGCCGCTGGAGCCGCACGAGGACGAAGTCGCATTCAATGCCTGGCTGCGGATCGCGCATGACGGGATCGTGACCGTTGCGGTGCCGCAGCTCGAGATGGGGCAGGGTGTCACCACGCTGCTCCCGCAAGTCGTGGCGATGGAGCTGGGTGCGGACTGGCAGCGCGTCGCGGTCGAGCCCGCGCCTGTGAGCGGAGCCTATGCCAATATACCGCTTGCGGCGAAGTGGGCGCCGCTGTGGATGCCGGTCCTGCCCGCCCTGGCCGAAGGCGACGATCCGTGGCTGGCGCGCAGCTATGCGCAGCGCCGCCGGTTCACCGCGACGGCGGACGGGACCGCGCTCGCCGCCTACGAACAGCCCGCGCGCGAGGCGGCGTCAGCGGTGCGTTGTTTGCTGATGAAAGCGGCGGCGGATCGCTGGGATGTCGATTGGACGGAGTGCGTCGCAGCAGGCGGCATGGTGACCCACGGGGCGCACCGTGCGTCGTTTGGCGAACTGGCGGAAGATGCGGCGGGCTACAGCCCGCCGGGCGATTTGCCGCTGCGGCCGCTCGCGGCGGAAGCGGCGGGCGCCTATCCGCCCGGCGCAACCGTGCCCTTCGCGCGGCTCGATCTGCCGGGCAAGGCGGCGGGGGCGATAAATTTTGCCGGAGACGTGCGGCTTCCGGGCATGGTCTTTGCCGCGATCCGCCACGGTCCGGTGGCGCGCACCGTCAAACTGGGGAAATACGATCCGGAGCCGGCCAACCTCCCCGGCGTGCGGCTGGTCGAGGGCGATGCCTGGCTGGCCGCCGTCGCACCCACCTGGTGGGCGGCGGAGCAGGCGCTCGGCAAAGTCGCACCGAACTTCAAGGCGGGTGGACTGGTCGATAGCCAGCAGATCGACGTGGCGCTCGATCAAGCGGTGAAGAAGGCGGTGACGCACCGGATTGCGACCATCGGCGATCCCGATCCGGTAATCGCGGACAAGCCCTCGCTGGTCGCGCGTTATGATGTTGCGCCGGCGCTCCATGCCACGCTCGAAACCGCAAGCGCGACCGCGCGGCTGCGCGACGGGCGGCTGGAGCTGTGGCTGGCCACGCAGGCGCCCGAGGCCGCGCGGGCTGCGGCGGCACAGGCGTTGGGCCTGCGCCCGCGCGACGTGGTGCTCTATCCGCTGGCCGCCGGCGGCAGCTTTGATGCGCGGCTGGAGAGCGATCACGCGGTCGAGGCGGCCTTGATCGCGCGCGAAGTGGGCAAGCCGGTGCAACTGACCTGGTCGCGCTGGCAGGAACATCTCGCGGGCAAGCCCCGGCCGGCGGCGGCGGCGGTGCTGTGGGCGAAAACCAATCCCGATGGCGGCGAAGTGCTCGCGTGGAAGGCGCGGATCGCGACGCCGGCGGCTGCGCGCGAATTCGGCCGGCGGCTGTTCGGCGCGCTGTCCACGGCCGATGCGATGGCCCGAAGCCGCGGCGAAGCCGATGCGATGGCGGTGGAAGGGGCGCTGCCGCCCTACAATCTCGCGCACGTTTCGGTCGATCATGTGCCCGTATCGACAGGTATCCCGGCGGGGCGGTTGCGGGGCAATGCGCACGGGATGACCGCATTCTTCACCGAGAGCTTTATCGACGAACTGGCCCGGGCGGCCGGGCGCGAGCCGCTGTCTTACCGGATCGGCATGCTCGGTAACGATGTGCGCCTCGGCGAGTGCCTGCAGCGCTGCGCTTCGCTCGCGCAATGGGACGCCGGCGCCGATGCCAGCGGGCAGGGGTTGGCCTGCCACCGGATCGGCGAGGGACGGATCGCGGTGATCGCGACCGCGCGGCGGGACGAGGCCGGGGTACGGGTCGAGAAGATTTCCGCGGTCGCCGACATTGGCCGGATCGTGAATCTCGATATCGCACGGCAACAGATCGAGGGCGGGCTGGTGTTCGGGCTGGGCCTGACGCTGGGAGCGAGCACCGGCTATGCGCGCGGGCTGCCGATCATCGGGCGGTTGGCCGGGCTGGGTCTGCCGGTTCTGGCCAACACGCCGGAAATCGCGGTCGAATTCATCGACAGCACCGCGCCGGCGGCAGATCCGGGTGAACTGGGCGTTGCCGCCGTTGCCCCGGCAATAACCAACGCGCTTCACTCGGCTACGGGCCTGCGGTTCCGCAAGCTGCCGCTTTTCGCCGAGGAAGTGTAATGTCACCAGTTTCCGCGCTTCCGGCCAACCATCCCCCCGCGCCGCACGGCGCAATCGGCGTGCTGCTGGTCAATCTCGGCACGCCCTATGCGCCGACGGCCCAAGCGGTAAGGCGCTATCTCGCCGAATTTCTGTCGGATCGCCGGGTCGTCGAAATTCCGCCGCTGGTGTGGCAACCGATCCTCCACGGGATCATCCTGCGCACCCGCCCGAAGAAAAGCGCCCATGCCTATGCCCAGGTATGGGGGCCGGACGGCTCGCCGCTGGCCGCGATCACCCGGGCGCAGGCCGAGGCACTGCAGGTTCGGCTGAGGGATTCGGCGCAAGTTCGCTGGGCCATGCGCTATGGCAATCCGGCGCTGGGTACGGAATTGCAGCGGCTGAAGGACGAAGGGTGCGACCGGGTGCTGGTCGCGCCGCTCTACCCGCAGTATTCGGGCGCGACGACCGCGACCGCGATCGACGCGGTTGGCGCGGCGCTGAAAGCGATGCGCTGGCAGCCGGCCCTGCGCACCTTGCCGCCCTACTATGACGATCCGGCCCATATCGAGGCGCTCCGGGCCGATATCTCGCGCCAGTTGGCTGCGCTGCAGTTTCGTCCGGAGGTGTTGCTCCTGTCGTTTCACGGGATGCCCGAGCGGACCTTGCATCTGGGCGATCCCTATCACTGCCACTGCCGCAAGACCGCGCGGTTGCTGGCTGCCGCGCTGGCGGCCGAGTGGGCTGACATCCGGGTGGAAGTGAGTTTCCAGTCGCGCTTCGGGCGGGCGAAGTGGCTGGAGCCATCGACCGAGGCTGTGTTGCAGCGCGAGGCGCAAGGCGGAACGAAGCGCCTGGCGATCGCCGCGCCGGGCTTCTCGGCCGATTGCCTGGAAACGCGCGAGGAATTGGCGATCCGGGGGAAGGAGCAGTTCCTGGGCGCCGGCGGAGTGTCGTTCGCGGCGCTCGATTGCCTCAATTCCGGGGATGCGGGCATGGCGATGCTGGAATCGCTGGTACGGCGCGAGCTGGCTGGGTGGATCTGATCTGCACGCGGGGTGCAACCCGGTTGCACCCAGTTCGCTGTGCGTTTGCGACCAACCGAGTCGCACGCGCGGCGGCCACGGGGCGGCGGGCTGGTCAAATCCGGGGGCTTGCGCCCAAGGTGGCGCCGCGCCGGAGGAGGAGTGGCCGCAAGTGAGGGACGGTCGTGTTCACAGCAGGTTCGGGATCGCGATAGCCCTCGCGGCGTTTGTCGCAAGTGCTCCGGCCTGGCCGCAAGCGCAATCGGCCGCCCCTGTTCCTGATGTCCAGGCCGGCCAGTCGCCGGAAGCGAAACAATGCAGTTCGCCCTCCCCTGAAGTCAGTGCTCTGCCCGGCGAGGGGGTGGTCTTTTCCGGCACGGGCCAGGTGTTCACGTTGCCGCCCGAGCCTGCCGACCCGCAGCAGGCGGCGGCTGCGTGCGAACCGCCCGGTCCGCCGCCGCCGGTGCGCCCGCCCGCGCCCGACGTTTTCGGCGCTTCTGCGCTCGCGGTTGGTTCGCGGATGGTGAATGCACAATGGACCGCGGTGCGCGGCGCCTCGCTGGCGGGGGTCAGCGGAACCTGGACCGAACTGCTCGATCAGGCGAACACCATTACGCACGGCGAGCCGCTCGAAATGGTCAATCGCTGGGTCAACTGGCACGTCCGTTATGTTGACGACCAGGGCGGCGACCGCTGGGCTCCGGCGGCTGAAACGCTGGGCAGTAGGCAGGGCGATTGCGAGGACTTTGCCATCGCCAAGATGGCCCTGCTGGCGGAGCTGGGCATTCCGGCCGACGACATGTTTCTGGTGCTGGTGCGCGAACGGCGGCGGCCGCTGGATCACGCGGTGCTGATCGTGCGCCGCGCCGGCCGGACGTGGGTGCTGGACAATCGAACCGACGCACTGCTGGCGGCCGGCGCGGTCACCGATTATACGCCGAGGATGAGTTTCAGCGGGATTTTTGCCTGGACTTACGGCTATCGCGATGCAGGCCGCGTGCCCGCCGCGCGAAATCCGGCTCCGGCCTCGCCCTGAGCAGGCTGGCCCCGCGAAACTCAGAAATCGACTGCGATGCCGTTGCGCTCCCAATCGCCATAGCGCGTGGGCGACAGGCCATTGGGATCAGGCTCGTTGCCGGGCGCTTGCGGCGCGGGCGCCGGGGCATTGCTCCAGTGCGCGGGCTTGACGAAGTCTTTCGGTCGTTTGGTGGCGCGTTCGGTCATGGGCATGAAATGGGAACACTGGCCCTGCTTTACAATCGGGGATAGGGGCGGTGAATGGATATTCCCGGCCTTCCGGCGCGCCGCGCGGCGCGCAAACTCATCGATGCGGTCTTGCGGCGGGGGGAAACGCTCGATCAGGCGGGCCATAACGCGGTGCAGGGCCTGGCAGCCGACAGCGACAAGGCCCTGGCCCGGGCCATCGCCGGCGAGACCTTGCGCTGGCTGGCCGATCTTGATGCGCTGATCGATAGCGCGACCGCGCAGATATTGCCTGATGATGCGAAACCGCGCGCGGTCCTGCGGCTGATGCTGGCGCAATGGCTGCGGCTGGGAACGCCTCCCCACGCCGTCGTGGCGACCGCGCTGCCGCTGCTGGTGGGCGGGCCGAAGCGGCTGGCGCACGGGGTGTTTGCGACGCTGACCCGGCGCGGCGCGAAATTGCCCGAAGCGCCGAGCCTGCCCGCTGCCGTGGCGGCGCGGTGGGGGGAGCGGTCCGGCGCGATCGCCGCCGCGCTGGCGGTCCCGCCGCCGCTCGATCTCGCGCTGAAAGACTGGACGGCGACCGGCGAATGGGCTGAGCGGCTTGGCGGGTTCTCGCTGATGCCCGGGCATGTGCGCCTGCCGCGCGGCGAAGCGGTGGAGCGCTTGCCGGGCTTCGCGGAAGGGGCGTGGTGGGTGCAGGATCTGGCCGCAAGCCTGGCCGGCCGGCTGGTCGGCACCAGTGGGTCGTCGGGCCGGGCGCTGGACCTCTGCGCCGCGCCGGGCGGCAAGACGCTGCAACTGGCGGCGGCGGGTTGGAGTGTCACCGCGCTCGATCTGTCGGCGAAGCGGCTGGAGCGCCTCGGGGAAAACCTTTCGCGCTGCGGCCTTGCGGCACAAGTGGTCGTCGCGGACGCGCTGGCGTGGGAAGCGGACGGCGCTTTCGACGCGATCCTGCTCGATGCCCCCTGCACCGCGACCGGAACCTGCCGGCGGCACCCGGACGTGCTGCACCGGATCACGCCCACCCAGATCCGCGAGATGGCCGAGTTGCAGCAGCGGCTGCTCGAACGTGCGGCCCGCTGGCTCGCGCCGGGCGGGCGGCTGGTCTATGCGGTTTGTTCGCTCGAACGCGAGGAAGGTGAGGATCAGGCCGCGCGGATCGCCCTGCCGGTCGACCCGATCCGTTCGGACGAGTTGCCGGAGGGCCTTGTCCCCACATCGGAAGGGTGGCTGAGGACTGATCCGGGGATGCTGGCCGAGGCCGGTGGGCTTGACGGGTTCTTTGTCGGTCGTTGGCAAGCGGCTGGGCAATAATTCAGAATTAACCGCTTAATGTAAAATATTTACCAAAAACCTCAAGTAGGCTTCACCTTGCCCGAAAAGCTCTTCCGGAGCTTCATCAGCTTGGGCGGGATCAAGGCCAGGCAATAGGGATTGCGCCGGCCTTCGCCCTCCCAGTATTCCTGGTGATAGTCTTCGGCCGGATACCACGGCGCCGGGCCTTCGATCGTCGTCACAACCGGGACGGAGCGTTCTGCCTGGGCGCGGGCGATCGCCGCTTCGGCGTCGGCGCGCTGCGCATCGTCGAGCGGAAAGATCGCCGAGCGATACTGTGTGCCGACGTCGTTGCCCTGGCGGTTGAGCTGCGTCGGGTCATGCGTTTCCATGAAGATGTCGAGCAGATCGCCGTAGGAGATCGCGCCTGCGTCGTAAGTGACGCGGATGGCTTCGGCATGACCGGTCGTGCCGGTGCAGATCTGCCGGTAATTCGGATCGGCGACGGTGCCGCCGATATAGCCGCTTTCGACCTCGCTGACCCCGATCACGTCGCGGAACACCGCTTCGGTGCACCAGAAGCATCCGCCCGCGAAAATTGCCTGCGCCTGTGATCGATCTGCCATGGAGTTCGGGCCTTTCATCGGTTCGCCCCGAACATAGGCGTGGGCGTGGCCGATGTCATCGTGTCCGGTAGACTTCATGCCGCGCCGACCTTTCGTGGGACGACATGACCGAAATCACTGTCGCCGCCCTGCAACTGCCGCTCGGCTCGCTCGACGAGCAGGACAACATCGCCGCCGTTTCGTCGCTGGTGGAAGCCGCGGCCGGGCAGGGCGCGCGGATCGTGCTGCCGCCCGAGCTGTTTTCCGGCCCCTATTTCTGCAAGGTCGAGGACGAGGCGCTGTTCGCGCTGGCCCGGCCGGTGCAGGAGCACCCTTCGGTCAAGGCGATGCAGGCGCTGGCGGCGAAGCTCAAGGTCGTTATCCCGACCAGCTTCTTCGAGCGTGAAGGGCACCACTATTACAACACGCTGGCGCTGATCGACGAGCGCGGCGAAATCGTCGGGACGTATCGCAAGAGCCATATTCCGGACGGCCCGGGCTATGAGGAAAAGTATTATTTCCGCCCGGGCAACGATGGCTTCAAGGTGTGGGACGTGGTCGGCACCCGGATCGGCGTGGGCGTGTGCTGGGATCAGTGGTATCCCGAATGCGCGCGGGTCATGGCGCTGATGGGCGCGGAACTGCTGTTCTACCCGACCGCGATCGGTTCCGAGCCTTATGACAGCGGGCTCGATACCAGCCGGATGTGGCGGCGGGCCATGCTCGGCCATGCCGTTTCGAATTGCATGCCGGTGATCGCGGCCAACCGCATCGGCACCGAAGTCGGGCAGCGGTTCTATGGCCACAGCTTCATCTGCGACGAATGGGGCGATTTCGCTGCCGAGTTCGGCGCGGCCGAAACCGGCGCGCTGGTGGTGCGGCTCGATCTGGCCCGCGCAGCGCGCCACCGGGCCGGGATGGGCTTCTTCCGCGATCGCCGGCCGCAACTCTATACGCGCATCTGTCAGGACATCTGAGCGGCCGCGTGGGCGAACGATATCTGGTCGCGCTGGGCTCCAACCAGCGGCATCACCGGCATGGCAGTCCGCGCGCGGTGCTGGTCGCGG
Source organism: Sphingomonadales bacterium (assembly GCA_013791705.1). Classification (GTDB taxonomy): domain Bacteria; phylum Pseudomonadota; class Alphaproteobacteria; order Sphingomonadales; family Sphingomonadaceae; genus Novosphingobium. Next base: position 1,751 of record VMTF01000272.1, on the reverse strand, counting down.
CGCTGGCGGCGCTGGAACGCAGCGGAATGGCGGTGCTCGCCGCCTCGCCGATCATCACCAGCCGTCCGCTGGGGCCATCGCAGCGCACATATGCCAACGCGGCGGCGACAGTGGAGGCGCAGTGCGAGCCGCTGGAATTGCTGGAGCGGCTCCAGGCGATCGAGGCGGCGTTCGGCCGGCGCCGGCGCGGGCAGCGCTGGCGCGCGCGGGTGCTCGATCTCGATCTGGTGTTGTGGGCGGGCGGATGCTGGTCCGAACCCGGTCTCACGGTGCCGCACCCGGCCTATCGCGAGCGCGCTTTCGTGCTGGCCCCGGCCCGCGCGGTGGCGCGAAACTGGCGCGATCCGCTGAGCGGCCGGACAGTGCAGCAGCTTCATGCCCGCTTGACCCGCCGCCACGGGCTTCCTAAGGCGCGCCAGTCGCCGCGATGTGCGCAGGCGGGCCCTTAGCTCAGTCGGTAGAGCAACTGACTTTTAATCAGTAGGTCGCTGGTTCGAGCCCAGCAGGGCTCACCATTTTCATTTTTGATTGCCAGCAGTTTACCGAGGGTTTCGACCGGGACGTGGCGTTGGACACCGGCCCGACCACCTGCCCGGGCGCCGAATTGGCGCCGTATTCGTCCTCAGGCAGTCTGCCCCGTACTCCCATGTTCACCGCCAAGGGCAGGTAACCGCAAGGCTTCGGGCCACCATGATGGCTCGCAAAAGAGCTTTCGGTGGCGATTTCCAGCTTGTGGACTTATCTTCGTGAAAGACAGCGAGAGGCCCAGGCATCGGGGACAAGAACAAGCGATTGGGAGATCGACATTGGCCGCAGCCGCAAAGAACGTCACGGACGTGCCTAACGATGCAGACAGTGCAAGGCGGCGCTTGCACTCTGCCATGAAATTCAGCGCCTATAACGCCCGGCCGATGACAGTCCATGTCAACGGGGCGTCGGTGGCGGTCTATGCGGCCATTCATTGCACGTCCGAAGTGTTCCGGCTTGATGAACATTTGGGCGGGCACGCGTTGCTGAATCTCATGTCGCCGAACTTGTCGCCGCGGCATTTCTGGAAGACCGGGGATTGGCAAGGGGAGCAGGCGCTTGGCGAGCTGTCGTTCCTGCCGCCCGGGACAACCTTTTCATCGCGCACTGCGCCCTGCGAAAATCACGTGATGACCCTGAGCTTGGCCGGCGACCTGCTGGCCTGCGCGCGGCAGGAGATCGGCGGGGCGCACAGTTTGCGCCCGTGCCCGCACTTGCATAACCCCAAAATGCGCGCGCTGCTGGAGCTGTTGAGTCAGGAGCTTCGCCAACCCGGCCTGGCCAGCGACCTTTATGTCTCGTAGTTGCTCATGGCGATTGCAGTCGAACTGACCCGCCATTTTTCGGGCGCCGAAGAGAAATCGCAGGATCACTGGAGCGACGCCGCGCGGGTCAGGCGGGTCATCGACTTCATCGCGGCGCATCTTGAGCAGAATCTGTCGGTCGACCTGATTGCGAAGGAATGCGGGATGAGCCCCCGGCATCTCTCGCGCGTGTTGCGGGCTGCCATGGGAACGTCGCTGTGGCACTATGTGAGTGCGCGCCGGATCGAGCTTGCCAAGGCGCTGCTGGCGAGCCCGCATGCGCGCGTGAAGGATGTCAGCCGGCGCTGCGGCTTCGACAATCCAACTTCCTTTGCGACTGCATTGCGCAATGGGACGGGCGTGGCTCCGACCGAGTTCCTGAGACGCGAGCTTGCGTCTCCCGAGCACACTCCTGCAAAT
>VMTF01000190.1 GCA_013791705.1 Sphingomonadales bacterium | reverse complement strand
TCGCGGATCGTCGACAGCGACCGTGAACGCCAGATCGTCCAGAGCATGGTCCATCTGGCGCACGGTCTGGGGCAGACTGTGGTGGCCGAGGGCATCGAGGACATGGCCACGTTCGATATGTTGCGGCGCATGGGCTGCGATGTCGGCCAAGGCTATTACATCCGCCGGCCGGAAACCTTCGAGCAACTCAGGGCGCGCTATCTCTCGATGGGACCGCAGGGCGGGCGAGCATTTACATCTTGTTAACCATGTATGGTTAGATTAATGTTGAGCTTCCATTCGATGGAGGCAAACATGATTGGTTCGTGGAGCAACTGGCTCTGGAGCATGCTGCTCGGCTGAAAAGGCTGAGTTTTCTGCTGTTTATGCGGGTATCCCGCAGAAGGCGGCGGGCATGGACGGAGCTTATAATATCGATTCGGATGGTTAACGCCCAGGCATTCTGGAGCGAGGCATCCGCCTAGAAATCGGCCCCGGCAGGGAACTGCTGGGGCTAATTTTTTCGGCTGCCGCCACGGAACACGGCTGCTGCCGGGTTCAGTCTTCGCCGTGGCCGAGGGCGAGATAGTCGTGGCTCTGCATTTCCATCAGGCGGCTGACGGTGCGTTCGAATTCGAAGCGGCCGCTTTCGTTGCCCCGGGCTCCGGCATCGTACAGGTTTTCCGGTGCTGAAGCTGCGGCGGCAATCAGTTTGACTTTATGCTCATAGAGCGCGTCGATCAGTGTCACGAACCGGGCGGTCTCATTGCGCAGGTCCGGTCCGAGGCGCGGAATACCAACGATGATGACCGTGTGATAGGCCTGCGCGATCGCCAGATAGTCCGGGGCGCCGCGTGCTTCCCCGCACAGCCGCTTGAAGCTGAACACCGCAACGCCCTTGAAGCTCTTCGGGACGTGCAGCTTGCGGCCGCCGCCTACCTCAAGCTCTCCTGACGGAACGTGCGCGCTGTCTTCGGGCGGGTAGTCGGTCAGGCGGAAGAACGCTTCGCGTGCTTGCGCCGTCGCCGCGTCACCCAGCGGGGAGTGCCAGGTCGCCATGCCGGCCAGGCGGTCGAGACGGTAGTCGACCGGTCCGTTGAGCGGCAGGACATCGAGTTCGCGTTCGATCAGGGCGATGAACGGGAGGAAATGCTCGCGGTTGAGTCCATCCTTGTAGAGTTCGGACGGGGCGCGGTTGGAAGTGGTGACGATCGCCACGCTTTCATCTGTGAGGAGCGCGGTGAACAGGCGGCTCATGATCATCGCGTCGGCGCTGTTGTTCACCACCATCTCGTCAAAGGCGAGGACCTTGAGGTCCTTCGCCAGCGCGGCGGCGACGGGGGGGATGGGATCTCCGGATTCCTTCTTGCGCTCCTCGCGAAGCAGAGCGTGGACTTCGAGCATGAAGGCGTGGAAATGCACGCGGCGTTTCTCGGCGACCGCGAGCGTGTCATGGAACAGGTCCATGAGCATCGATTTGCCCCGCCCGACGCCGCCCCACATGTAGATGCCGCGCGGGCGCTGCGCGGGTTTGCGACCGAACAGCTTGCCGAGCAGGCCATTGGCGCCGGCTGGCCCGGCTTCGAGCTCATCCTGCAGCCGGGCGAGCCGCGCTGCGGCAGCCGCCTGCTCGGCATCCGCGCGCAGCTCGCCGGCAGCGACGAGCTCCTCGTAGCGGGCAAGAAGGTCGCTCACTGCGTGACGCTGGCCTTGCGAACGGTCGCGGTGAACGATCCGACGAGCGCTTCTTCCTGCACGACCAGTCCGCGCAGGAATGCCATTCGCCGCGTTTCGCGCAAGACTTCGGTGACGCAATCGAGCGGGAGCTTGCCGCTGCCCGGGCCGATGAACTGGGCCTGGAGGTCGATCGTTACCGAGAGGGAAGCGGGAACGCCGCGCAGCAGGTAAAGCGCGGCGAAGAGCGAGGAATCCATCAGGCCGAGCGTGATGCCGCCGTGGATATTGCCGCCCGAGTTCAGGTGATGCTCGCGCGGCGTCAGGCGGCATCGGCAATGGTCCGCGTCCTCGGCCCGGATCAGCAGGCCGCCCAGCACGGCGCGATTGAAGTTGCCCGGCTCCGCCATTTCATAGCGGTGCCAGCCTGGGTTCTCCGGGTCTGGCGCGCAGTGGAAATAAGGCCCGGTCGGAGCGCTGGTCAGATGTGGCGCTCCGCTTGCATCTTCTTGATCTCGGCGATCGCGCGCGCCGGCGACAGGCCCTTGGGGCAGACGTTGGCGCAGTTCATGATGGTGTGGCAGCGATAGAGCCGGAAAGGATCTTCCAGTTCATCGAGTCGCTCGCCGGTCATCTCGTCGCGGCTGTCGGCCAGCCAGCGGTAGGCCTGAAGCAGGATCGCGGGGCCGAGGAACTTGTCGGAGTTCCACCAGTAGCTCGGGCACGAGGTCGAGCAGCAGGCACACAGGATGCACTCGTAGAGGCCGTCGAGCTTCTCGCGCTGTTCGGGCGACTGGAGGCGCTCCTTGCCCGACGGCGTGGTCGAGACGGTCTGCAGCCAGGGCCGGATCGAGGCGTATTGCGCGTAGAAGTGGGTGAAATCGGGAACCAGATCCTTGACCACTTCCATGTGCGGCAGCGGGGTGATGCGGATATCGCCCGTGATGTCTTCCATGGCGGTGGTGCAGGCGAGGCCGTTGCGACCGTTCATGTTCATCGCGCATGAACCGCAGATACCTTCGCGGCACGAGCGGCGGAAGGTCAGCGTCGGGTCCGCCTCGGTCTTCATCTTGATCAGCGCATCGAGCACCATCGGGCCGCAGGTGTCGAGATCGATCTCGAACGTATCGTAGCGCGGGTTCTCGCCGCTGTCGGGATCGTAGCGATAGACGGTGAACTTCTTCACCCGGGCGGCGCCTTCGGCCTTGTGGACGCGGCCCTTGCCTTTGATCTTGCTGTTCGCGGGGAGGGTGAAGGTTGCCATAGATCCGGGGTCCATCAATGGAGTTTCGCGTCTCCCTCTAGCAATTCAGCGGCGGAGGGCAAGGGCATCTGCACTGCAATTCGCGGGGCAGGGTGTGTTGCTGTATTAATGCAGCAGGTTGACGCAGTTTATACCGTTTCGGGCGGAAACCCTTCAGCGCAGCGATCGGGGTGGCGGCAGGGGCGCGCTTCGGCACGGAAAATGGAAGGTGTGGGCCGGAACGGTCCCACCCGACCCGAGGAACGGGCTGTAGGAATGCTGTCGCTGGCCTTGGTGCTGGCGCGCGAGGCATTTGCGGTTATCACGGGCGGGACAGGCCGGAATGGAGAGTGCCGATGGGACTGCGGGAATGGTGGGACGAGACGGTCGTGCCCAGGATCATCCGGTTCGGTTGCGCGACCGAAGCGATCATGGAACTGCGCCGCGAGGTCGTGCCGCTGGCAGCGGGGCGGGTGTTCGAACTGGGCTGCGGCGGCGGGCTGAACCAGGCGATGTACGATCGCACGCAGGTTACATCCTTCGCCGGGCTCGATCCTTCGCCCAAGTTGCTGGAATATGCCTGCGCGGAAGCCGAAGGGGTCGCGGCGAGCGGCACACAAGCCGACACCGCAGACTGGAAGGCGGACATTCGCGCCGGCTTCGGCGAGGCGATCCCGTTTCCCGATGCCAGTTTCGATACGGTCGTCTGCACTTACACGCTGTGTTCGGTGAACGACCAGGCCGGGGTGCTGGCTGAACTCCATCGCATCCTCAAGCCTGGCGGGACGTTCCTCTATCTGGAACACGGGCGGGCTCCGGATGCGAATGTGGCCAAGTGGCAGCGGCGGATCGAACCGGTGTGGAAGCGACTGTTTGGCAACTGCCATCTGACCCGCCCGGTGAGTACGGCGATTGCCGAAGCCGGATTCGCGGTTACTCTCAAGGGCGCACGCTATCAGGAGGATGCCCCGCGCCTTGCCGGGTGGATGGAATGGGGCACGGCGGTGAAGCCGGTGTAAGGCCGGCGTGAGGCCGGGACGCGCGGATAACCGGGTGACGCGAGCCATGAAAAACGGCGCGGAAGTTTCCTTCCGCGCCGTTTTTTCGCCGTTTCGTGGGGCGCCGGATCGGTGGCGATCAGGCCCCGAAAGTGCGCTGCCACCAGCCGCCGCGCCGCGGCTCGCCGTTAGCGCTTTCGCTTTCGCCCTGATCGGACGCTGGTTGGCTGCTTGCGGCCTCGGGCGCACTGCTTGACGCTGCGGGGGCCGGAGCGGCTGCCGGCGTGACCATTTGCGCGGCCGGTTCGGCCTGGACTTCTTCCGCTGGCGCCTGGTCCGGCGCGGAAGTGTCCGCTTCCTGTGCTTCCACAGGCGCTTCAACCGGCTTCTTGCGGCTGCGCGGTGCCTTCTTCGGGGCAACCTCGGCCGGAGCATCCGCTGCCGCTGCCTTGGTCCGGCGAGCGCGAGCCGGCTTCTTCGGGGCTTCAGCTTCAGTCACGCTCGGCTCGGTGCCCTCGGCTTCCACGTCAGCCACGGTTTCCGCGGCGGCGGCTTCGGTGTCAGCCTTCTTGCGGCGAGTGCGCTTCTTGGGTGCAGGCTCGGCCGCAGCCTCCGGCGCTCCCTCCAACTCAGGTGCGGTTTCGGCCGGGAGGGCCGCTTCGCCAGCGCCGTCACCGGTGATTTCGGCTGCGGCCATCGGGGCTTCCGCACCGATTTCCGCTTCTGGCCCGTCTTCCCCGGAACCATCACCCTCTTCGCCGGCCTCAAGGCCCTCGGTGCGATTACGGCCTCCGCGCCGACGACGGCCACGGCGGCGGCGCTTGCGCGGCGATTCGCCGTCCTCGCCGGTGAATTCCGCAGCGCCCTCGGCCCCTTCAGCCTCCTCTGCGTCGTCGTCGTTGTCGGCGGTCTGGGCTTCGGCGGTTTCGTCTCCGGTTTCCTCGGAGCCTTCGCCGCCAACGCGGTTGCGGCCGCCACGGCGGCGCTTGCGGCGCTTGCGCCTGCCGGCGTCCCCATCGCCGTCACCTTCGCCGTTAGCGCGGCGTGGTTCCTGTTCGTCGCGGCTATCGCCGTCGTCGCCTGCTTCATCCTCGTCGAAGGACTCGTCATCGTCCTCAAAATCGAGGTCTGCCGCGAGTTCGGCGATCGGTTCGAACTTGGGCGGCGAAAGCGGGCGCGGGCCGGACGAGGCGACGCGCATCTTGGCGCCTTCGTTTTCGCCTTCGGGGATCACTTCAACCCGAACGCCATAGCGGTGCTCGATCTCCTGGAGGTCGGCGCGCTTGGCGTTGAGCACATAGACCGCCGCCTCTTGCGAGGCGAAGAGAGAAATGATCGTGCCCTTGCCCTTGGCGGCTTCGTCCTCGATCATCCGCAGTGCCGAAAGGCCGGCGCTGGAGGCGGTGCGGACGAGGCCCGAACCGTCGCAATGCGGGCAGGCGCGGGTGGTGGCTTCGAGCACGCCGGTGCGCAGGCGCTGGCGGCTCATCTCCATCAGGCCGAAGCCCGAGATGCGGCCGACCTGGATGCGCGCGCGGTCGTTCTTGAGCGCGTCCTTCATCGCCTTTTCGACCTTACGGACGTTCGATCCGTATTCCATGTCGATGAAATCGATCACGACGAGGCCGGCCATGTCGCGCAGCCGGAGCTGGCGGCCGATCTCGCGCGCGGCTTCGAGGTTGGTGCTGACCGCGGTCGCCTCGATCCCGTGTTCCTTGGTGGAGCGGCCCGAGTTGATGTCGATCGAAACAAGTGCCTCGGTCGGGTTGATGACGAGGTAGCCGCCCGACTTGAGCTGGACGACCGGATCGTACATCGCGGAAAGCTGGTCTTCCGCGCCGTAGCGCTGATAGAGCGGCACCGGATCGACATAGGGCTTCACCCGGCGCGCGTGGCTGGGCATCAGCAGTTTCATGAAGTCGCGCGCGGCGCGGTACCCCGCTTCGCCCTCGACCACGACTTCCTCGATATCGCGATTGTAGATGTCGCGGATCGCGCGCTTGATCAGGTCGCTGTCGGATTGGATCATCGCCGGGGCGGACGAACCCAACGTGCGCTCGCGGATTTCGTCCCAGAGGCG
>VMTF01000038.1 GCA_013791705.1 Sphingomonadales bacterium | reverse complement strand
GACGCTCTTCTGAGGTTGTGGGTATTTGTATTTCCAGTTAGTGATTTTTTCTTTGTTCCCTTGACCCCTTGTTGTTGTTTGCCCCGCTGTTGCCCCGATTTTAGAACGCGTCTCGATCATGCCTTCGCGGCGTAAATCAGAGACAAATCGGTCTACTTTGCTCTTCGTCCACCCCCATTTTGCCGCTAGAAAGCGTTGCGAAAACGACAGTTCCCCTCGGCCGAGGTCAACACTTTCCCCTTTGATGCGCACACGAACCGGTTTCCATGCCGCATTGGCGACGAGCCAGAACCACGCACGGAAGCGCTCCGCATCCTGTAACAAGGGGTGATCAAGCGCACTTCTGTGCATGGCAATGAAACCGGTCACAGCATCGCTCTCCCTTGTGGGGTGAGGCGCCATACCGCAGCCCGTTTGCCTGAGGGATTGCGGCGACGTGCACCGGTTGGTTCTACTAAGCCCATGGCCCGCAGTTCTGAGAAGCGCGGCTGCAGGCTTTCGCGGGCGACATCGGCAACGGCGACCGCTTCCAGAACCGTTGCCTCGCCCAGCTTGTTCAGCGTGCGCATGGCAATGCGGCGAAGATGCGAGACAGTCGGGGCGATGGCCTCGGCCGCCTCCTGGCTCGTGCCTTCCGGTCCCTGCGCGCCGGGAATGTCGGGATAGTGATCAACCATGTTCGCCTCCCTCATTCCAGCGCGCGAAAAATCGCTCGCCGATGTGGATCGCGATCAGATCGGGAATTGGTTGCGGTGGCATGTTGGGAAAGCTAAGAGAATCACGGAGCCAGCGCTCAAAACTGTTCCGCGACGCCCGCGCCTCAACCGCGCGGGTTTCGCTTATCTGGGGCATGGCTCATGCTCCCGAACTGGTGGATTGGACCAGCCGGCTGGCCAGCCATGCGTCGAGATCAGCTTTGCGGTAGCGGACTGCCTTACCCAGCTTGCAGAAGGGCGGGCCGTCGCCGGTCAGACGAAGCCGTTCCATGGTGACGACTGCCAGCCGCACGTAGGAAGCGGCGTCGCGCGTATCGAGAATATCAGGAACCATATCGAGTGCCCGCCTTCCGATGCGTGGCACTGTGCCGCCGCTTCAAGCCATCGGGCGGGACATCAGCTATGCGTCGCTAAGGCCACGATATAGCCCCACGAAATTCAAGTAGTGTCGTTATTTTCGTGGGACTTTTTGTGGGCCCTGTATTTGAGGTGGCGAGGTCGAATGCGATTTTCGACGGTGCCAGATGAAATTGGGTCATGGCCTGGGAGTTTTTCTTTAAACCAAGTGACAAGGTGCCGAGCCTCATCCGCAATCTTCGAATGCGCCTCTCCCGCGTCACAACGGCGTGCGTGCTCTGCATCGTATATTTGGTAGCCTTTTGATGGCCGCCCCGGATCTCCGGTACGCGTTAGCACGGGCTCGCGCTCGGCATCGGTGAGCCGCGGATTTTTTGTAGCATGATCATGCGACGGACGTACCTCATTGGCTATGCCCATCAACCCTTCCCGCTCTACCTCAACCATGAGGTAGCCATCTGCCGCGCTCGCATCATCACCGTATGCATCGAACTCACGGTCAAAGCTGTGCGGATCGTCTCTCCAGATGATGCCCGGCGACCCGAAGGTCTGGCGCCTAATGCCGCCAGTCGAGACGTCGAACTGCGAGAACGCCGCAAGCACATTGCCTGTTAACTCTACCGCATCGACCGAGTGTGCGTCGGCAAGTGAATATTTGGACGTGAGGCGGCCACGCACTTTGACCGTGCCGCGATCAACGCCATCACGGAGGTTCTGCCACGCCTTTGCCAGCAGTTCCAAACCTCGCCGACGTTCTCTGAAATGGCCAGCGCCCGGAACCTCTGGCGCTGCATCATCCGTTCCAGAGAAGAACTTTCGCAGTCGTTCCTCGGGACTATCGGTGTTGGGCGGACGTTGACCTTCAACCTGCGCCCTCAGTTCCTCTGACGACAAGGCATCTCCGAATGCGATCCATGTCAGCGCCTCTGCCAACGACACGAAAGGACGTTCTCCCAAACAACCTCGTTTCGCAGGTAGTGATGGCGCTTTCGGCGCCCCGTCACGATGATCCATGCCGCCCTCCGCAGCGTCTCCGAAAAGTGGTGGGGCACGGGTCGGAGTTCCCGGGTTCGCCTGGCCGGGCTAGCCCCACCGGTTGCAGACTAACTCCTGGCGTCACGATGTTCTAGAGACCGCCATTCCATCGGCGCTGCCATCCATGCGACAATCTCGCTCTCGCGCCAGGCTACGGCGTTCACGCCGAGCTTTACCGATGCCGGGAAGGCGTCCTCGGCCATCTTGCGGTAGATCGTGCGGCGGGAAAGTCCCGTGTGGTCCAGCACTTCCGGCAGGCGAAGCAAGCGCTCGATCATGCTGCTACGTCCGCAAGGGCGATGATGCGGGCGTCCTCGGCCAGCACCGAGAAAATTTCCTGCCCCATGTTCCAGCCGCGCCAAAGTTCCTCGTCACGGACGACGCGAAGCTTTCTGGCGAGTTCTGCCGCATTCGATGCAGGTGCCAGAAGGTAGGTGTCGATCGAATCGGCATAGGCTTCAAAGAGAGGTTCGGCGGCCACTTCGTCTCCCGCAGCGGTGATCAGTTCCCAAATCGCACGGGCCTTACGGAATGCGCGATAATCGGCTTCATTGGCGCCAGCGCTTTGGACCATTCGGGGATACGGCGTATTCGTGTTCAAAGCCATCATATCGACTCCTTTGCGGTCGTTGGTGGTTAGGGCTGGCGGCAAGCTACAACCTTCGCCGCTGGCCCGTATTGCCGGCGTTAAACCGTCAATTTCTGTGCGGCGCCGATCGACACCACGTTGGTTTTCTCTGCGGGCTTGAGGATGGACTCGATGTGCCGCGCCCATGCCTCCAGCGCTGATTGTTTTTCCTCGCGCCAATCGTGGCGCTGATAGATGACTGCGACGCCACCCTTCGCGCCGCTCACATGGTTCAGCGTGGCCTCGGTGACTTCGAAGCGAACGCCCAGTCGCTGAAAGCCGGTGGCCATGGTGCGACGAAGATCATGCACCCGCCACGGCTTCATCGGGCCAGCATCCTTGCGCACCGTGGCCACCTCTGCATCAAGCAAGGTCTTGGCCTGAGAGAAGCAACTGAGCGGCACAGTGCCCCCGATCGACATGACCGGTCCAGCCT
>VMTF01000187.1 GCA_013791705.1 Sphingomonadales bacterium | reverse complement strand
CCAGCTCGACGCGGACGGTAAAACCACCTCAACCCGAGAGGTTCTTCGAATAGCTGGCAAACACGCTCGTCCGGTTGTCGAAGCCATAGACCACGCCCACGCTCGGCAGCACGCGGTTATACTTCACCACGCGCTGTTGCGGTCCCTGGAGCGTGGGATTGAGCGCGGCATAAGTGGTGTTGGCGGCGGTGTTGGTCCCGAAGCAATCGACGAAGCCCGAGGCCGAAGTGGTGAAGCAGTACTGGTTAAGGTCGCGCTTGAAGAACGGCGCGCGCAGCCCGGCGTTCACGGTGAGCGGGCCGATCTGACCGCGATACTCGCCCGCGACCTGATCGAGGATCGCGAACGATTGACGATCGCGCTTCTGCAACACGGAACCGGTCACATCGACGATCCGGTCGTTGACCGGAAATACGTCGAGCGGTTCGCCGGCAGCATTGAGCAGGCCGATCTGGCCGGTCTGGCGGTGGTTGGCGTAATCGTGCGTGTAGGAGACGCGGACGGTGTTATCAGCGTTGATGTCCCACCGCAGGTTGGCGATCAGGCCATAGCGCCGGGTGCGGGTCTGGCTCGGTTGCAGCACGGTGACCTGATCGAGCAGATCGCCATCGCCGTTGAGATCGACCCCGGTGTAGGGCCGGCCGCCGATGTAGCCGAACAGCGGGGTGCTGCTGACCACCCGCGCATATTCGTAACCGGTGGTGGTGCCGCCGCCGTTGGCCTTCACATACTGGTAGCTGGGATCAACCGTCAGCACGACGCCATCGGTCAGCGTGAAGCGCGAGGCGACACGGATGTTGCCGGTGTTCGACGGATTATAGCGGCGATCGAACTCGGTACCGCAACTGTTGGTCGTATCGGCCACGCCAGTGGTCGCCGGCGCGGTCAGGCACGGGAAATTGATGGTGTAGGTGCGCTCGTCGGCATTGGCCGGAAAGCGGTTGGACGAGGACGAGCCGACGGTGCGGCCGGGATCGTTGCGCAGCGGCAGCGAACCGAAGAAGTTGTTGCGGTTCTCGTTATAATGTCCGGCGATGGCAACGAAATCGCCGTTCGAGCCGATATCCTGCCAGATGCGGGCGTTGTACTGCTGCTTGTCGACCTTGCCGTAGTTGTTGAACGGGTTGTCGTTCGTCGCCTTCGAGGCCGAGATGAACGCCTTGGTGCCCATCCCGGTGATGTCGCCGCTCTGGATCATGCCGAAGACGCGGCGGAAATTGTATTCGCCGATGCTGGCGGACAGCATTGCGCCCAGCGCGTCGCTCGGCGTGATCGTGCGATAATTGACCGTGCCGCCGACGGCCGAAGCGGTCGGCGAGTCGACGTCGGTGGTGCCGAGGTTGACGTTGACCTGATCGATGATTTCGGGATCGAGCTGCTGGTTCGAATAGATCGCGTAGTTGCCCGAATCGTTGAGCTGGATCCCGTCGAAGGTCAGGCTGATGCGCGTCGAATCGAAGCCGCGAATGGTCAGCGTGCCGCCGGACGAGCCATAGGCATCGTTATTCTGGAAGCTGACGCCGGGAACAAGGTTGATCGTATCGAGGATGGTCTGGCCCGGATTCTGGCGGGCGATCACGTCCTGCGTCAGCACCTGCTTGGCCTTGGACGTATCGGGAAGCTGGACTCCGTCGACCCCCTTCACGCGGGCGCCGGTGACGACGATCGCCTGGTTGTCGAAATCGACCGAACCGGTCGACTGCGCCAGGGCGGGTGCGGAATTCGCGACTACCACAAGCGCAATGGTGCTTGAAGCGAGACGAAGGTTGCGATGCATGGTCTAACCCCTGTGAGATACCGGAAATTCCGGCGCGAACTGCGTTTCTTTGCTTGTGGCAACATGGCCTCAACCATCATCCCGGGCGGGCGCCGGCCCCATGAGCCGGGCCGGGCTGACACCATCCTTCGCGATGGACACGTCCGGCCTGCAGCCGCCGTGCAAGCGCCAGAAGCCCGGCGAAGATGACGGGCGCATGACAGAGCGGGAGCAATGATTTTGCGTTGCAGCAGCGCGGGACATGCGCCGATCGCAATAATATTATTGTGCGGCTCGCTTGTAATTTCCATTTATTGCCTTATTCAACTTAATTCAGCATTATTCCAAAATATGTTGCCCTGCTGCAACGCAGTCGGAAAAGTTTAGTTGCGATGCAGCATAGACTGCCTCTGGCGCGATCGCTCCGGGCGCGATAGCGTTCGCCGCATGGGCGGGCATCATCATCACGGGCACGAGCATCACGGCCATGGCCACCAGCATGGCGCGGGCGGCAGCCATGGGCGCGCTTTTGCGGTGGGCATTGCGCTCAATACCGCGTTCGTGGCGGTCGAGGCGGGGTTCGGGTTCGTTTCGGGCTCGATGGCGCTGGTGGCCGATGCCGGCCACAATCTGTCGGACGTGCTCAGCCTGGTGATCGCCTGGGGCGCCAGCGCGCTCGCGATGCGGCCGCCCTCGGCGCGGTTTACTTACGGATTCAAGAGTTCCTCGATCCTCGCCGCGCTGGCCAACGCGGCGCTGCTGCTGATCGCGCTGGGGGCGATCACGGTCGAGACGGTGCGCCGCCTGTTCGAGCCGCAGCCGGTTGCCGGCGGCACGGTGGTGATTGTTGCGCTGATCGGGATCGCGATCAACACGGCGACCGCGCTGATGTTCCTGAAGGGGCGGCACGGCGATCTCAACATTCGCGGCGCCTTCCTCCACATGGCCGGCGACGCGGCGGTTTCGGCCGGAGTGGTGATCGCCGGGCTACTGATCCAGCGCACCGGGGCGCTGTGGATCGATCCCGTCACCAGCCTGCTGATCGTCGGCGTGATCTTCTGGAGCACCTGGGGCCTGCTGCGGGAATCGCTGAAGCTGGGCCTGCTCGGCGTGCCGCCAGGGATCGACCACACCGCGGTGCGCGGCTTTCTGGGCGGGCTACCGGGGGTGAGCGCGGTGCATGATCTGCACATCTGGCCGATGAGCACGACCGAAACCGCGCTGACCGCGCATCTGGTCATGCCCGGTGGCTGCCCGGGCGACCTGTTCCTGCATGATCTGGCCCAAGCGCTGGAGCATGACTTCGCGATCGGCCACGCGACCGTGCAGATCGAGCGGGAGGCCGCAGCGGCATGCCGACTGGAAAGCGAGAGCGTGGTTTGACGTAACGGGCGTCAGGCGCGCCGTGACGGGCGCGCCGTTCAGCCCTCACCCGCTGGCCGCAACGCAAACCGCCCCGGAATCGCTTCCGGGGCGGCCTTGGTGATTTGTGCAAAAAAGGAGGCTTAGGCCGCCTGTTCCTTGCCCTTGTGGACCCGGACCGGTTCCTTGCGGCCTTCGATCATGTCCTTGTCGACCACGACTTCGGCAATGCCTTCCTCGGTCGGCAGATCGAACATGGTATCGAGCAGGATGCTCTCGACAATCGAGCGAAGCCCGCGCGCACCGGTCTTGCGGGCGATGGCCTTTTTGGCGATCGCTTCGAGCGCATCCTCGGTGAAGGTGAGCGTCACGTCTTCCAGATCGAACAGCTTGGCATATTGCTTGACCAGCGCGTTCTTCGGCTCGCTCAGGATCTTGACCAGCGCCTCGATATCGAGGTCTTCCAGCGTGGCGATCACCGGCAGGCGGCCGACGAATTCGGGGATCAGGCCAAACTTGAGCAGATCTTCGGGCTCGGCCTTCTGAAGCAGTTCGCCGATCTTGCGCTTGTCCGGATCGGCGACATGCGCGCCAAACCCGATCGAGCGCTTTTGCAGGCGATCCGAAATGATCTTGTCCAGCCCGGCGAACGCGCCGCCGCAGATGCACAGGATATTGGTGGTATCGACCTGCAGGAATTCCTGCTGCGGATGCTTGCGGCCGCCCTGCGGCGGGACGGAGGCGGTGGTGCCTTCCATCAGCTTGAGCAGCGCCTGCTGCACGCCCTCGCCCGAAACGTCGCGCGTGATCGAGGGGTTTTCGGCCTTGCGGCTGATCTTGTCGATCTCGTCGATGTAGACGATGCCGTGCTGGGCCTTCTCGACGTTGTAGTCGCTGGCCTGGAGCAGCTTGAGAATGATGTTCTCAACATCCTCGCCGACGTAGCCCGCTTCGGTGAGGGTCGTCGCATCGGCCATCGTGAAGGGCACGTCGAACGTCTTCGCCAGGGTCTGCGCGAGCAGGGTCTTGCCGCAGCCGGTGGGCCCGACGAGCAGGATGTTCGACTTCGACAGTTCGACTTCGCCGCCCTTGCCGCTATGCTTGAGGCGCTTGTAGTGATTGTGCACCGCAACCGAGAGCACGCGCTTGGCGCGGTCCTGCCCGATCACGTAATCGTTCAGCGTCTCGAAAATGTCGCGCGGGGACGGTACGCCGCCATCCTTCTTGCCGGCGATACCGGCCTTGGTTTCCTCGCGGATGATGTCGTTGCACAGCTCGACGCATTCATCGCAGATGAATACCGTGGGGCCTGCAATCAGCTTGCGCACCTCGTGCTGGGACTTACCGCAGAAGCTGCAGTAGAGGGTGCTCTTGGCGTCCGATCCGCTCAGTTTGGTCATGCCTTGTCCTGTTCGTCTCCACCGGAGAGACTCGCCGAGGATACCCCGGCGACGATTTTAATCAATCCTGCGCGTAAAACGCACGATCCCGGTAGGGGCAAGAAGCACCCCCTTGATAAGTTCCAGCCGGGTTCCGGTGACGATCACGCGTGGCTTACGCCATCGGATCGTCACTGGGCGTGACCACATCGGTCGCCGGCCGGCTTTCGAATACCTTGTCCACCAGACCGAAGGCGAGCGCCTCGTCCGCTTCGAGGAAGGTGTCGCGATCGAGCGCGCGTTCCACTTCCGGCAGCGTCTTGCCGGTGTACTTGCAATAGAGATCGTTGAGGCGCTGGCGCATCCGCAGGATCTCGCGCGCCTGAATCTCGATGTCGGACGCCATGCCGCGCGCCCCGCCCGAAGGCTGGTGCACCATGATCCGCGCGTTCGGCAGCGCGATGCGCATCCCCGGCTCACCGGCAGCGAGCAGGAACGAGCCCATCGAACAGGCCTGGCCGATGCACACGGTCGACACGCGGGGGCGGATATACTGCATGGTATCGTGGATCGCGAGACCCGCCGTCACCACGCCACCCGGCGAGTTGATGTACATCGAAATGTCCTTCGAGGGATTTTCCGATTCGAGGAACAGGAGCTGGGCGACGATCACCGAGGCCATGTGATCCTCGACCTCGCCGGTGATGAAGATGATCCGTTCGCGCAGCAGGCGCGAAAAGATATCGAAGCTGCGTTCCCCGCGGCTGGTCTGTTCAACCACGACGGGCACCATGGCGCCGGTCACCGGATCGATTTCGAACTTACCCTGATTGCCAAAGGCACTTGCGCCGGAAGCGCCAAACAGATCGAGCATGGATGTCCTCATTGCGTTGCGGCGACCTATGTCGCGTGCCCTGGCCCGATGTTCAAGGGCGTTAACCGCGAAATCACGGGGACGACCGGTTGCGCCGCCCGGCGAGCGGAAAATTCCGGTGGTACGGAAGGCCGGAACTGCCCCACCCGACAATCACCGGACCAGCGAACGCCCGCCCGGACCCGATCTGCACCACCTATTCATAAGTATTTTTCCGATGTATCCGCAAAATATTGCTAAGTAATAATACTGCTACTTTAATTATAACAGATATTTTTCGACGATTGTTTGATTTAATACTTGGAACTTCAAGCCGACGCGTTAACCTTGATTGAGCTAAACCCGACTTCACAGGTTCCGACCATTCACCGGTTCGGGTCGTTCATTCACGCGCGCGGGATGCAGCCGATTTTCGCCTGCACGCGCCTTGGGCAGGAGAGACACAGTGGCAATTCTCGGAGACTCGGGCGACAACACCATCGTCGGCACCAGCGGATCGGACAGCGTGTTCGGCCAGGCCGGCGACGATACCATCAGCGGCCTCGCCGGTGTGGACCAGCTCTATGGCGGCGACGGCAACGACAGCATCATGGGCGGCGCGGATCATGACGTGATCAGCGGCGGCGCCGGCAACGACAAGCTGTTCGGCGGGACCGGAGACGACGTGATCGCCGGCGGCACCGGCAATGACCTGCTGAACGGCGGCGACGGCAACGACGCGTTGATCGGCGGCGCCGACCGTGACGTGATGAGCGGCGGCAGCGGAGCCGACACGTTCATCTACATCTATTCCACGGATTCGCTGGCCGGGGTCGGCAATCGCGACGTGATCCTCGACTTCACCGCCGGGGAGGACAAGATCGGACTGTCCGCACTCGGCCTCACCGCGGCGGACATCGACCTTTCGCACAACTATGCCGGCGACTTTGCCCAGTTGCTGCGTATTTCGACCCACCACGACGGCATCTACGACATGGAAATCCAGCTTAACGGCACCCATGGCGCGGTTACGCTCGGCGATATCCTGCTCTGACGCGCGGCGCGAGCCAGACCGGGGGCCTGACGAACCCGCGAGCCTGACAAAAACCGGGGGGGGGGGGGGGGGGGGGGGGGGCGCGGGGGTGGTGGGGGCGGGGTTTTTGTGGGGGTGGGTTGTTGTGTTGGTGAGGCCGCCGCGAGTGATTTTGGGGGGGGGGCACGCAAGAGTAGGGTGTGTGTTTTT
>VMTF01000223.1 GCA_013791705.1 Sphingomonadales bacterium | reverse complement strand
GCTCCCTCCGGCCGCCCCCCCCGCCGCCCCCCCCCCCAAGTCATGGTATTGCCGGGGGGGGGCGGGTGGGGTGGGGGGCCCGGGTGCGGCAAGGAAAGGCCGGAGGGCCTTTCCGCTCTGATCAAACAACTCCGGATGCCAAAGGCGCACCCAACCAAGACTCCCTCACGCGCTCCGGAACGCGTGCGTGATCGGATAACGCCGGTCCCGCCCGAAATTGCGGTTGCCCAGTTTCACCCCCGGCGGCGCCTGGCGGCGCTTGTATTCGGCCAGATGCAGCAGATGTTCGATCCGGATCAGGATGTCGCGGTCGAACCCGTCCTGCGCCAGTTGGTCCACGCTCTTTTCGTGTTCGACCAGCCCCAGCAGGATCGGATCGAGCACCTCGTAAGGGGGCAGCGAATCCTCGTCCTTCTGGTCGTGGCGCAATTCGGCGCTCGGCGGCTTGGTGAGAATGTTGTCGGGGATCACCGGCCCTTCCGGCCCCAGCCCGATCCGCGGACAATGGTGGTTGCGCCACCTCGAAATGGCGAACACGGTCAGCTTGTAGGCGTCCTTCAGCGGGTTGTAGCCCCCCGCCATGTCGCCATAGATCGTCGCATAGCCGACGCTCATCTCGCTCTTGTTACCGGTCGTCAGCAGCATCGGGCCGAACTTGTTTGAAAGCGCCATCAGCGTCACGCCGCGAATGCGGGACTGGATATTTTCCTCGGTGGTATCGGCCTGCTTCCCGGCGAAACTCTCGGCCAGCATCGCGCCGAATGCGGCCACGGCCGGCTGGATCGGGATGGTGTCATGCCGGCACCCCAGCAGGCGGGCGCACTCGGCCGCATCGTCCAGGCTTGCCTGGCTGGTGAACTGGCTCGGCATCATCACGCACCAGACCCGCTCCGGCCCCAGCGCATCGACCGCGATCGCCGCGCAGATCGCGCTGTCGATCCCGCCCGAAAGGCCCAGCACCACGCCCGGAAAGCGGTTGCGATCGACATAGTCGCGCAGCGCCATCACCATCGCGCAGTAGATATCCTCGGGATGATCGGCCAGTTCGGCCACCTCGCCCCGGTCGCAGCGCCAGCCTTGCGCGGTGCGGGTCCACTGCGTCTCGACGATCTGCTCGTCCCAGTCCCTGAGCTGGACCGCCAGCCCGCCATCGCCGTTAACGACGAAGCTCGCCCCGTCGAACACCAGTTCGTCCTGCCCGCCGACCCGGTTGAGATAGGCCAGCGGCAGCTTGGTATCGACCGCGCGCAGCTTGGCCACGCCATCGATCCGCAGCGTGTCCTTGTCGATTTCATAAGGGCTGCCGTTCGGGCAGATCAGGATTTCCGCGCCGAATTCGGCCAGATGGCGGCAGACATCGGGGTGCCAGATATCCTCGCAGATCGGCACGCCGATCATCACCCCGCGAAACACGATCGGTTCGGGCAGCGGGCCGGGCTGGAACAGGCGGACCTCGTCGAAGGTGCCGTAGTTCGGCAATTCGTGCTTGAACCGGATCGCGGCGACCTTGCCCTGATCGAGCAGCGCAACGCCATTGTGCAGCGCACCGTCCTGCACGAACACCGAGCCGACCAGCATCGCCGGGCCGTCCGATGCGGTTGCCGCCGCCAGCTTCTGCAATTCGGCTGCCGCCCGCTCGATCAGCGCGGGCTTCAGGATCAGGTCTTCGGGCGGATAGCCGATCAGGTTCAGCTCGGGGAAGACGATCAGATCGGAACCCCTCGCCCGTTCCCGCGCCGCCAGCATGGCGGCGGCGTTGCCGGCGAGATCGCCGACCGACTGGTTCATCTGTGCGAGCGTGATCTTGAGCGTATCGACCATGCACCGTGCTTAGGAAGGGAATGGGCGCGGGGCAATCGTGTTCAAAGCGGCCCGCGTTTTTGATGAGTGCGG
>VMTF01000049.1 GCA_013791705.1 Sphingomonadales bacterium | reverse complement strand
ATACACCCCTCCCGCGGCGAGCTTTGCTCGAACCGTACGCAGTGTCGTCATATTCGTAGGAAGCCATATACACGACCCCCCGCGCGCATGCTGGTTAGGGCTGGCGCGCCCATATTGGCTATAAAATAGCGGCGCCCCCCGCGGTGGGGGCGCCCGCCCCCCCGCCCCCCGCCGGGCTACGCGCCCCCCCCCCCCCACAACCCCCCGCCCCCCCCCCCCCGCCCCGCGCGCCCCCCCCCCCGCCGCCCGCCGCCCGTGGGTCTCTCCCCCCACCCCCCCCCCGTCCCCCCCCCCCCCCCCCGCAACCCCCCCCCCCCCCCCCCCCCCCCCCCCCCCCCCCCCCCCCCCCCCCCCCCCCCACCCCCCCCCCCGGGGGGGGGGGGCGGGGGGGGGGGGGGGGGGGGGTCCCGAAAGCTATGGGCGGATGCCCATAGCGCACCCAACCAAGACTCGGGCTGGCGCCGCAAGGCGAACCCGGAGGGGTTCGCCGCACCAATCAAAAACGCCAATACGTCAGCGAGCGCCACACCCATTCCAGCGGCCCCTGCCGGAAGCGCGCCAGCCACGGCTTGCTCCAGCCCAGCATCAGCGCCCAGCCGCCGAGCACGAACAGTCCCTGCCAACGCGGCGGAACCGTGCCGACCAGGCCGAGCCCCCAGCCATAGAAAATGAAGGTCATCACCACGGTCATGCCCAGATAGTTGCTGAACGCCATCCGGCCCGCAGCGATCAGCCGCCCGCCGAGCCGCGTTTCGGCCAGGCGCGGGGCGGCCAGCATCAGCGCGGCGGCATAGCCCAGCATCATCAGCAGGTGCGGAATGGCAAGCCCGCTGGCGAAGGCCAGATTCATCAGCACGGGCGGAAAATGGAGCGGCCAGGCCCAAGCGATGAACGCAAGGGTTAGCGCGCCGCCACCGCCAATTCCGCCCACCGCCAGCCACCGCAAGGCTGGGCGCGGCCATTTTCCGGAGAAGAACCCGCTGCGGTACAGCACGATCCCGAGCAGCATCAGCGGCACGATCTCGCCCATCGTGCCGAGTGCGGCATCAAGCGGTTCGGCCGCGTGGTGTTGCAGCTTGCCGGCTGCTTGCGCCGCAAAACCCTGGCGATATGCGGCCATTTCCCGCGCGGTCCGTTCGGCCGCGTCGGCGCGGGCCGCGCGGTATTCGGCCGCCGCTGCGGGCGTGGCGGTTCCGGCCAGGACTTGCGCTTCGCTCCGCGCGAGCGGCCAGCTCTCGGCCGCCAGGGCCAGGTGCCAGCCTGCGAACAGCAGCAGGGCGCCGGTCGCCAGGCCTTTCAGCGGATAGTGCCGGAACGCCAGCGCGGCCAGCCCGGCGAGGGCATAGGCGAACAGGATATCGCCCCACCACAGCAGCAGGAAATGAAGATAGCCGAACAGCGCGAGCCAGCCGAGCCGGCGCATTTGCAGCAGTTCGCCGGGCTTGCCCGCCGCGTTGGCGCGCTCGATGAACAGCGCCAGCGAGGCGCCGAACAGCAGGCTGAACAGCGCGCGCATCTTGCCCTCGAACACCAGCAGCGCGAAGGCGAACCAGGCCTCGTCGGCGAAAGTGCCGGGGGTGGGGAGGTTGGGCGAGAGCACCGCCGCGACCGGCCCCGCGAACCCGCCGATGTTGATCGCCAGAATGCCCAGCACCGCCACGCCCCGCACCAGATCGAGCGCGCCGATCCGGGGGGGCGCCGCATGGGCGGGAAGCTCGGTCACACGGTCAATCCCGCGCGGGAATACACGAATATCCGCCCCGTGTCAGCGCCGCGCAAGCCGTGCTGGCAGCCGCGCTGCTGGCAAATCCGCCGGCCTGGAGCTTCACCACTTTGCCGACTTTTACGTCGATGCGCGGGTGGCCGGCCAGTTCCGGCCGCCGCGCCGCTTTGGCCCAGAGCGCATCGGCATTGCCGGGCACTCCGAACGCGCCGAGCTGCACCCGCCAGATTCCGGTATGCGGGGGCTTGGCAACGGGCTTGGGCGCGGGTTTTGGCGCGGTCGTGGCAACCGCGATCGCCTGCGCTGGCGCAGCGGGCCGCGCATAATCCGCCCCGGCGGTCTGAACTGTGGCTTCAGGCGGCGTGCTGGCCGCCGTCGCGCCCGGAATTACCCCGAGTCGGGACGCCGCGATCTGGCTGGCCCGATTGGCCTCGACCTGCTGGCCGAGCCGCGCCGCAAGCGAGACGGCCGCCTGCCGCTGCGCCAGCGGAATGTGCTGGTCCATCTGCGCCATTGCCGGCTCGGCCTGCGCCAGCCCGGCGGTCCGCGCCAGCGACATCAATGCATAGGCCCGAATCCAGTCCTTCGGCAGCAGATCGCCATTGAAATGCGCGATGCCGAGCAGGTATTGCGCACGCGGATCGCCCCGCCCGGCGGCGGCCTGGACATAGGGCAGCGCCTGCCGGCGCTCACCCCGGTCGAACAGCAGCAGGCCGTAATTGTCCGCCGCCTGCATGTGCCCTTGCGCCGCAGCCTTGCCGAACAGCAGCTCGGCCCGCGCAAGATCGCGCTCGACCCCGCGGCCGAGGCGATAGGCCTGCGCAAGATTGAATTGCGCATCAGGATCGCCCGTCGCCGCCGGTCCCTGCCACTCCCTGATGGCTGCGGCATAGTCGCTCCGGGCCCAGGCCTCGGTTCCCGCCTTGACGTCGGCCAGGGCGCTTGTCCCCGCTGCCAGCACGGTTCCCGCCACGCAGCCCAGAATCCATCGCACGCCGGCCATTCATTCCCCCGATCGGTTTCGGGCAGGCTTCTGCACAGCGGTTCGGGCGCTGGCAAAGGCTTTTGCGGCCGGCGATGCGGCGGGCAGGGGCGCAAATTTTTCAGGGCCAGGCTGCCTTTTTCGGTCGATCAGGGCCTGCGTTAACCCGATCTTAGTGACCTTCTGGCTTTTTCAGGAGCATCCGCAGGCAATATCTGCATTCCGGGGGGACCGAACTTGCGCGTTTTGGCATTGGCATCTCAGAAGGGTGGATCGGGTAAGACCACACTCTCGGGCCACCTCGCGGTCCAGGCGCAACGCGCCGGGGCCGGGCCGGTCGTGCTGATCGACATCGATCCGCAAGGCTCGCTGTCCGATTGGTGGAACGAGCGCGAGGATGATTTTCCCGCTTTCGCCCAGACTACCGTCGCGCGGCTTGCATCCGATTTGCAGGTGCTGCGCCAGCAGGGCTTCAAGCTCGCCGTGATCGATACGCCGCCGGCAATCACGCTGGCGATCCAGTCGGTCATCGCGGTGGCCGAACTGATCGTCGTGCCGACCCGGCCCAGCCCGCATGACTTGCGCGCGGTGGGCGCCACCGTGGATTTGTGCGATCGCGCCGGCAAGCCGCTGCTGTTCGTCGTCAACGGCGCCACGCCCAAGGCCAAGATCACCAGCGAGGCCGCCGTCGCGCTTTCGCAGCACGGCACCGTCGCGCCGATCACCTTGCATCACCGCACCGATTTTGCCGCCTCGATGATCGATGGCCGCACGGTGATGGAGATCAATCCGAACTCCCGCTCCGCGATGGAAGTCGCGGCGCTGTGGAACTACGTCGCCGACCGGCTCGAGAAGAATTTCCGCCGGACGGTGTTCGCGGCCCCGACTGCCCCGGGCGCGGCGCCCGGCGCCAGCCGGCCCGGAACCGCCCGTCCGATCGGGGGCTTTGGCCGCCGCGTCGCCGGCTCCTGAGCGGGGGTGCGGCATGGAATTGACCAAGTCCTTCGCCTCGCTCACTCCCCGGCTGCTGGCCCGCAAGGGTGGAGCCCGCCCGGCCATGCGCTCGCAACTGGCGCGGGCCGATGATTCGCTCGCGTCCGAATTCGGTTCCGCTTCCGACAACGATCTGGGCTGGAACGACATGGGCGAAAGCCCGCCGGCCGACGTCGTCAAATCCGAAGAATTTGCGGCCGAATCCGCTCAGGTCGTCGCGATCCGCAGCGACGTGGTGGTGCCCCGGCGGCGCCAGCGCGGGTCCGCGCTCAAGAACGGGCGCAGGGCCGCATTCACACTCCGGCTGGATGCCGAACGACATCTCAAGCTGCGCCTCGCGTGCACGCTCGACGAACGCAGCGCCCAGCAACTGGTGACCGATGCGCTCGATCGGCTGCTGGCCAACATGCCTGAAATTGATGCCCTTGCCGACCAGGTCGGCAAGCGGCGCAAATCCTGATCTGCTCCGAAGGAGACCCAAGATGACCCCCGCCACCCGTCCCACGATCGGCTTGTCGCGCAATCGCGTGATGCTGCTCGCCGGCTCCACGCTGGCGTTCTCGCTGTTGGCGGGTTGCGGCGGCATGCATGGGGTCAAATCCGCCAACGCCGCCCAGCCGGACCGGCTCCAGGCCGAAATCGCCGCCAAGGCCGACAAGGCCGTGGCCCGCGCCGAGCTGGCCGTGGAGCGCAGCCCCGAGGATGCCGCCGCGCGGGCCTCGCTCGGCCAGGCCTACCTTGTCGCCGGCCGCGTCGGTTCGGCCCCCCCCGCGCTCGCCGATGCGATGACGCTGGGTGACGGTAGCGGCAAGACCGCGCTGGCGCTGGCGCTCGCCAAGATCGGCAGCGGCCGCCATCGCGAGGCGGTTACGATCCTCGACAGTTCGCGCGCCGAAATTCCTGCCGCTGACCTCGGCCTGGCACTGGCGCTGGCGGGCGAAACCTCGCGCGCGGTGGCGGTGCTGTCCGATGCCGTGCGCAGCGGCGAGAACACGCCGAAGCTGCGCCAGAATCTCGCTTATGCCTTTGCCCTCGACGGGCGCTGGCAAGATGCCCGGCTGATGGCCGCGCAGGACGTTCCGGCCGACCAGCTTGATCGCCGGCTGGCGTTCTGGGCGCTTTCGACCTTGCCCGATCGCAATGTTGAACGCGTGGCCGCGCTGATCGCGCGCCGGTCCGCCAGCGCGATCCGGGCCAGCCCGTGGCGCTGGCGCTCGCTTCCGACCCCCAGGCGCCGCAGGTCGCGGCTGAAACTGCCGCGCTCGCTCCGGTGGCGCTCGCCGCCGCAGAACTGCCGGCGACTGCCCCCACAACTGCCGAGGTTGCCGCCCCGTCGGTGGTCGAGGCCAATCTGGCGGTTCAGTCCGAACCTGCCGTGGCCCCGCAGGAAGGCCCGAAGAGCTGGCGCAACGTTGCCCAGGCCTTCGCTCCGGCCGAAAAATCGCTGGTTGCCGCGGCGGAGGTTGCCCCGGCCGCTCCCGCGCCGCGCCATCCGGCCCGGTCCGCAGCCCTGGTCACCACCAAGGCGCAGCCGCACGTGATCCGCAACCCTCATTATCTCCAGCTCGGCGCCTTCTCGACCGAGCAGGCCGCGCAGCGCGCATCGGGAATTTACCGCAGCCGCAATCCGGGTCTGGCCGGCCATCGCATGTCGATCCGTCCGGCGACGGTGAACGGCCAGCAGGTCTGGCGTGTCGCGGTGGCCGATCTGGCCGGCCGGGCCGCCGCCACCACACTGTGCTCGCGGGTCAAATCGCGCGGCGGTGCGTGTTTTGCCTATGCCGCGCCGGGCAAGGCGCTGCAGCATCCGAACACGCCCGGCTTCGAAATGACCGGCCCTCAGCGCGCGCGCTGAGTTTCTGCTGGGTTACCGCCCTTGGCATTCGCCAAGGGCTTGCGGCACCAGCCCGCTCCCCCGCCCGGCCACCCACTTAGTGTATCCTTGATGGGT
>VMTF01000289.1 GCA_013791705.1 Sphingomonadales bacterium | reverse complement strand
TCCACCGCCGCCGGGGGCGCGTCCGATCTGGCCCCCAATGCCGCCCCGGCCCCCCCTGGCCCGGGGGGGCCCGCCCCCCGCCACTTCAGGTCTTCCCTTGCTGCTGTCCCCTACTCCGCCGGGTCGGCCGGCAGATAAACCTCGCCGCCCTTTTCCTTGAACACCTTGGACATTTCTTCCATCCCGGCCTCGGCGTCTTTGGCCGAGGTTGGCGCGTGGCCTTCGACAGGCTCAGGCTGAGCGGGGTTGGCGGCGATGAAGCTGTCTGCGCCCGCGTTCTGCTTCGCGGCGAATTCGCGGACTTCCTGCGAGATTTGCATGCTGCAGAACTTGGGGCCGCACATCGAGCAGAAGTGGGCGGTCTTGGCGCCTTCGGCCGGGAGCGTCTGGTCGTGGTATTGTTCGGCGGTATCGGGATCGAGCGACAGGTTGAACTGGTCGCGCCAGCGGAATTCGAAGCGGGCGCGGGCCAGGGCATCGTCGCGCACCTTGGCGGCCGGGTGGCCCTTGGCGAGATCGGCGGCGTGGGCGGCGAGCTTGTAGGTGACGACGCCGACTTTCACGTCGTCGCGGTCGGGCAGGCCGAGGTGTTCCTTGGGCGTGACGTAGCAGAGCATCGCGGTGCCGAACCAGCCGATCATCGCGGCGCCGATGCCGCTGGTGATGTGATCGTAGCCGGGCGCGATATCGGTGACGAGCGGCCCGAGCGTGTAGAACGGGGCTTCGCCGCAAGCGGCGCGCTTCTTGTACATGTTCTGCTTGATCTTGTGCATAGGCACGTGGCCCGGGCCTTAGCTCATCACCTGCACGTCCTGTTCCCACGCGCGCTTGGTGAGTTCGCCCAGGGTGTAAAGCTCGGCGAACTGGGCTTCGTCGTTGGCATCGGCAATGCTGCCGGGGCGCAGGCCATCGCCGAGCGAATAGGCGATGTCATAGGCCTTCATGATCTCGGTGATGTCGTCGAAGTGTTCGTAGAGGAACGATTCCTTGTGGTGCGAGAGGCACCACTTGGCCATGATCGAGCCGCCGCGACTGACGATGCCGGTAACGCGCTTGGCGGCCATCGGGATATAGGCCAGCCGCACGCCGGCGTGGATCGTGAAGTAGTCCACGCCCTGTTCGGCCTGTTCGATCAGGGTATCGCGAAACACTTCCCAGGTCAGGTCTTCAGCCACGCCACCGACCTTTTCGAGCGCCTGATAGATCGGCACGGTGCCGATCGGCACGGGGCTGTTGCGGATGATCCATTCGCGGGTGTCGTGGATGTTGCGGCCGGTGGAGAGGTCCATCACGGTGTCCGCGCCCCAGCGGATCGACCAGACCATCTTGTCGACTTCGCTCGCCACGTCCGATGCGACGGCGGAATTGCCGATATTGGCGTTGATCTTGACGAGGAAGTTGCGCCCGATCGCCATCGGCTCGGATTCAGGGTGGTTGATGTTGTTGGGAATGATCGCGCGGCCGCGCGCCACTTCGTCGCGGACGAATTCGGCGGTGACATAGTCCGGGATCGAGGCGCCCCAATCCTGCCCGTCACGCACGAGCTGCTCCTTGAGCTCGGCGCGGCCGAGGTTTTCGCGGATCGCGATATATTCCATTTCGGGCGTGATGATGCCCTGGCGGGCATAGTGCATCTGGCTGACGTTCTCGCCGGCGCGGGCGCGCAGCACCTGGCGGCGGACGGCGGGGAACGGCGGGACGCCGCCCGAGCGGTCCGGCCCGAGCTGGCCGTTGTCTTCGGGGCGAACCTCGCGCTGGGTCACTTCCTCGACATCGCCGCGCCCGCGAATCCAGTCACGGCGCAGCTCCGGCAGGCCCTTGGCGATATCGATTTCGACCTTGGCGTCGGTATAGGGGCCGGACGTGTCATAGACGCGCACCGGGGCCTCGCCCGAGCCGGGCTCGAGCGTGATCTCGCGCATCGCGACCTCCACTTCGGGCAGGCGCGGGCTGGCGACGTGAATCTTGCGGCTGCCGCGGATCGCGCCGGTGGTTACGCCGATTTCAAGCCTGGAGTTGATGTCAGCCATTGGGAAGGGATCTTTCTGTCGATTGAATCAGGAGAAACGCAGCAGCCCCGGAATGGCCAGCGCCAGGCCGAGCAGGACCGAGAAGGTCGCCCAGCCGCGATGCATGTGCGAAAGGTTGCGCAGCCAGAAATGGATGTAGAGATCGCTGAAGCCGATCACCGCCAGCGCCTCGAACATCATGAGGCCGCCCAGCGCCATCATCACGCAGCTCAGCAGATCGGACGGAACCCACGGATTGGCGAGATAGATGAGCGCGCCGAGCAGCAGTTCGAGCAAGCCGCTCACCAGTTGCAGCGCGGGCGACTTGTCGATTTCCTCGATCATGGTCCGCCACAGGCCCGGCCGGCGCAATGCGCCAACGCCGGCAAACAGCGTGAACAGGCCGAGCAGAAAACTGGACCAGGCAGTGGGATCGAACAAACCAGCCGACATCGACATCCTCCTTTTCCCGTCATTCGGGTTTGGGGGGAGAATGGACTAGCGCGGGCCCTTGGTCCAGCCGGTGCGCAACCCTCCCTCCGCCCGTCTTAACGGGTTCAGGTTCGACGGGTCGGGCGCCGCTACGCGCCCCTCTCAGCCGCATGGCTCCCCGGGGATGCGGAGGAACTTAGGCGAGACGCGGGGTGATGTATATAGTCTGTTCGCGGTTGGGCTGTTGCGGGGCACAGGCGAAACCGGCATGTGCGGCAGGCCCAGCACGCGGGGAAGCCGATGACCGACCTGCCAGATGCCTTTCGCCAGCCCGGAGCCGCGGCCCGCATCGCGCTGATCGCGCAGAGCCACGAGCGCCTGCTCGGCCGCCCGCTGGTGGCGGGGATTGCCGATGCCGGCGCGTGGCCCCGCGCGCTGTGGGAGGCGCCGCTGGTGATCGTGGCGCATGGGTGCGAGCCCGATCCGCTGTTCTTCTTCGGCAACCGCGCCGCGCTGGCCCGGTTCGAGGTGGCCGCCGAGGCGTTCGCCGGAATGCCGTCACGCCTGTCAGCCGAGGCACCGCTGCGCGAGGAACGGCAGGCGCTGCTCGAGCGGGTGGCGTGCGATGGTTTCATCGCCGACTATGCCGGGGTGCGGATTTCGGCGCGGGGGCGGCGCTTCCGGATCGAGCAGGCGGCGGTGTGGAACCTGATCGACCCGGCCGGCGCGGTCCACGGGCAGGCGGCGGCGTTTGACCGGTGGACCGAGCTTTAGGGACGCGGGCCGGCCGGGTGCGGAAACCTAGGCGCAGTTGATGCAGCGCACGGCGGTCGGCAGGGCCTGGAGCCGGGCGCGGCTGATCGCATTGCCACATGCGACGCAGGTTCCGTACGTGCCGTTGTCGATCCGCAGCAAGGCTTCCCTGATCTCGCGAATTTCCTGGCGGAGCACCTCGTCGATGCCGGCCAAGGCTTCATCGTCGGCAAGGTCGATCGCCTGTTCCGAAGAATCGGCCTCCAGCGGATTGCGCAGATTGTCCTCGATCACGCGTGCCCGGCTGGACAAATCGGCCAGCCGCGCTTTCAGATCTTCCGCAAGATCCTGATACTGGGTCATCTCGAACGCTCCTCTGAACAGTTGGGGCTTGCCAACATGGTATCACATTGGAGCACGGGCCGGTCACAGTCTTTGCGGGACATCAACCGGGCGCGACAAAGAGATTGACCTGCCGGGCAGGCGCAAAGCGTTTTAGTGCGATCTGGCGAAAACTGGATGCCCCGCGAGGATTCGAACCTCGATAGACGGAATCAGAATCCGTAGTCTTACCATTAGACGACGGGGCAACGGAGAGGGGCGCCTCTAAGGCTCGGGTTTCTGCGGGTCAAGCCCCATTGTCGGAGAGCCGGACGGGCGGCAGCGGCGCCGGGCGCGTGAATCGCGACCGTTCCGTGCCGGCCCAGTCGGCGCGGAGCGCGGCCTGGACCAGGCGCGGCGCGGCGAAGCGATCGTTTGCCGCGATGGCTTCGAGCACCGCGAGCAACGTCGGCGTGCCGAATGCGGGCCA
This sequence comes from Sphingomonadales bacterium, assembly GCA_013791705.1. Classification (GTDB taxonomy): domain Bacteria; phylum Pseudomonadota; class Alphaproteobacteria; order Sphingomonadales; family Sphingomonadaceae; genus Novosphingobium. The sequence goes on along the minus strand of VMTF01000289.1, from coordinate 3,714 downwards.
TGGGATCGCGGCGGGAGGGTTGTGCTGCAGGTCGTCCGCCACGCCCAGCAGGCACCGGGCGACCGGGTCGGCCAGGTGATCCAGCAGGAACGTGACGAATGCGGCGTTTGCCTGCGCGGCGGGGGCACTTGCGGCAGGCATGTCTGCTTCGGGCCGGGCTTCCTGGCGGAGCCGCTCCGCCAGTGTGCGGGCGGCGGCGCCGTCTTCCCCCGCCGCGTCGCGCGTGACGGCCAGAACCGCATGGACCAGCAGCATCGCGGCGATGGTGCGTTCATCGTCACCGGACGGGGCAAGCTCGCCGCGGAACGAGCCCGGCAAAGCGAGCGGCCGGGGCTGCCCGACGATCAGCCCGCCATGCTTGCCGCGCCCCGATTCGACGATCCCGAACCGTTCGAGGATGCGGATGCCCTCGCGCAGCACCCGGCGGCTGACGTCCAGCGCGGCGATCAGGTCGGGTTCAGTGCCGACCCGGCTGCCGATGCCGAGGTGCTGGCTGGCGATCATCTGCGCGATCGCGCGGGCGACGCCTTCGGCCTTCTTGGCGGGCCGCACGAATTCGTAGATCAGCGCATCGTCGCCGGTCGCGGTCAGGCGGTTGACGATCGCCGCGCCGCTCAGGTCGCTGGTCGGCACCGTCTCCTGAAAGCGTGCCCACACGTCCATCGCGCGGGTCTGGAGATCGCGCGCCGCCACCCGGTCATAGGCGAGGATCGCCTCGATCTGCCGCAGCCGCAATTCGGCGACCGTCCGGCTGGCGCGCAAGTAGGCGCCATCATCGAGCGTGGTGGTGCGGACCCGGTCGACGTAGCAGTGGCGCAGGCTGCCGGCGAGCACGCGCAGCAGCGGCGATCCGGCGAGATCGGCCATCCGGTCGACGATCTGCTTGAGGCGGCTGAGGTGTAGCCGGTCATCCTGCGGGGCGGCGGGCTGGGCCAGGATTTGCTCCAGTGCTGCCGCCTGGGTCCGGTCGATCCGTTCAATCGCCCGTTCGAGGATCGCGCCTTCGACCAGGCGGGGGGGGGGGGGGGGGGGCGGGGGGGGCCGGCGGCGGCCCGCCCCCCCCAGGATAGACAGAGCCCCGAGCCGGCCGGGGCGCCGCGGGGCGGGGCCCCCGCGGGGGGGGGCCTGCCGGGGGGGCCCCCCCCCCGCCCCGGTCAGGAACAGATAGTTTCGCAACACCGCGATCGCGGGTTCGAGCGCCTGTTCGCAAACATAAAGCCCGCCCTCGCGCCCGCGCCGGCTTTCAACGTAGCCATCCCATTCGGCGATCGCGATCGCTTCGCGAATGGCGCTGCGGCTGACGCCGAAGGCCTTGGCCAGTTGCTCCTCGTGTCCGAGATAATGCCCGGCCGGCCAGCCGTTCGCCGCGATCTGCGCGGCCAGCCGCGCGGCGACCTGCTCGCCGAGCTTGGCGGGCCCCGCCGCCGCCCTGGCCGACTGGATCGGATCGTCGGTCAGGCCAGCCTCCCTCATTGCCGGGCGAGCGATGCAACAGCCGCGCCGACAAGGCAAGTGACCGGCCCAACCGAGCCGTTAGCGGGCGCCGATCCGTTAAGCGGGTGCCGATCCGTTCAGGCGGCGCCGACCGGTTCGGCCGCGATGGCGACTTCGTTGTCCTCGATGCTCGTGCGGCGCATGTCGCGCTGGTACTTGTCCTCGGGGAACGGGGTTGCGCGGTGCATCGTGCTGCGGTTGTCCCACACCACGAAATCGCCGTCGCGCCACTTGTGCCGGTAAACGAATTGCGGCTGGGTCGAGAAGGCGTTCAATTCCTGCAGCAGCGCCCGCCCGTCGGCATCGCTCATCCCCAGCACGTCGCGTCCGTGCGACGAGAGATAGAGGCTCTTGCGGCCGGTCTTGGGATGGACCCGCACCAGCGGCTGGACCGATTCGGGAATGTTGGCCTGCTCGGTCGGGCTGAGCGGCGGCGAACCGGCCTGCTCGCGCGACCAGGCCAGTGAATGGCGCACTTCCAGCCCGGTGACCTTCTGCCGGGTCGCCTCGTCGAGCGCATCGTAGGCCGCGCGCATATCGGCGAATTCGGTGTCGCCGCCTTCGGGCGGAACGATCTTGGCCTTGAGGAAGGTGTAGAGCCCGGGCGGGCTGCGGAACGAATTGTCGGAGTGCCACAACTGGCCAGGCTTCTGCAGGCTGCGGCGGGTGTCATTGGGGTCCATCCGCAGGCCGTTTTCATCGATGTTCGAAAGATCGGTCAGTTCGTCGCGGGTGAGGCGGCGCACGGTATCCTTGCGGTGCAGGGTGATCGACTTCTGGAGCGTGCCGAAGCGGCGGCAGAACTCGATCTGCTCATCGTCCGACAGCGCCTGCTGGTCGCGGATCACCACGACGCCATATTCGGCGAGCGCGTCCTTCAGCTCGGTAATCACCGATTCGGGCACGTCCGCGTTGAGGCTCAGCCCGGTGATTTCGGCGCCAAAGTGCGGGTGGACCTGGGTGATTTTCATGCGGGTGTTCCTCATCTCTCGGCTCGCGCTCGTCCAAATGTGATACTTATATGCCCCGAGAATTGCGATTTTGCAACCGAAAATGGGGGCAATGTGTGATCAGTCTCGCCAATCTCCAGCTTGCTTCATTTTTATATGATGCTATTAAAGTGGCGGAGAACACAACGAGGAAAGCGCCATGATAACCAGGGATGCCACGGCAAAAGCAGAGGATCGCGCGGTCTATTATCCGCCGGAAGTCGCGTTCGATCGTCCGGTCCCGAAGATTCCGGCGGCGGTTTTCCGCGATGAACGGGCCAGGGCTTTCGCGCCCGACGCGCCGACCGGCTTCGTCGCGCTCGATCAGTCGGCGGAGCTCGGCAGCGCCTGGCCCGCGACGACGCCGGCCCTGCTGGCGCGCTATATCGTGATTCGCGCCGGCGACCGGCAGCAGCATCGGCTGAATTCCAGCGGCCAAGTCTATTATGTGATTCGCGGCGAGGGCGAGGCAGAAAGCGAGGGCGAGCGCTTCACCTGGGGCAGCGGAGACGGTTTCTGCCTGCCCGGCGCTACCGACATCACCCTGACTTCACCCGGTGGGGCGATCCTGATGATGGTCAGCAACGAGCCCGAACTGGCCTATCTGCGCGCCACGGCCGGCGAGGATGCCGCCGAGGCGATCCGCCCGACCCTGTTTCGCCGCGCCGAGATCGACCGCCATCTCGATTCGGTCCATGGCCGCAACGCCGAGCAACTGGCGGCCGGAAAGTCGGTCGTGTTCGTGACCGAACTGATGGCGGACCGGCGGCTGGCCACGCCGACCATGCTGGCCGCGATCAATTCGCTGGAACCGGGCGGGGACCAGCGCCCCCATCGCCACAGTTCGGCCGCGCTGACCCTCGCAATCGCCCACGACGGCGTGTTTTCACGGTTCGATGGCGTGGATGTGCCGTGGGAGCCGGATACGATGGTCGTCACCCCGCCTTACGTCGAACACTCGCATCACAATCGCGGCAAGGCGATGATGCGCAGCTTCGTGGTGCAGGACACCGGCCTGCATACCGAACTGCGGTCGCTGTCGTTCTACTGGACGGATGTTTGAGGGAAGGTTTTGTCGGGTTGAGTTCTTGATTGGTGCGGAAAGGCCGGAGTCTTGGTTGGGTGCGCCTTTGGCATTCGCCAAAGGCTTGGGGGGCCCCGGGGCGCGCCCCCCCCCCCCCCCCCGCCCCCGCGCCACAACAGCGGGGGGGGGGGGGGGGGGGGGGGGGGG
>VMTF01000213.1 GCA_013791705.1 Sphingomonadales bacterium | reverse complement strand
GGCGAGATCGCGGATACGCCCGGCGTTGTCGTGGCGGCGTAGATTATCGCGCAGTACAAGACCGAAAACGTCATAGGGTTAAAACAGCGCCGCCGGCACAACTATCGCCGCAAGAACGGCCACCGTCAGTTCATGACGCTGCTGCGTATTCTTTCGGTCGGTGCGGCCGAGACCAAGTCCGCCAAGAAGGCAGCAAAAGCGGAAACCGCTCCCGCAGCGGCCGCTGAATAAGATTCGGAGTAGTACGAGATGGCACATAAGAAAGCAGGCGGCTCCTCGCGCAACGGTCGCGACTCAGCAGGCCGTCGCCTCGGCGTGAAGAAGTTCGGCGGTCAGGAAGTGATCGGCGGCAACATCATCATTCGTCAGCGTGGCACCCGCGTCTATCCGGGCGCCAATGTCGGCATGGGCAAGGCCCACACCCTGTTTGCGCTGGGCGAAGGCCGCGTGCGCTTTCACGGTGGCAAGCTTGGCCGCAAGTATGTGTCGGTCGATGCCATGGCGGAAGCCGCTGAATAAACGGATGGTCAATAATGGGCCATCCTGACGGGATGGCCCCGCCGGTCACAGCGTGACCAGCCAATCGAGGGAGAGGGCGTGGCCCGTCTCCCTCTTTTCGTATCTCCCTCATTTCGCCCGGTAAATTGCGGTCCGTCCAATTTCATGGTCGCCCCGTCGTTTGCCGCAACACCACTGTCATGCTCGGGGGCTAGATGGCCGGCGAGCAGGACGGAGGGGACGAGGAGATACTCATGTTCATTCGGAGCGAGCGCCTGTTCCTGAGGCCCGGGTGGCCTGAAGACTGGCAAGAACTGTTTACCCGGATTGCCGACGAGCGGATCGTCCGCAATCTGGCGCGCGTGCCCTGGCCCTACACGGCCGAGGCGGCCCACGAATTCGTCGGGCTGCCGCAAGACCGGCGCTATCCCCATTTCCTGATCACGCTGCCGACCAGCGAAGGAAGCCGCCTAGTCGGCTGTATCGGCCTCTCGCCGGTGGATGACGGTCCGGGCGAAGAGTCGATCGAACTGGGCTACTGGATCGCGCGCGACCAGTGGAATCGCGGCTATGCGACCGAAGCGGCGCGCGCGATGCTGTCGCTTGCCCGCACGCTCGGGCATCGCCGCGTGACCGCGAGCCATTACACGGACAACCCCGCATCGGCGGGGGTGCTGCGCAAGCTCGGGTTTCACACGACCGGCCAGGTGCGTCCGCGCTTTTCGCTCGGGCGCGGCGGGCTGTTCCCGGCTGAAATCCACGCGCTCACGCTCAGCGGGGGCAGCGACTGCGATGGTGATCAGGTCGGTTACGCGGCCTGATCACCGCAGATGTTCCGGTCCCCGGCGAAGCAGCGGCACTCTCCGGCAACGCTCAGCCTGGTTTTGATGACGCGCGGCAAGCCGCGCAGATGCTGGTTGCGAACGCGCAGCGCACGAGGCTGGCGCCGCCCGAAACAGAAAAACGCTAGCCGCCGATCTCCAGCCATTTCGGCAACAAATCGGGCGCGATATCGTCCACCCGCAAGTGATCGACCGCATAGCCAAGGTCCGGGTAGGCGATCCGCTGCCGGTCGGGCCTGGAGCGGGCCAGCGGCACTACCAGCAGCCGGCGGTTCACCTTCTGTCGCCAGTTCATCCGCGCGGTATTCTCCTGGCCGACATAGCAGCCCTTGGTAAAGCTCACCCCGCCAAGTTCGGCGGCATTGCATTCCAGCCACAGCGTGTCGCCGTCGCCGAGTTCGGCACGTCCTTCGGTTACGCCCAGCGCCAGCCGGTGGGCGCGCCACGCGGCATCGGCGGGGCCATGGTCGATGGCGATGCTGGCGTTTTCCCCGGTGCCCCCGTCCGCTCCTACGATGCCGGCGGGCGCCACCCAGCGCTCGCCGAGCGCGGCCAGGCGCGGATCGGAAGCGGCGCCGTCGCCGACATGGGGGCGCCAATGCACTGCCACACTGTCATCGCGGGCAATCCCGATCCGCCGCCGCAGCCGATAGAGCGAGAGCCGCTTGATCAGCGCGTCGGCCGCCTCGGCTTCGCAATCGATCAGCAGTTCGCCGCCCGAAGGCCAGACGATGAAGTCGAACAGCGCCTTGCCCTGCGGGCTCAGCAATCCGCACCAGACCGGCAGTTGCCCGGTCACATCTTGGGTAACCAGGCCCTGCAGGAAACTTGCTGCGTCCTCGTCCTCGCTGTCGGGCGAGAGGCGAATCACGGCACGGGAATAGAGGCGGGTTCCGGTCATGCATCCTCAGGTATTGCAGCGGGGGGCCAACGGGTAGGGGGCAACGCGGTTTCTGCTCACGCAGCGGCCCGCGCTGCGTGTGAGCGCCGCGCCAGAAGATCCCACGTGAACACCGCGATCGCCAGCCAGATCAGCGCGAAGCTGCCAAGCTGGACCGGGCGCAACGGCTCGTGAAACACGGACAGGCCGAGCAGGAACGTGATCGTCGGGCTGAGATACTGGATGAAGCCGAGCGTCGAGAATTCGAGCCGCCGCGCCGCAGCCGCGAACAACAGCAGCGGCACGGCCGTCACCACGCCGGCCCCGGCGAGCAGCAGGGTAGTGTACCCGTCCGCCCCGAACGAGAGGCCTTGCGCCGAGCGACCGGCATAGGCGAGATAGCCCGCCGCGAGCGGCATCAGCACAATCGTCTCGACCGTCAGGCCGGGCAGGGCACTTACCGAAACCAGTTTGCGAACAAGGCCATAGCTGGCAAAGCTCAGCGCGAGGGAGAGGCTGATCCACAGCATCGGCAACGCGTTCCACGCCAGCAGCGCAACGCCGGTCATCGCGAGGCCAACTGCGGTCCATTGCCGCGCGCCCAGCCGTTCGCGCAGGAACAGCGTGCCCAGCAGCACGTTGACGAGCGGATTGATGTAGTAGCCCAGGCTGGTCGCCAGAACATGCCCATGCAGCACTGCGACGACGAACACGCTCCAGTTGATTGCAATCAGCAGCGCCGACCCGGTCAGGGCCAGCAGCACCGGGCGGTTGCGCAGCGCGGCCCGCAGTTCGCCTGTCTGGCGCAGGCCCACCACCAGCAGCAGGCATAAGGGCAGCGCGAACAAGACGCGCCAGGCCACGAATTCCAGCGGCGGCACGTGGCGGACCAACTGCATGTAAAGTGGCAGCGTGCCCCAGATCAGGTAAGCGCCGCAGGCATAGGCGAGACCGGCTGACGGGTGCGCCGAAGCGCTGTGCGGGGCCGGGGCGGAAGCGGGCATGGCCATGCGGTAAGCCGGCCCGGGGAGCGCGGCAAGCCGCCGCCCCGCTTCGGCACGGACGCGCGTTCAATTGGCCGCGCCAATCACTTGTTAACCACAAGCCGCGAAACCGGCCCACTTGCGCGCTGCGGTGCGCTTGTGGAAGGTCCGTCCGATGCCGCCCATGCCCCGATTGCTGATTCCGCTGATCTTGCTGGTAACGCTGGTCGCAGCCTGCGAGCGGAAGCCGGGCGGCCCCGCCGCTTCAGCCGAGCTCGATCCTGCCGTCGCCGGGGCGCTGGGTGACGCGATCATGGTCGATCCCGATCTGGCCGGGCAGAATCCGCCGCCCGGTGCACTGACCGGCGGCGGCCCGGCAAGCGCGCCGATCCCGCCAGAAGACCGCAGCCCCGAAGCCATCGCGGCAGCAAAGGCCGAGGCGGCGAGCCTTGTCGGAGGCGCTTTCCGACATCTTCCAGCTCCGGTTCAGGGTGGCCCTTCCGGCGCGGGCGAAACGGCGGCGCTCACCGCTCGTGGAGCGCTGGCGGGCCTTGGCCGGGGCAAGGCCTGCGCCGACCGGGCCGAGTACACGATGGCCTGGGCGGCGCGGCTGCCGGTGCCGTTCCCGGTCTATCCGCGCGGCCATGTGCAGGAAGCTGCCGGCACCGATGTGGACGGCTGCCGCTTGCGGGTCGTCAACTACCTGACGCCGGTCGCCCCGGCTGATGTGCTCGATTTCTACTGGACGCGCGCCCGCGCGGCCGGGTTCGCGGCCGAACACCGCATCGAGGGCGGCGATCACGTGATTGGCGGCAGCAGGGGCTCCGCGGCGTTTGCCGTCTACGTCCGCAGTCGCGACGGGCTGGCCGAAGTCGATCTGGTCACCAGCGGGGACTGAGCCTCACTCGTCCCTGAGGCCGATGCCGATGTTGGCGCGGGGCTGCTCCATTTCGGCCGAGCTTACCGGATAGGCGCAGTAGTCCGCCGCATAGAACGCGCCCGGGCGATTGTTTCCGGACAGGCCGAGCCCGCCGAACGGGGCGCCCGCCGACGATCCGTTGGTCGGCCGGTTCCAGTTGACGATCCCGGCGCGGATGTTCGCCCAGAAGCGGTTGTAGTCCTGCGGGGTGCCGCCGATCAGCGCGGCGGAAAGGCCGAACCGGGTGTTGTTCGCCTCGGCGATCGCCGCGTCGAAATCGTCGACCCGGATCACCTGCAGCAACGGTCCGAACAGTTCCAGATCCGGCCGCTCGGCGATCGCGGTGGTGTCGATGATCGCAGGCGAGACGAACGGCAGGTCCGGGTCGAGCCGGACCATGTGCTTGATCGGCCGCCCGCCGCTGGACAGCAGGTGGACGAAGCTGTCGCTCAGCCCTTCGGCCGCGGCATTGTCGATCACCGGGCCCATGTAGGGCTGGGGATCGTCAAACGGGGCGCCGACGATGAGCCGGGCGGTCAGCTTCTTCACTTCGCCCACCAGCGCGTCGTAAAGGTCGGACTTCACGATCAGGCGCCGCGCGTTGGAACAGCGCTGCCCGGCGCTGGTAAAGGCCGACTGGACGATCAGCGCCGCCGCATCGTGCAGCTTGGGCGTGTCCCAGGCGATGATCGGGTTGTTGCCGCCCATCTCCAGCGCGACGATCTTGCCCGGGTTGCCGGCCAGCTTGCGGTTGATCGCGATGCCGACGTTGCTCGATCCGCTGAACAGCACGCCGTCGACCCCGTCGTGGGCGACAAGCTGCGCCCCCTGGGGCGGACCGCCGATCAGCAACTGGATGATGTTTGCCGGAATGCCCACCCGGTGGAAGCAGCGCACCAGGAATTCGCCGGCCGCCGGGGTTTTCTCGCTCGGCTTGAAGATCACCGCGTTGCCCGCGATCAGGGCGGGGATGATCTGGCCGCTCGGCATCAGAGCCGGAAAATTATACGGTCCGATCACAGCCATCACGCCGTGCGGCTTGTGGCGCAAGGCGGTGGTGCCCTGCATCGCGCTGTCGAGCCGGCGCTGGGCGGTGCGCTCGGCATAAGAGCGCACCGAGATTTCGACTTTGGCGATGACGCTTTCGACCTCGGTCCGGGCTTCCCACAGCGGTTTGCCCGTCTCGCGCGCGATCAGTTCGGCGAAGGCGTCCTGCTCCTTGCGCACTTCGTTGGCGAAGCGGCGGACGAGTTCGATCCGGGTGGTCAGCGATTGGGCGGCCCAGTTCGCCCAGGCCCGGCGGGCGCGCTGGACCAGCTCGTCGATGTCACCGATCCGGCCGCGCCACAATTCCTTACCGGTCGCAGGCGCGATCGAGACGATTTCGTCGCTTGTCGGGCCATCGCTGGTCGGGCGGTCGCTCATCAGGCCGTCGCTCATCGCGTCGCCACCCGGCGGATCGTCGTTGGGCATTGGGCCGCAATCACCGTCACATGTTTCCCCTCCGTGCCCGGAGTAGCGGCGGTGCGCGCCTCAGGGCAATGCTGTCATGACACACCTTGGTAAAGATGTTGCCCGAATAAACCGTCAACACGCCAGTCCGGATGGTTCCGGAGCCGGGCCAAGCGCATTCCCGAGCCGCCGGATCGCGCGCACGTGTTGATGCAGCGGCGCCCAGTCGTCCGCCGTGGCGATGGCGGCCCAGATGCGTTCGACCTCGTCAATGTGATTGGTCGGCGGGCCGGACTCGCCCCACAGTGCGTCGTCGAGCGCGGCTGCGGGCGCATAGTCACGCAGCAACTCGCCAAATTCGCCGTCCGGCGCATCCCGCCCGCCGCGATGGGCAAAAAACAGCGCGTCCGGCGCCAGGCCGGCACCGGCCATGTGGCGCTCGGCCGCCGCGAGCAGCACGGTATCGGTTTCCGGCGCCTGCGGCGTCACGCCGAGCCGCCAGCAGAACCGGCGGGTCAGGGCTGCCTGGAACAGCGGCCCGAAGCGCTCCAGTGCGGCGATCAGCGGCGGCGCATCGGCCAGCAGGCGCAGGGCGACTGCCAGTTGGCCGCAGTTCCAGTGGATTGCGGTCGGCTGGCGGCCATATGCGTACAGCCCCTGATGATCGAAGTAGGCGGCGGTGAACGCCGGGTCGAACGTCGGCAACCAGCGCCACGGGCCATAGTCGAAGCTCTCGCCGGTGACGTTCATGTTGTCGGTATTGAGCACCCCGTGGACGAAGCCCGCCGCCATGTAGCTCGCGGCCAGGTCGGCCAGGCGCGCGACCACCTGATGCAGCAGGATCACCGCCGGCTCGTCGCGCCCGGGGGCATCGGCGGGCGGCGGCGGACCGGGAAACTGCTCCAGGCAATAGGCGACCAGTCGTTCCATCTGCGCCTTCTCCTCGTGGGCGAGCAGGCGCTGGAACGTTCCGATCCGGATGTGTCCGTGCGAAAGACGGATCATCACGGCCGAGCGGGTCGGCGAAGGTTCGTCGCCGCGCACCAGTTCCTCGCCGGTCTCGATCACCGAAAAGGTCTTGCTGGTATTGGCGCCCAGTGCTTCGAGCATCTCGGTCGCCAGGATTTCCCGCACCGCGCCCTTCAGCGTCAGGCGCCCGTCGCCGAACCGGCTGTAGGGGGTCTGGCCGGAACCCTTGGTCCCGAAATCGAGCAGCCGGCCAGCGCCATCGCGCACTTGCGCGAACAGGAAGCCGCGCCCGTCGCCGATGTCGGGGTTGTACGACTGGAACTGGTGGCCGTGATAGCGCAGCGCGAGCGGCCGGGGCAGGTTGTCCGGCAGGGGCCGGAATCGCGCGAAGTGGCCGATCCATTCCGCGTCGGACAAGCCGCCAAGGCCCACCGCAGGCGCCCAGCGGTCGTTGCGGAAACGTAGCAAGGCCTGCGGAAATTCCGCCGCCTCCACCGGGTCGGCGAGCCAATCGGCAAGGTCCAGGATCTTCGGATCGGCCCGATAGGGCGAAGCTTGCGGTTCATCGCGCATCAGGCGATAGTGGGCGCTGGAATGCAGCGGCGCAAGCCGTCCATCTTACCGTTCAGGGACCGCAAGCAGCCACAATGACCCAATTCGAGGATCGCTTCTGGTCGAGCCGGGACGGGCTTAGTCTCCATTTCCGCGATTATCCCGGCGGCGAAGGCCGCCCGCCGGTGCTGTGCCTGCCGGGGTTGACCCGCAACGGGCGCGATTTCGAAGGGCTGGCCGAACGCATATCCGGGCAATGGCGGGTATTGTGCCCGGATATGCGCGGGCGCGGTGACAGCGCCTATGCGAAAGACGCGCAAACCTACACGCCGCTGCAATATGTGCAGGATGTCGAGGCGCTGCTTGAGGAAGCCCGGATCGACCGGTTCGTCGCGATCGGCACCTCGCTCGGCGGGGTGATGACGATGCTGCTGGCGCTGATGCAGCCCGGGCGCATCGCCGGCGCGGTGCTCAACGATATCGGTCCCGTGATCGAGCCGGCCGGGCTCGACCGGATTCGCGACTATGTCGGGCAGGGCCGCAGCTATCCCACCTGGATGCACGCCGCTCGCGCGCTTGAGGAAGCGCAAGCGACGGTCTATCCGAAATTCGAGATTGCCGACTGGCTGCGCACGGCCAAACGGGTGATGACGGTCGGCCAGAGCGGCCGGATCGTGTTCGACTACGACATGAAGATCGCCGAACCGTTCAACGAGCCGGGCGCCGCAACCGCGATCGATCTGTGGCCGGCGTTCGAGGCTCTGGGCAAAGCGCCGCTGCTGTGCCTGCGCGGCGAATTGTCCGATCTGCTGTCGGCCGAAACGCTGGCGCAGATGGCAGAGCGTCTGCCCGCCGCCGAGATGGTGACAGTCCCGGCCGTCGGCCATGCCCCGACGCTCGACGAGCCCGAGGCGGACGCGGCGATTGGCCGGTTGCTGGCCCGGTTGCCGGCCGGGTTACCGGCCGGGTTACCGGATCGCGTGTCCTGACCGGGCGCAGCTAGGCAGGGCCGGCCCATTGCGCATCCTGCACCTTCATTCGAGCTTCAACCCCGGCGGCAAGGAATTGCGCGCCGTGCGGCTGATGAACTTGTTCGGCCGGCCGCTCACGCACACCCTCGTTTCGGCCGAACCCGGTGCGCTGGGGGCTGCTGCCGCAGTCGATCCGGCGCTGAACGTGGCTTACCCGGCCGATTTCCCCGCCCTGACCGGTCGTCCGACGCCCGGAAGGCTCCAAAAGATCGCTCGCGCGATGCTCGGGCACGATCTGGTCCTCACTTACAACTGGGGGGCGATGGACGCGGTGATGGCGCACACGCTGTTCGCCCAGGCGCTCGGCCTGCCGCCGCTGGTCCACCACGAGGACGGCTTCAACCAGGACGAGGCGCAGCGGCTCAAGTGGGCGCGCAACTGGTACCGGCGGATCGCGCTGGGCCGGGCCGATGGCCTGATCGTCCCGTCGCGGCGGCTGGAGGCGATCGCGCTCGACGCCTGGGCGCAGCCGCGCTGGCGGGTGCGGCGCATCCCTAACGGGATCGACACGGCGGCTTATGCTCGAAAGCCCCGGCGCGATGCGGTCCCGCGGGTTATCAAGCGCAAGGGCGAATTCTGGCTCGGCGCGGTCGCCGGTCTGCGGGCGGTCAAGAACCTGCCGCGCCTGGTGCGGGCGTTCCGCGAACTGCCCGAAGAATGGCATCTGGTGATTCTGGGCGAAGGACCGGAACGCGATGCGATCCGCCAGGCCGCGAACGCACTCGGGATCGGTGACCGGGTGCACCTGCCGGGTTTCGTCGCGAAACCGGCCGAGGCGGTCGGACTGTTCGATCTGTTCGCGCTCTCGTCCGATAGCGAGCAGTTTCCGCTTTCGGTGGTCGAGGCGATGGCGGCCGGGCTGGCGGTGGTTTCGCCCGATGTGGGGGATGTGGCGGCGATGGTGGCGGAACAAAACCGCCCGTTCATCACCCCGGCAGGGCGCGACGATCTGCTCGCCGCGGCGTTGCGGGCGCTCGCCGCCGATCCGGCGCTGCGCGCGCGGATCGGCG
>VMTF01000191.1 GCA_013791705.1 Sphingomonadales bacterium | reverse complement strand
TCGTCGCGCGCAATCGCGAAACTGTTGTCCTCCTCGTCTAACAGGGTCTGCTCATAGAAGAAGCCGCGCCGGCAGTGCGGCGGATTGCGGCCGCCGGCGACCAGCTTCGCGCCGCCGGCGCTGGCGGCGGCAACCAGCGCCACGACCCGGTCGCGCGCACTGCTGCGGATCAGCGGCCCCATCCGCGAAGCCGGATCGGCCGGATCGCCGATTTTCGTCGCCCGAAACATCGCCACCAGTTGCTCGACAAACTGCGCGCGGACCGAATTGTGGACCACCAGCCGGGTCATCGCGGCGCAGGCTTGCCCCGCATTGAGCGTCAGGCTGCCCAGCGCATTCTGCGCGGCTGCGGCAATATCGCCGTCAGCCCGCACGATCATCGCCGACTTGCCGCCCAGTGCCATGATGCAGCGCTTCAGCGTCGGCGCGGCTTGCGCCTGGATCAGCGAACCGACCCGGTCCGACCCGGTGAACGTGATCAGATCGACCCGCGGGTCGGTCGTCAGGCTTTCGCCCGCTTCGAGCCCGCCGTTGACCACGTTGAAAACGCCCGCCGGCAGTCCTGCGGCGGCGGCCGCCTCGGCCATCACCAGCGCCGAAAACGGGGTTAGCGGCGAAGGCTTGAGGATGACCGTATTGCCCATCACCAGCGCCGGAATCGCCTTCCCCAGGTTCAGCGTGAAGGGCACGTTGAACGGCGTTATCGCCAGGCACACACCAACCGGATCGCGCAGCGCCACCCCGCCGCCCATCAGGGTCGTCCCGTCGGGACGGGCGACCGGCTCCAGCGGCAGGTTCAGCGGGCTTTGGCGCCGGGCCAGTTCAAGATAGTGATGCGCGTGTTCGATCCCCGTCGCGAACTGCATGGTGCGCGTGAACGGCTGCACCGAACCGGTCTCGGCCATGATCAGTTGCCGGAGCCCCTCCGCGTTCTGCTCCAGCCATGCGATCAGCCGCGCCAGCATCGCGATGCGCTCGTCCATCGACATGCGCGGCCACGGGCCCCGGTCAAACGCCTCGCGCGCGGATGCGAGCACAGCCTCGATCTCGCCCGGACCGGCCAGCGCGGCCAGGCCGATCACTTCCTCGGTCGCCGGATTGATCACGGCTTCGGCCTCGCCGCCGGCAGGCTTGACCCATTGGCCGCCGATATAGAGCTGATGTTCGCGCGGTGCGTGCATGATGGTTCCTAGCGTCCGCCCAGGATGAAATCGGCGCAGCGCTGGCCGATCATGATGGCCGGGGCGTTGGTATTCCCGCTGACCAGGTTGGGCATGATCGAAGCATCCGCGACCCGCAGGCGCGGCACGCCGTGGACCCGAAGCTGCGTATCGACCACCGCGTCAGGATTGTCGGCGCGGCCCATCCGGCAGGTTCCGACGGGGTGATAGACCGTTTTGAGCACGCTGCGAATGTGCGTTTCGATCGCCGCATCGCTGAGCACGTCATCCGGGCCATGTCCGGGCGCCAGCTCGCATTCGAGCAGCCGGGCGAGCGACGGCGAATGGAGAATCCGCCGCGCGAACTTCACGCCGCGCACCAGCGTCGCGAGGTCATCCGGGTGACTCAGGATATTGCCCTGGATGCGCAGCGCAGCGCCGGGATCGCGTCCCGAAATCCGCACCGTCCCGCGCGACTTGGGGCGCAGGTTGCACGGGCTGATGCTGATCCCGTGGCCGGACAGCGGCGGACGATCCGCATCGCCGGTCAGCGTCGCGACCACGGTGAACTGCACATCGGGCCGCCCGGTCCCGTCGGTCGAGACGAACCCGCCGGATTCGACGATGTTCGAAGTCAGCAGCCCCGATTTGAACAGGATCCATTGCAGTCCGTGGCGCACCGCGCGCAGCCCCTTGTCCGCGCCCAGCAGGCTGATCGGATCGCGGGTGCGGCCATAGACACCGGCCTGGAAGTGATCCTGAAAATTCGCGCCCACGCCGCGCAGCGCCCGCACCGGCTGAATGGCGTGTTCGGCCAGAACGTCCTCCGGCCCGATGCCGGACAGTTGCAGCAACTTGGGCGAACCGAACGCGCCGGCGGCAAGGATGACTTCCTCGCGGACTCTGGCTTCGGCCTGCCCCTGACCCTTGACCCGGTAGCGCACGCCGACGGCCGCCCCGTTCTCGATGATCAGCCCGTCGACATCGGCCTGCGTGCGCAAGGTGAGCAGCGGATTGTGCTTCACGCGCGAGAGGAACGCCACGGTGGTGGACTGGCGATAACCGTCCGCCGTAGTGGTCTGGTAGAAGCCAGAACCCGCTTGCGACGCCCCGTTGAAATCGTCGTTGTACGGCAGCCCGGCTTCCTGCGCGGCGCGGACGAACGCATAGCTCAGCGGGTGGTGATAGCCCGCGTCGGAAACCTTGAGCGGCCCCTCGGTGCCGTGGAACGGTTCGGAATACTTCTGGTTGGCTTCCACCTGCTTGAACGCGGGCAGGACATCGTCCCAGCCCCAGCCGTCGCATCCTTCCGCCAGCCAGTCGTCATAGTCCTGGGCCTGGCCGCGGATATAGACCATGCCGTTGATCGCCGAGCCGCCGCCGACCGTGCGGCCCTGCTTCTGGAAGATGCGCCGACCATCCACGCCCGGCTCGGGCTCGGTCCAGAATTGCCACGAGCGCTTTTTCGCGATCTTTTGCAGGCCCCCGGGCATCGGCATGAAGAAATCGGCGTTGCCCGGCCCGGATTCCAGCAGCAGCACGCTGCGCCCGGCCTCAACCAGCCGGCACGCCAGCACGCACCCGGCCGAACCCGCCCCCACCACAACATAGTCATAGCTTTCCATACCGTAGCGCTATGGATGCCCCCGACCCCGAGGCAATGTCCCGGCGAGGGGACAGCCAGTGCTACAAGCCGCAGTGGGGTGCGGTCAGTCCAATCGCTACTCGTCTACGTTTGGCGCACGAAGCCCAAAGTGGCCAATCTTATGCAGCGAATGACTGCCACTCGGCCAGGGCGGCCGAGCGACGGATCTTGTAGGTTTGACGGTCGACGAGGTGACGTTCCGAGTTGAAGTGATTGTGGAAACCGGCGTGGACCGAGACGAATTTCTGCAACGACTTCATCCGTCGAAACCGCAGCATCGCCCGCTCTCGTCGCCGAAACGGCAAGTGAGCATTTTCGGCCCGATTGTTGAGCCAGCGGCCCATCTCCCCCCGGTCGAGATTTCCAAGTTTCCGCATCGCAGCCGGGTACGATCGCAGCCCGGCGGTGACGATCGCCTCGGCCCGGCCGTACCGCTTCAGCGTCTTCTTCAGGAACTTCAAAGCCGCAGATTTATCTCGTTTTCGCGTGACAAACGACTCCAGGATCTCACTCTCGTGGTCGAGCGCACGCCACAGGTAATGCTGCTCGCCGTTGATCTTTACGAACACTTCATCAACGTGCCAGCGCCAATGCCGAACGCCCTGCATCCGGCTGACCCGCTGCCGTCGAATGTCAGCGGCAAACAACGGCCCGAACCGATTCCACCATAAGCGCACCGTTTCATGGCAGATGTCGATACCACGCTCGAACAGCAGGTCTTCGACGTTGCGCAAGCTCAGCGGGAACCGGACATACCTCATCACGACGAGCCGGATCACCTCAGGCGACGAGTTGAAGTAGCGAAACGGGTTGGTGGGCCTGGTCATTACAAGGCTTTAACCGCGCCCTGCCCCACCGGCCACATTGCTTTGACAGCACCATTGGCGGGGATGCGGACGGATGCCGGGGGATTGCAAAGCCCGGTTTTCTGAGGATTTCAGACACCCTCGGACTGCTCGGGACAAGAGCGTGGCGGAGCGGGAGGGATTCGAACCCTCGATACGCTTTTGGCGTATACTCACTTTCCAGGCGAGCGCCTTCGACCACTCGGCCACCGCTCCGCATGCACTGGAAGGCAGCGCCCTAGCGATCCCGCACGGCTTCCGCAAGGACGCAGACCGTGCCAGAACATCCGGCATGACCGAACGGATCACGTTCACCGGCCCTTTGCTGTGCTGGGCCACCGCGTCGGGCGGTAAATGGCACTTTGTCACGATCACCGGCAGCGCCGCCGAAGCCCTTTCCGCCACCGCGCTGATGCGCCGGCTCGAAGGTGTGGGGCGCGGCTGGGGCTCCCTGCGGGTCACGGTGACGGCGGGCGACACCCGCTGGCAAACTTCGGTTTTCCCTCAGAAAGGCGAAGGCTGGCTGCTTCCGGTCAAGGCCGCGGTGCGCAAGGCCGAAGGCCTCGCCGAGGGCGACGAGGTGGCCGTGATGCTGGATTTCTAGAGCACGCCGGTTGCGCCCGGGGGGAAG
This sequence comes from Sphingomonadales bacterium, assembly GCA_013791705.1. Taxonomy (GTDB): domain Bacteria; phylum Pseudomonadota; class Alphaproteobacteria; order Sphingomonadales; family Sphingomonadaceae; genus Novosphingobium. Next base: position 7,095 of record VMTF01000191.1, on the reverse strand, counting down.
ACCCCTAGATTCGCTCGGCCGATGCCACCGCCTCGCTGGCCCGCAGCGCGGAAACGATCCGCGTCAGGTGGGCGAGGTCGGTCACCTCCAGATCCAGTTCATACGTGCCGAACAGATCGTCGCGCTGGGTCATCTCCAGCCGGACGATATTGGCGCGGGCGTTGGCGAAAATGCCGGTCATCTCGGCCAGCGTGCCGGGGCGATTATAGAGCACGCAGCGGATCTGCCCCACCGCGCCGGTCGTCCGGTCCCCCCACGATACGTCCAGCCAGTCGGCATCGGCCCCGTCAGCCAGTTGCAGGCAGTCGATCGCATGGACTTCCACCCCCGCCTTCGGGCGCCGGAGCCCGACGATCCGGTCGCCCGGCACCGGATGGCAGCAATCGGCCAGCTTGAAGCCCACGCCCGGCGTCAGCCCCCGGATCGAGATCGCGCGGTCCCGCTTGGGCCAGTCCTCCGGCCCGGGGAGCGCGGCGGCGCTGCCCGGCACCAGCGCTTCCATCACCTGCCGGTCATCGAACCGGGCGGTTCCGATCGCGACCATCAGGTCTTCCTCGTCTTCCAGCCCCAGCCGGTGCACCGCTTCCGTTATCGCCTTGCGGCCCACCTTGGCCGGCAACCGCGACGCGATCTCGTCAAACAGCTTGCGGCCGATCGCCGCGATTTCCGCGCGTTCCTTCGCGCGCACGGCCCGGCGGATCGAGGCCCGCGCCTTGCCCGTCACCACGAAGCTCAGCCACGAAAGCTGCGGCGAGGATGTCTTGCTCTTGATGATCTCGACCACGTCGCCGTTGTTGAGCTGGGTCCGCAGCGGAATGTGCCGCCCGTTGACTTTCGCGCCCACCGCCATCGAGCCCAGATCGGTATGCACCGCATAGGCGAAGTCGACCGGGGTCGCCCCTTTGGGCAACTGGTGCAGCGCGCCCTTGGGGGTAAAGGCGAAGATGCGATCCTGATAGATCGCCAGCCGGGTGTGTTCGAGCAGCTCCTCGGCATCGTGGCTGGCATCGACGATCTCGATCAGGTCGCGCAGCCAGCCCACCCGGCCATCGGGCCGGACTCCGCCCTGCTTGTAGGCCGAGTGCGCCGCCAGCCCGAACTCGTTGGTCCGGTGCATCGAATTGGTGCGGATCTGCACTTCCATCCGCATCGAATTCTCGAAGATCAGGGCCGTGTGCAGCGAACGGTAGCCGTTCGATTTGGGCGTCGAGAGATAGTCCTTGAACCGGCCCGGGATCATCTGCCACGTCCGGTGCAGCACGCCGAGCGCGCGGTAGCAGTCGTCCAGCGTTTCGGTGATCACCCGGAATGCCATGATGTCGGTGATCTGCTCGAACGAGACGTGCCGTTCGGCCATCTTCCAGATCGAATAGGGGTGCTTCTCGCGTCCGGAAACCTCGACCCGCAATCCCGCCTCGGCCAGCGCCTGCTTGATCGAAAAGGCGATCGCGTCAACCTGCCCGCCATCCTGGCTGCGGATCTGCGCCAGCCGCCCGGTGATCGTCGCATAGCCCTCCGGCTCAAGCTGCTCGAACGCCAGCAACTGCATTTCGCGCATATATTCATACATGCCCACCCGCTCGGCCAGCGGCGCATAGATATCCATCGTCTCGCGCGCGATGCGGCGGCGCTTTTCCTCGCTCTTGATGAAGTGAAGCGTGCGCATGTTGTGCAGCCGGTCGGCCAGCTTCACCAGCAACACGCGCAAGTCCTCGCTCATCGCCAGCAGGAACTTGCGCAGGTTTTCGGCCGCCCGCTCGTTCTCGGTCATCGCCTCGATCTTCGAGAGCTTGGTCACGCCATCGACCAGCCGGGCGACCTCCGGCCCGAACAGCTTTTCCACTTCCTCGATCGTCGCGAGCGTATCCTCCACCGTATCATGGAGCAGCGCGGTCACGATCGTCGCCTGATCGAGCTTCAGCTCGGTCATCAGCCCGGCGACTTCCACCGGGTGCGAGAAATAGGGATCGCCGCTCGCGCGCTTCTGGCTGCCGTGCTTCTGCACGGTATAGACATAGGCACGGTTCAGGACCGCCTCGTCAGCGTCCGGATCATACGCTTTGACGCGTTCCACAAGTTCATACTGGCGCAGCATTGCACCCTAGATGGGCGAGAGCCCCACCATTGGGCAAGGGCCGTTTTGCGATTGCAGCAAGTGGGTGCTGCACGAACGGTGCCGAATCGGCCCAACCCCCGCCTCCCCGGCCCCGGGCAGCAGCGATCTTGCCGCCGGGCCTCGCGCCCGTGTAGTCAGGGCGCGCAAGGCGCAGCGGCGAAAGAGCGATCCACCAATGACTTCACAATGGCGATGGCGCGTTCTGCCGGCACTTGCGGCAACCCTGGTTTTCTCGGTCATCGCCGCGTTGTGGCTCAGCGGCCGCCATGGCGCCTATTTTGCCATCCTCGATCTGTGGCACATCGAATATTACCGATTTCCGTTTCTCGACGGAAAATTCGTGATCGACGAGCTGCACTGCCTGCGGGCCGGCGTCGACATCTATGCAGACAACAATCCCTGCGCCGAACCGTTCGATTACTCGCCGGCCTGGGCATTGCTGGGCCGCCTGCCGGCCAGCGTCCTCACGACCGCCGCTTTCGGCTTTGCTTCGGCCGCCCTGTTTCTTGGCTCGCTCGTCCTGCTGCCTCCGGCGCGGGACGGCCGGGGCGCGGCCCTGATCGCGGCGGGCGCGCTGTCCACCGCCACCGTCTTTGCCCTGGAACGCGCGAACATCGATGTCGTGGTGTTCGCGTTCACTGCGGCGGGCGTCGCGCTGCTGTGTCGCGGCGGCGCGCGACGCTACGGCGGCTACGTGCTGATTCTGGTGGCCGGCCTGCTCAAATTCTTTCCCCTTGCCGCGATGGCGGTGGCATTGCGCGAGACGCCGGGGCGCTTGCTGGCCCTGACCGCCGCATCGCTGCTCGTGGTTTGCGCTTTCGCGGTGCTGACATGGCCGGACCTGACGCGCGTCATGGCCAGCGTTCCGCCGCTCACCCCATTTCGCCGGGTGTTCGGCGCATCGGACATCAGTCTGGCGGTGCAGGAACTCGGCGCGCCCCGGATTGCCGGCGTGGCGACCATGGCGCTGGCCTCGGCCCTGGCGGTCGGGCTGGGCCTGCGCGCCGGGCTGAATGCGCCGGCGGAAGTGGCCATCGCCGCGCTGCGGACCGATGAACGCACCTTCCTGGCTGCGGGTGGCCTGATCATGCTCGGCTGTTTCTTCACCGCCCAGAACATCGATTACCGCGCGATCCACCTGCTGCTGGCCCTGCCGGCGCTGGCCGCGCTGCGCACCTCCCCGGCGGGCTGGCGCTATCGCGCGCTGGTCTGGATGGTGCTGTGGCTGCTGTGGATGGATAGCGTCACTTCGCGGCTGTTCGAACTTCTGGGCGGAGCCGGATTGCTCGTCTGGCTGCTGCGCGAAGCGAGCTGGTGGTGGTTCGCGACCATGCTGGTGGCGCTGCTCACCGCGCATTTCAAGGATGCTCCGGTGATCGCTTTCCTGATGCGCCGCTTCAGCTCCACACCGCTTCGGGCGGCAGGCTCATGAGGATCGCATCGATGTTGCCCCCGGTCCTGAGGCCGAACAGCGTGCCGCGATCGTAAACCAGATTGAACTCGGCGTAGCGGCCGCGATACTCAAGCTGGGTGAGCTTTTCGGCAGGCGTGAAGGCCAGGCCCATGCGCCGCCGCACCAGTTGCGGAAACACGCTGAGGAAGGCCCGCCCGACGTCCTGCGTGAACGCGAAGTTCGCCTCCCACGCCGCTTCGTCGCCGCATTCCAGATGGTCGTAGAAAATCCCGCCGACCCCGCGATGGACCTTGCGGTGCGGGATGTAGAAATAGTCGTCGGCCCAGGCCTTGAACCGCTCGTAGTAATCCGGGCCATGGGCGTCGCACGCCTCGCGCAGCGCGGCGTGGAACTCATCGGTGTCCTGTGCATAGGGGATCGGCGGATTGAGGTCCGCCCCGCCGCCGAACCAGGCCTTGGTGGTGGTCAGGAACCGGGTGTTCATGTGCACTGCCGGCACGTGCGGATTGGCCATGGGCGCGACCAGGCTGATCCCGGTTGCCGAGAACGCGTTCTGCTGCGCCGAAGCGCCGTTGATGCTGGCCGCGAAGTCCGGCGAGAGGGCACCGCGCACGGTCGAGACATTGACGCCGACCTTCTCGAACACCTTGCCCTTCATCAGCCCCCGGGTGCCGCCGCCGGTTTCGCCGCCACTCTCGCCGTCCACCGTCGCGCGCTGCCACGGCGCATAATCGAATGCGGCATCACTGCCCGCCTCGCGCTCGATCGCCTCGAACTCGGCGCAGATCGCATCGCGCAGGGCTTCGAACCAGTCCCTGGCGCGCTCGGAATAAGGGGTCCAATCGCTCATCAAGCGCCCTTGCCAAGCCACGGCCCGTCCGGCAAGGAAAAGCCATGGTTCCCTTTTCGTTCGCAGATCAGGAATGGTGCCTCACGGCGGCGGGCGCGCTGTTCTGGCCGCGCGAAAACGCGCTGCTGGTGGCCGATCTGCACCTTGAAAAGGCCAGCTTCTTCGCCAGCCACGGGCAGATGCTCCCGCCTTATGACAGCCGCGAGACGCTCGAACGCCTCGCGCTGGCCCTGCGTGAGACCGGGGCGCGCCGCGTGTTCTGCCTGGGCGACAACTTTCATGACAGCGCCGGGCCGGAGCGGCTCGAACCCCACGCCGCCGGAATGCTCGCCGCGCTCACCCGCGCGACCGACTGGGTGTGGATCACCGGCAACCACGATCGTGCCGCTGCTTCCCGGGGCACGCTCGCCGAAGAACTCACCGTCTCGGGCCTGACCCTGCGGCACCAGGCGCGGCCCGGCGCGACCGGCCCGGAACTCTCCGGCCACTTCCACCCGCGCCTGCGCCTCACCGTGCGCGGCCGCCGGATCGTCCGGCCCTGCGCGGTACGCAGCGAAACGCGGATGATCCTGCCTGCCTTCGGCGCGCTCACCGGCGGGATGGACGCGGCCGACGCGGCAATCCACGCCGCGCTCCAGCCCGCCCGCGCGATCGACGCGGTGCTGGGCGCCTCGGGCCGGCTGGTACAATATCCGCTCTGGCGCGCGGCCTGATGCCTGGCCCCGGGCTGAAGCTGTTCTTCGATGGCGGATGCCGCCCCAACCCCGGCCCGATCGAAGTCGCCGCCGCCGCGCGCGGGATCACCTACATCCGGACCGGGCTCCCTCCGGGCGACAACAACGATGCCGAATGGCTGGCCCTGCTCCACGCCCTCGCGGTCGCGCGGTCGCTGGGCGAAACCGACGTTGTCCTGATCGGCGATTCGGCGCTGGTGATCCATCAGGCCAGCGGCGCGTGGAAGTGCCGCAGCCCCGGTCTCCAGACGCACCTCGCCGCGTTTCACGCACAGGCGGAGCGCTTCACCCGCATCCGTCTCCGCCACGTCAAACGCTCGCACAACCTCGCCGGCATCGCGCTGGAAGCGCTGCGCCGCTAGCGCCTTTTCGTGTCAGACGGCACCAGCCGAAAAAACTCTAGCGCTTCAGCCGCGCCAGCGCCGCATCCCGGCCGATCAGCGGCAGCAGTGCCGCCATGTCCGGCCCGTGATCGCGCGCGGTCAGCGCCTGGCGCAACGGCAGGAACAGCGCCTTGCCCTTGCGTCCGCTCGCCTCCTTGAGCGCCCCGGTCAGGCGCGGCCAGATGTCGCCGCCCCACTCAAGCGTGGCGAGCGTCGCCGCCGCCGTCCGCAGATAGTCGGCCGTCTCCGCGTCCACCTCCGGCGCGGCGACCGGGCCGGTGACGATCTGCCACCACTCGCCCGCCTCGCCGATGTGCTCAAGGTTCGGACGGATCGCGTCCCACGCGGCCGGCCCCATCCCTTCGGGCAGCAAATGCGCGACCCGGTCGAATGGCAGGCGGTGGACGATCGCGGCGTTGAGCCGGTGCAATTCGGCCTCGTCGAACCGCGCCGGCGCGCGTCCGAATGTGCCAAGATCGAAGCTCGCCACCAGTTCGCCCCGGTCGGCAATCGGCTCGACCGGCCGCGCAGTGCCCAGCCGCGCCAGCAGCGCGATCAGCGCCTCGGGCTCGATCCCGGCTTCGCGCAATTCGGCCACGCCCAGCGAACCGAGCCGCTTTGAAAGCTTGCCCTCGCTCCCCACCAGCAGCGCCTCGTGCGCGAAGGCCGGCGGCGCGGCGTCCAGCGCGGTGAACATCTGCACTTGCGCCGCGGTGTTGGAAACGTGGTCCTCCCCGCGCAGCACTTGCGTGACACCCATCGCGATGTCGTCGATCACCGAGGGCAGCATATAAAGCCACGATCCGTCGCCCCGCCGCACCACCGGGTCCGACATCATCGCCGGGTCGAACTGCTGCGGCCCGCGAATGCCGTCGAGCCATTCGATCGGCGCCGCGCGGTCCAGCAGGAAGCGCCAGTGCGGCGCCTCGCCCGCTGCTGCCTTGGCCGCGTGATCGGCCTCGCTCAGTTCCAGCGCGGCCCGGTCATAGATCGGCGGGAGCCCGCGCCCCAGCAGCACCTTGCGCCGCAAGTCCAGTTCCTGCGCGGTTTCATAGCAGCGATAGACCCGGCCCGCCGCGACCAGCCGCTCGAACGCGCGCTCATACAGCTCCCCCCGCGCCGACTGCCGCTCCTCGCCATCCGGCGCGAGCCCGAGCCAGCGCAAATCCGCCCGGATCGCCGTGACATAGTCCTCACGGCTGCGCTCCGCGTCGGTGTCGTCGATCCGCAACAGGAACTCGCCCCCCGCCTTGCGCGCCAGCAGCCAATTGTGCAGCGCAGTGCGGATATTGCCGACATGGAGCACTCCCGTCGGCGACGGGGCGAAGCGGGTAACGGTGGTCATGGTCAGGGCACTAGCTTGCCCATGCCGCGAAAACCAGTGGGGTGGAGGAGTCTTGGTTTGGCGCGGGAGTTTTGGTCGGTTGCGGGAGTCCCGGTCGGGTGCGCCTTTGGCATCCGCCAAAGGCTTGCGGCACCGGCCCGCTCCCCCGCCCGGCCACCCACTCAGTGTATTCACGATGATGTCGGCGCGGGAGTGGCCCTGCAGACCAAGCACCTGGTGGGCCGAGATTGCGAGATCGTCGCACGGCTTGGCC
>VMTF01000062.1 GCA_013791705.1 Sphingomonadales bacterium | reverse complement strand
GGCTGAGTTTGTCGAAGCCCACTCACCACGGTCACGTCGGGGATCATCATGAACGACTGGATCATCCGGCTGATCGAACAGGGCGGCTATTGGGGCATCGCGTTCCTGATGGCACTCGAGAACATAATTCCGCCAATCCCGGCCGAACTCATCATGGGCATCGGCGGGATCGCCGTCGAGCGCGGAACGATGAACTTCTGGCCGCTGCTGATCGCCGGGACTATCGGTTCCACCCTTGGCAACTACGCCTGGTTCCTGCTTGGCGACCGGTTCGGCTATGCCCGCTTGCAACCGCTGGTCACGCGCTGGGGGCGCTGGCTGACGATGGAATGGGAGGACGTCGAGCGCGCCACCTCGATTTTCCTGCGCCACGGCCAGTGGGTCGTTTTCGCGCTCCGCTTTTCGCCTTTGCTGCGCACGATGATCTCGCTGCCGGCGGGCCTCGCCCACATGACTCATCGCCGGTTTCTGGTTTACACTTTTGCCGGCGCGGCACTGTGGAACACGCTGCTGATCCACAGCGGACGGCTGGTTGCCCGCTACATGGCCGGGGTGATGGATCTGCTCGGCTATACGATCTTCGGTCTGACCGGGCTGATGGTGGTCTGGTATGTCTGGCGGGTGATAACCTGGAAACCGCGGGGTTAGGTTCGCTCACGCGGATGCGCATCGCGATAAACATCCAGCAGCGTGGCCGCGTCCACTTTCGTATATATCTGGGTTGATCCCAGGCTGGCATGGCCAAGCAGTTCCTGCAGGCTGCGCAAGTCCGCCCCCGCACCAAGCAGATGGGTCGCGAAACTGTGACGCAACGCATGGGGCGTGGCGCTGGCAGGCAGGCCGAGCACGATCCGGGCCCGCGCCATCGCCTTCTGCACCATGCCCTGTGATAGCGCGCCGCCCCTGGCGCCGCGAAACAGCGGCGTTTCGCGGGTGATCGGCCAGGGACACTTGCCGACGTAATCGGCAACTGCATCGCGCACCAACGGCAGTAGCGGCACGACGCGCTGCTTGTTGCCCTTGCCGGTGACGGTAATCTTCTCGTTCAGCGGAAGTGCCCCGCCGGTCAGCGAGAGCGCTTCGGCAATCCGCATTCCGGCGCCATAAAGCAGCAGCAGCACCGCCCGGTCACGCGCGCCGATCCATTCCTCGGCGGCATCCTCATGCACGGTCGCGGCCAGGTTGACCGCCTCATCGGGCGTCACCGGGCGGGGTATGCCTTTCTTGGTCCGGGGTCCGCGCATCCGCGGCGGCGCGGTATCGGGCATCCCGGCCTGCTCGCGGGCAAAGCCGATGAACGCTTTCAGCGCCGACAATTCGCGCGCGGCCGAGGTATTCGCCAGCCCTTCGGCCCGGCGCAGCGCCAGTTGCCGGCGCAAGCCAGCCGCATCGAGCCGGGCGACGATCATCCAGTTGGCATCCTCCAGCGTATCGAGCAGCCGCGCGGCCGTCGCCACATAGGCCCGCACCGTATGCGGCGATCGGCGGCGACCCTGCGCAAGGTGCCCGTGCCATGCTTCAAGCAGATCGGCCCGGCCACTCACGACGCGACCAGCCGCGCCGGTACGAGTTCACCGAGCAAGCCATCGAGCAGCGGCATACCCGCCTCGGTCACCCCCAACCGGTCACCCAGCCGCCAGGTCAGCCCTTGGCCGGCGTAAAAAGCGAGGCGATCAAGATCGCACAAATCCGTAGGGCAAAGTTCAAAGCGCGCTGCGAGTGCGGCAAGGTCGATTCCTTCACCCAGACGAAGCCCCATCAGCATCGCTTCGCTCGCCTGCTCGCAAGCACCAAGCTGCCGTTCCTGGGCGATGCCGTGGCCCACGCTTGCGATGCCCGCGAGCCAGTTTTCCGGCTTGCGATGCCGCACCGTTGCAATGCCGTTGCGACGCCCATGCGCGCCCGGTCCAACGCCGCTATAGTCGCGGTATTGCCAATAAGCGAGATTGTGCCGGCTGCGCTCTCCGGGCTTGGCATGATTGCTGATTTCGTAAGCCGGAATCCCGTGCGCAGTGGTTAGTTTGCGAGTGAGAGTGAATAGATCGGCTGAAGTATCTTCATCGAGCGGCGCAAACTCCCGCTCGCGCACCATCGTCGCAAAGCGAGTCCCGGCCTCGATCGTCAACTGGTAGAGCGAAAGATGTCCGGTCCCGAAACCCAGCGCCCGGCGCAGTTGCGTTTCCCACATTTCCGCCGTTTGTCCCGGCAAGGCATAGATCAGATCGAAGCTGACCCGTCCGAAATTCCGCTGTGCCACCTCCAGCGCGGCAAGGCTTTCCGCAACATTGTGCAAGCGCCCCAAAAACCGCAGGGCCACATCATCGAGCGATTGCAGCCCGAGCGACACGCGATTGACCCCAGCCGCCGCCAAAGCCGCGAATTTCGCCGCTTCGACCGACGAGGGATTGGCCTCCAGCGTGATCTCGATCCCGGGCGTAAAACCCCACAGCCGCTCGGCCTCGGCCAGCAAGGCCGCGACGAGGGCAGGGGGCATCAGGGAAGGGGTGCCGCCGCCGAAAAACACGCTTTCCAGCGGCTCTCCGCCTGCCACCTCGGCCTCATGCCGCAGATCCGCCAGCAGCGCGTCCTGCCACAGTGCATGGTCCACCCCATCGCGGACATGGCTGTTGAAGTCGCAATAAGGACACTTTTTCAGGCAAAACGGCCAGTGGATGTAAAGCGCGCGAGCCATGCGCTATCCTAGCGGCCGAATTGCTCTGCCACCAGCTTGGCAAATGCGTCGGCGCGGTGGCTGATGCGATGTTTCTCCGCCGGATCGATCTCGGCGAACGTAAGCGCGCCGCCGGTGGGCACGAACACCGGGTCATAGCCGAAGCCCAGCGCCCCGCGCGGCGGCCAGGTGAGGGTGCCGTTCGCGCGGCCTTCATAGACCGCGCTGTTACCGTCCGGCCAGGCCAGCGCCAGAACGCAGGCGAACCAGCAGGAGCGGTCAACGTCCGGGCCTTGCTCGCACAGCAACCCTTCGACTTTGCCCATCGCCATGTACCAGTCGCGCCCGACCGGGCCTTCGAACCACTGCCGCTCCGCCCAATCGGCGGTATAGACCCCCGGACGGCCGCCGAGCGCGGTGACGCACAGGCCCGAATCGTCGGCCAGCGCGGGCAGGCCGGAACTTTCGGCCGCCGCCCGGGCCTTGATCAGGGCGTTTTCAGCGAATGTCGTGCCGGTCTCGGCCGGCTCCGGCAGGCCGAGCGCGCCGGCGGACAGGCACTCGATGCCGAACGGGGCAAGGAGCGCCTGAATTTCCTTCAGCTTGCCCGCATTATGCGTGGCGATAACCAGCTTGCCGGAAAGGCCGGACATTACCGCCCGACCGCCTTGCCTTGCGCTGCGAAAATGTTGTCGCAGCCGATCCGGGCCAGCCGCAGCAGGCGCAGCAGGCCTTCCTCGTCATACGTCGCGCCTTCGGCAGTCGCCTGGACTTCGGCCATTCGCCCGCCCTCGAGCAGGACAAAATTAGCGTCAGCATCAGCCGAACTGTCTTCGATATAGTCGAGATCGAGCACCGGAGTGCCCTTGAAGATGCCGCAGGAGACGGCGGCGCATTTGACCGAGAGCGGGTCTTCCTTGACCAGTCCTTGTGCCATCAGCTTGTCGACGGCGATGCGCAGCGCGACCCATGCGCCTGAAATCGCCGCCGTACGCGTGCCGCCATCCGCCTGAATCACATCGCAATCGAGCGTGATCTGCCGTTCGCCAAGCTTCTTGAAGTCCGTCACCGAACGGAGCGAACGGCCGATCAGTCGCTGGATTTCCTGGGTGCGGCCGGACTGCTTGCCCTTGGCCGCCTCGCGGCTGCCACGGGTGTGAGTGGCGCGCGGCAGCATTGAATATTCCGCCGTCACCCAGCCTTCGCCCTTGCCGCGCATGAACGGGGGCACGCGCTCCTCGACGCTGGCGGTGCAGATCACTTTCGTATCCCCGAAGGAGACCAGCACCGATCCTTCGGCATGCTTGGTGAAGTGCGGCTCGAAAGTGATGACGCGCATCTCGTCGGGCGCGCGGCCGGAAGGTCGCATGGGGTTATCCTCGGGTTAAACGGTGCAGGGCACAACGATGGGGACGAAACTGTCGGTGGGGCGTTTGGCGCTTTGGGCTTGAGGCTGCAAGAGCGCAGTCTACATAGTTCCCTGAAATGACCAGCATGCCCATAACAGAACTGACGACCCGCGCGCGCGACATCTTCCGGCTGGTGGTGGAGGAATACATCGCGTCGGGGCAACCGGTCGGCTCGAAAACGCTGGCGGTGGGCGGAAGCGGGCTCAACCTTTCGCCGGCCTCGATCCGCTCGGTGCTGCACGATCTCGAAATGCTGGGTCTGCTGGCCGCGCCGCATACCAGCGCCGGCCGCCTGCCCACCGAACAGGGCCTGCGCCTGTTCGTCGACGGAATGATGCAGGTGGCCGAGCCGACGCGCGAAGAGCGCTCCGCGATCGAGCGGCGGCTGGGCGAGCCAGGACCGATCGAGGCCGCACTGGCCGCGACCTCCGCCGTGCTGTCCGATTTGTCGGCCTGTGCCGGCGTCGTCATGGTGCCGCGCCGCGAACCGCGCCTGCAGCAGTTGCAGCTCGTCCCGCTTGGCCCCGGCAAAGCGCTGGCGGTAATCGTCGGCGAGGATGGCATGATCGAGAACCGCGTGCTCGACCTGCCACCCGGGACTTCTGCCAGTTCCCTGCAGGAAGCCTCGAACTATCTCTCCGCCCGGCTGGCCGGACGGACCCTGGCCGAAGCCGCACAAGTGATTCGCGCCGAAGTCTCGGCCGGCCATTCCGCGCTCGATGCCGCGAGCCGCGATCTGGTCGAGCGCGGCCTTGCACTCTGGAGCGAGGATAGCGGCCGTCGGCCGGTGCTGATCGTGCGCGGGCAGGCCAACCTGCTCGACGATGCCGCGCTCGGAGATCTCGAACGGGTGCGCTCGCTGCTGGACGATCTTGAAAACAAGCAGTCGGTCGCCGAACTGCTCGACGCGGCGCGCGAAGCCCAGGCCACCCGTATTTTCATCGGTGCGGAAAACCGGCTTTTCGCGCTTTCGGGCTCATCCGTCATCGCCTCGCCCTATCGTGACCGCGAGGGCCGGGTCGTCGGCGTGGTGGGGGTTATCGGACCAACGCGGTTGAATTATGCGCGGCTTGTCCCCATGGTGGATTTCACCGCCCAGTCACTGGGCAAGCTTATCGGATAGCTGGAAAAACAAGACTTATGAGCGAAGAAACCAAGCCGCAGGACGATCCGGCGGTTACCGAGGAATTGGCCGGCGTGCCGGAAGAACTGCTCGAATCGGGTGATGATGCGGCCAAACTGCGCGAGGAACTCGAAGCCGCGCAGCAGGACGTGCTCTATGCCAAGGCCGAAACGCAGAACGTGCGGCGCCGGCTGGAAAAAGACATTGCCGACACTCGCGCCTATGCCGCGACTGCGTTCGCGCGCGACATCCTGTCGGTGTCGGACAATCTGGCGCGTGCGCTCGAATCGATCCCGGCAGATTTGCGGGAAGACGAGAAGTTCAGGAATCTCGTTGCCGGAATCGAGGCTACCGGCCGCGAAATCGAAAAGGTGTTCGCGGCACACGGCATCAGCCGGATCGCCGCGCTGGGCCTGCCGCTCGATCCGAACCAGCATCAGGCCATGCTCGAAATCCCCTCGGCTGACGCTGAACCTGGGACGATCCTGCAGGAAATGCAGGCCGGCTACATGATCAAGGATCGGCTGTTGCGTCCGGCGATGGTGGCGGTGGCGAAGAAGCCGGAGTGAGCTCTCAGAACTTCACCAGCGCCCGGTAGTCCGCTGGACTGCCGGGCGCGGTGATGTTCGCGCCGCCGCGCAGCAGGAACGAGTGCCGCACGATTTCGGCCTGCTGTTCGATGCCATAGGCTTCGAGCGGGCGACCGGGCACGAGTTCGTAGTCGTAACGGCAGAACGGGTGGCGCATCAGCGGCAGCCACCAGCGCCCGCGCGTCTGGGCCTGCCAGACGTGGACCATCTCATGGATGAACAGGCCTTGGCCGCTCCAGTCGGCATCGGCGAAATCGTCGCAGTAGCACGCACCAGCCGGATGGAAGTGGATATGGCCGCACGGTGCCATCACGGTTGCGCGCGGCTGGAACGGGAACCACTTGCGCCGACGGATGCGCACCGGCGCGGGATCGAGCGCGGTGCCGAACACCGACCGGGCCAGCGCGATTTCACCCGGCGTAAGCGCGCGCTCGGCTCCGGCCGGCAATACATGATCCGTCACGCCTTGATCCATTGGCCGCGCCGGGATCAGCCGCCGCCGGGCGCTTCGACCGCAAGCGGAGCCGAGAGCTTGTCACCGTCGGCAAAGGTGATCGTCATTTCGGCCGTGGCGCCGGGCTTGAGGCCTTCGGGCAGCTTGTAGACCATCACGTGTTTGCCGCCAGGCGCAAAGACCAGCGTTTCGCCGGGCTGGACCGCGGGAGACTTCATCTCGCTCATGGTGGAGTGCCCGTCCATCTGCATCGTCTCGTGAAGCATGGCCATGCCGGCCCCCGCGACATCGACCGCCGCGATCTCGGCCGGCTTGTCCGACGAATTGACGAGCGAGAAATAAGCCGCGCCCGGATTGTCCTTGACCGCCGGGAGCACGAGCCGCCCATCGGTCAGCGCCAGCCCCGGCTTAGCATCGGGTGCGGCGGGAACGGCCGTCTCGGAAGCCTGCGGTTCGGAGGCTTGCTGCTGCTGGCACGCCGCCAGCGCGACAGCGATCGCACCAACGGAAGCAAGGCGGGAGAGGCGGATCATCGCGTAGCCTTTCAGGACAGGTTGATTTGTGGTGGGGAACTAGAGCGACAGCACCCTTGCGCCAAGAAAAACCGCACCTATATCGCCCTCCGTCAACGAGCCGCCGAGGGGATCTTGCCGAAACCGGGAGATCCTTCCACCGGGCAACTGGGGCGGCGTCACCAATCGACGTGAGGAATGGGAATACAATGGGTAAAGTCATCGGCATCGATCTTGGCACCACCAACAGCTGCGTGGCCGTGATGGACGGCGGCAAGCCGAAGGTCATCGAAAACTCCGAAGGCACGCGCACGACGCCTTCGATCGTCGCGTTCACCAAGGATGGCGAGCGACTGATCGGGCAGCCGGCCAAGCGCCAGGCGGTCACCAATCCGGACAGCACGATTTTCGCGGTAAAGCGCCTGATCGGTCGCCGCTTCGAAGATCCCATCACCCACAAGGACATGGAGCTGGTCCCCTACAAGATCGCCAAGGGCAAGAACGGCGATGCGTGGGTTTCGGCCGCCGGTCAGGACTACAGCCCCTCGCAGATTTCGGCCTTCATTCTGCAGAAGATGAAGGAAACCGCCGAATCGTACCTCGGGGAGACGGTCACCCAGGCGGTGATTACCGTCCCCGCCTACTTCAACGACGCCCAGCGCCAGGCGACCAAGGACGCCGGCCAGATCGCCGGCCTTGAAGTGCTGCGCATCATCAACGAACCGACCGCAGCGGCGCTCTCCTATGGCCTCTAGAAGAACGACGGCAAGACCATCGCGGTCTATGACCTTGGCGGCGGCACGTTCGACGTCTCGGTCCTCGAAATCGGCGACGGCGTGTTCGAAGTGAAGTCGACCAACGGGGACACCTTCCTCGGCGGCGAGGACTTTGATTCCAAGCTGGTCGAATATCTGGCCGAAAAGTTCAAGGCCAAGGAAGGCATGGACCTCAAGACCGATCGCCTTGCCCTGCAGCGGCTCAAGGAAGCCGCCGAAAAGGCCAAGATCGAGCTCTCGTCGGCCCAGACCACCGAGATCAACCTGCCGTTCATCACCGCCCGGATGGAAGGCGGCGCCACCACGCCGCTCCATCTCGTCGAGACGATCACTCGCGCCGATCTGGAACGCCTTGTTGCCGACCTGATCCAGCGCACGAAGGAGCCGTGCCGCAAGGCCCTGGCCGACGCCGGGATCAAGGCTTCCGACATCGATGACGTCGTGCTCGTGGGCGGCATGACCCGCATGCCCAAGGTGCGCGACGCGGTGAAGGACTTCTTCGGCAAGGAGCCCCACACCGGCGTGAACCCGGACGAAGTCGTTGCGATGGGCGCGGCAATCCAGGCCGGCGTGCTGCAGGGCGACGTCAAGGACGTGCTGCTGCTTGACGTTACCCCGCTGTCGCTGGGGATTGAGACGCTGGGCGGCATCATGACCAAGATGATCGACCGCAACACCACGATCCCAACCAAGAAAAGCCAGGTCTATTCGACTGCCGAGGACAACCAGCAGGCGGTGACGATCCGGGTGTTTCAGGGCGAGCGCGAGATGGCGCAGGACAACAAGATGCTCGGCCAGTTCGATCTCGTCGGCCTCCCGCCCGCACGGCGCGGCGTGCCGCAGATCGAAGTGACGTTCGACATTGACGCCAACGGCATCGTCAACGTCTCGGCCAAGGACAAGGGCACCGGCAAGGAGCAGCAGATCCGCATCCAGGCCTCGGGCGGGCTCAGCGACGCCGACATCGACCAGATGGTCAAGGATGCCGAGCGTTTCGCCGACGAGGACAAGGCCCGGCGCGATGCAGCCGAAGCGCGCAACAACGCCGACAGCCTGGTCCACGCGACCGAGCGCCAGCTCGCCGACAACGCGGACAAGATCGACGCCGACCTGAAGGCCGAGATCGAATCCGCGATCGCCGAAACCAAGGCCGCTATCGAAAGCGGCGACACCGCCGAGATGACCGCCAAGACCCAGGCGCTGACCGACAAGGCCATGAAGATGGGCCAGGCGATCT
Source organism: Sphingomonadales bacterium (assembly GCA_013791705.1). Lineage (GTDB taxonomy): Bacteria > Pseudomonadota > Alphaproteobacteria > Sphingomonadales > Sphingomonadaceae > Novosphingobium. The sequence continues at coordinate 1,574 of VMTF01000062.1, read as the reverse complement.
ACGAGAAGGAACAGGCCGCAGCCGCCTCGCCCGGCGCGGATGCAGCCCCGGCCGAGAGCGAAGACGTGGTCGATGCCGAATTCTCGGAAGTCGACGAAAACAAGGGTTGATGTTGCGATGAACTACGCTCCCCGCCCACACGCAAGCGTGGGCGGGGGCTGCTGTTGGGGATAGGGCAACAATGTCGGCCGAAATCGATTACTACGAACTGCTGGAAGTGGAACGCGGCGCGGACGACGCGACGCTCAAGTCGGCTTATCGCAAGCTGGCGATGAAGTTCCACCCGGACAAGAATCCGGGCTGCCAGGATTCCGAAGCTCGCTTCAAGGCGATCAGCCAGGCATACGAGTGCCTCAAGGATCCGCAGAAGCGCTCTGCCTATGACCGCTACGGCCATGCCGCGTTCCAGCAGGGCATGAGCGGTGGCGGCGGCGGCCCCGAAGCCGGCTTCAGCGACATCGGCGATATCTTCGAGACCATTTTCGGCAGCGCCTTTGGCGGGGGCGGGCGCCAGCAGGCCCGGCGGGGCGCGGACTTGCGCTATGATCTGGAGATCTCGCTCGACGAAGCGTACCACGGCAAGCAGGCCGAGATCGAAATCGAAGTATCGACCAGTTGCGAGCCCTGCGGCGGTTCGGGCGCGCAGCCCGGAACCGGCGCGCGGCGCTGCAATCTGTGCGGCGGACACGGCAAGGTGCGCGCGCAACAGGGCTTTTTCATGGTCGAGCGGACCTGCCCGACCTGTCATGGTCGCGGCGAAGTGATCGAAAGCCCGTGCCGCTCGTGCCGGGGCGAAGGGCGGGTTGATGCCCCGCAAGCGCTCGACGTCATGATCCCGCCGGGCGTCGATACCGGAACCCGCATCCGCCTGTCCGGCAAGGGCGAGGCCGGGCCGTTCGGCGCACCCGCCGGTGACCTTTATATCTTCATCCATATCCGCCAGCACCCGATGTTCGAACGCGAGGGGACGACCCTGTTCACCCGCATGCCGATCACGTTCACGACGGCCGCACTCGGCGGTGAAATCGAGATTCCCGGGCTGGACGGCGCGCGGCACGCCATTGCCATCCCCGCCGGCATCCAGTCGGGCAAGCAATTGCGCCAGCGCGGCGCCGGTATGCCGGTGCTTCAAGGGCGCGGCAAGGGCGATCTGGTGGTGGAAATCATGGTGGAGACCCCGACCAAGCTTACCGCCCGCCAGAAGGAATTGCTGCGTGAGTTGCAGGCGACCGAGACCGGCGACGAATCCCCGCAGTCCCGGGGCTTTCTGGACCGCCTGAAGGATGCGTGGAGCGATCTCACCGAATAGTCGCAGGCCGGGAGCCAAACTGCCCCAAACCGAGCGACGTCAGGCCATCACGCGCAGGACTTCCTCGCGAATCCCGCGCACCAGCCTCGGGTCGGCTTGTAGCCGGAGCTCTTCCTCGGCCAGGAATGGCAAATACAAGAGCGCCTCTGTAAACTAATGCAGCCAGAACCACGACCACCCATTCCGGTTCCAGCCGATACCTGTCCTTGTCCAGATATTCCAGGCCCTTATCGTCCTGGGTCAGCTCAGAGCGATTAACCACCTG
>VMTF01000134.1 GCA_013791705.1 Sphingomonadales bacterium | reverse complement strand
GCGCCCGCAGCCCGCTGACCGGCGACCATGCCTGGCCTGTGCTGATCGAAGTGGTCGCCGATTCATCCGATGCCGATTCGCTGCGTGAGCGGGCCGAGGCGATGGTTGGCGGCGCCTTCGAGGCGGGGCTGATCGAGGATGCCACGCTCTCGGTCAACGAAGCCCAGGCCGAGGCCTTCTGGACCTTGCGCGATTCGGTAGCGCCGGCCGAGCGGGTAAAAGGCCCGGCCCTGCAGCACGACATCTCGGTTCCGGTCGAACGCATGCCGGACTTTGTCGATCACGCCGTCGCGGCGGTCGAAGCGGCCCATCCCGGCGTGCAGGCGATCGCGTTCGGGCACCTGGGAGACGGCAATGTCCACTTCCATGTCATCGCGCCGCCGGGGGTGGAACCGGCCGCCTGGGAAACCGGGGAAGGCAAGCAAATCAGCGACCGCGTCTATGACATGGTCGTCGCCTGGGGCGGCTCGATTTCGGCCGAGCATGGCATCGGCCAGGTCAAGCGCGACACATTTGAGCGGCTGGGCGATCCGGTTGCACTGGCGCTGTTGAAGCGTGTAAAAACCGCGCTCGATCCCCGGCAGATCCTGAATCCGGGCAAGCTGCTGACCCTTGCACCGGCGGACACCTCCGCCTAAAGCCGCGCCTTCGCAAACGCCCGGATAGCGGGTGCCAGCCGGAGAGATCGCAATGGCCACCGCGCCGCAAGCCAACCTGCCCGTATTCTACCAGGTTCTGATGCCGCTCAACAGCCGCGATCACGCGACCTGGAAGAGCCGCACGACCGACAAGGCGCCATGGCTCGCCGGCTTCCATGCGGTGCCGCTGACGGTCGAGGAATTCCCCGCCGCAGCCCGCCATTTCCCGATCATCTTTTCGACCGGCGAGAACCCGGTGCCGCTGGCGCTGATGGGCCTCAACGAAGGCGTGAACGTGTTCGTCGACGCCGAGGGCACCGTGGCCGAAAACCTCTATGTCCCCGCCTATGTGCGCCGCTATCCGTTCCTGCTGGCCAAGCTGACGGCCGAAAGCGACGAGCTTTCGCTGTGCTTCGATCCGACCACCGATCTGGTGGGTGACTTCGCGGAAGGCGCTCCCCTGTTCGAAGGCGACCAGCCCAGCGAAAACACCAAGGCACTGCTCGGATTCTGCGAGCAGTTCGAGCAAGCCGGCGCCAAGACCCAGGTCTTTGTGCAGGAGCTTGAAAAGCACAAGCTGCTGATGGACGGCGAAGTGGCGATCCAGCAGGACGGCATCGAGCAGCCGTTCGTCTATCGCGGCTTCCAGATGATCGATCAGGCCAAGCTGCAGGACGTGCGCGGCGATGTGCTGCGCGGCTGGAACCAGAGCGGCCTGCTGCCGCTGCTGTACGCGCACCTGTTCTCGCTCGACCTGATTCGCGAGATTTTCGGGCGTCAGGTCCGGCTGGGCAAGCTGCCGACCCCGGTCTGAGTGGGTAGCGCAATCAGCCGGGAGAGAGGCAGCGAATCGCCCGCACCATGCGCCGCCGATTCATTGCTGCTGCGGGGTTGAATACCGCGCCATACTCACTTAAGTTGATATGGCTTGGCTGCGACTTCCCTCATGGTCCAGTCAAGCTGGTGCATTTTCATGCACCTCCTCCCTGAACCTTGGCCACCTCGTGCGTATGCACGAGGTGGTTTTTTATTGGCGCCGCATCTTTGCGGAAAAAATGGCTGAAATCCGCAGGTTTCCCTACTCCGCCGCCTCGTCCCAACCCAGACCCCGGGCCGAGCGGCCGAGTTCGGCGACCTCCCCGGCCAGCCGCCGCACCAGCCCGGACAAGACCTCGCTGACGCCGGTAAAGCCGCTGCCCGGCTCGGCCAGCCGCGAATCGAGGTAGCTGGAGCGATCGATTTCCAGTTGCAGCGCGTGAATGCCGCCGCGCGGCCGGCCATGGCGTTCGAGGACATAGCCGCCTGCGTAAGGGCGGTTATGTGCGGCCGGGCGGCGCGCTTGTGCCAGCCAGGCGAATGCCGCAGCGACCAGTGCGCCCGAGCAGGTCGATCCGAAGCGGTCGCCGATGACGAACTCCGGCGCCGGCGTACCGCGCAGCACCAGCGGCGGCATCGAATGCAGATCGATCAGCAGCGCCGCCCCCCAGCGTTCGCGCAGCCGGGCCAGTTCGTCTGCCAGCGTGGTGTGATAGGGCACGTGGATCCCGGCAATGCGCTCATCGAGTTCGGCACGCTCGTGACGGGCCTTCCACAACTCGCCAATCCCGGGCAGGCGCCGCGGAATTAGCCCGAGGCCACTGCGAGCGCGGCCGACATGCGGCCCGGAATTCGGGCTCTTGGCCGGCGACTGGCTCTGGTCAGGTGATTGGCCGGGGCCAGACCATGCAATCATCTCCCAATCGATATCATCGGCGGCGCGATTGAGATCGATCATTGCCCGGGGTGCCTGGGCTACCAGCAGCGCGGCGCCCGTCGCTGCGGCGATCGCATGGGCCAACCGGTCAACATAGCGATCTTCCAGCCGCAACGCGGCATAGGCAGGATTGCGCATCCGCTGGACCAGTGCCGGCGGATAGACCCGCCCGGCATGCGGAACGGCGATCAACACCGGAATCGCGGATGGTTCGCGGGCCGTGAACACAAATGCCGGCGCGTTCGCGGCGTCGGGAATGACGCCGCCCGTGCGCTGCGCCGATGCGCCTGCCTCAAGGCCTGAATCCGGACCCGGTGCATCTGGCGAATCCTGTCCCGGCGCGGTGAAGCTCATTTGTGCAGGCTGGCGCGGAACCGAAGCTGTGTCAAAGTCGGTCAGCTCTGAAGTGCAACGAGATTCTTAACTGATCCCGCGCTAAGGGATTGGTCCAACGGGTAGCACAACACAGGCGACGAAATGATCCGCATCCTTTTGGCTGAAGATGAAGAAGCGATGCGCACGTACCTCGCCCGCGCGCTGGAAAATGCCGGCTATTCGGTTGTCGCGGTCGATCGCGGCACCGCCGCGGTTCCGTTTCTCGAAAGCGAGCGATTCGACCTGCTGCTTTCG
>VMTF01000120.1 GCA_013791705.1 Sphingomonadales bacterium | reverse complement strand
TAGCCTCATGCACCCGTAGCTCAGCTGGATAGAGTACTGCCCTCCGAAGGCAGGGGTCACAGGTTCGAATCCTGTCGGGTGCACCAAAATATCCAACAAAATCAAGTAGTTCAGAGGGCTTCGCGGGCCCTCTTCGAGCAGCGGCGATCAAGAAAACTCACCAGAGAATCGCCAAAGTTGGCGCAATCGCCTGAAATTCCTTCACAAATCAGTTGCCGGATTCTCACCAACCTTTGCGACTGGTAGCGACTCGCATTGCAGGGTGCCTTCAGGACATGTTCCAGCGGTTCGGTCGTGAGGCTGGACCGCCCAGCCCGACGATGTGCGCGTGCCGCGTCCAAACGTCTGTTCCCGCCCCTGGTCCCCCGCGGCGATCCCGTAACGAAGCTGGCAGATGTTAAAAGCTATACGGCCGAGTTGGTTACCTGATCGGCCAGTGTGGATGCAGTTCATCGATCACGAAGGCATGAGCAGCACGGCCTTCGGGGTGCCCCTCGGCGAGATGGAGATGGCCCGGAGGAAGCTCGTCATGGGTATGCGCCACTACGTCGAGATCTTCTTTCGGCCAGATGAGGAACGCGATCACTGTCCCGATCAGCGCCAGCATGGCGGCGGCGGCGAGCGCCATCCCCATGCCACCCGCCGCTCCGGTCTGGCCCGCAAGCGGATAAGCGACCAGCCAACACACATGGCTGAGCGCGAACTGCGCAGCGAACAAGGCGGGGCGATCCACCTCTCCCGATGAGCGCCGCAGGAGGCGGCCACCCGGCGTGATGCTTGCCGAATAGGCAATGCCGAGCACCAGCCAGCCTGCGAGGATCACGCCCCAATAGTCGGGCGAGGCATGACCGCGCCATGAGAAGGCGAGCGCGGCAAGTGCAATGGTCATGACCGACGCGGCCGAGAGCATGACAGTTCGATCGGACAACCGTTCGAGTAGACGCGGAAGCAGCAGTGCGGCAAGCATGGAGCCACCGCCGAACGCGGCCAGCGTGATTGCCATTGCGCTTTGTCCGCGTCCGAGCATCGCTTGCACCAGCACCGGCGTATTGACGATGACCATCGCGCTGGCGGCGGCAGCGGCAAGTGTGACTGCCAATAATCCGCGAAGCCGGGGAGTCTTGAGGTAAAGCCGCGCGCCGCGTGTGGTATTGTCGTAGATGCCCCCGCCGGGTTTACGAGCGACAGCACGCGGCAGAACCGTCGTCAGCACCAGCAGCGCCGAACAGACAAAGCCGATCGCCGTGCCTGAGAAAAGCCAATGGAAGTTCATCACCGTCAGCAGAGCGGCCGCGAGCATCGGGCTGGTCAGACTCTCCATGTCATAGGCGAGGCGTGAGAGCGACAGCGCCTTGGTATAATCCTTCTCCTCCGGCAACACGTCGGGGATCGTCGCCTGGAATGTCGGCGTGAAGCCGGCCGAGGCCGATTGCAGCACGAAGATCAGGACATAAATCTGCCAAATCTGATCGACGAACGGCAGTGCGAGGACGATGAGCGTGCGGATCACGTCCATCGCTACGAGGAAGGCGCGACGCGGCAGCCGGTTTGCATAGGCGCCGACAATGGGCGCAACGCCGACATAGGCGACCATCTTGATCGCCATCGCGGTGCCGAGCACCGCGCCGCCGTCCGCTCCGGCGATGTCATAGGCGAGCAAGCCCAGCGCGACCGTGGCAAGGCCCGTGCCGACCAGCGCGATGATCTGCGCCAGGAACAGATGGCGGTAGGTTCGATTGGCGAGAACCGTGAGCATCGTTACCTCATTCGATCCGTGGGATTTGGCGAGCGCATTACGCAATCAGATAGCCATGGACCGCCATCAGGACGGCGTAGCGTCCAACTTTGGCGATCGTGACGAGCACAAGGAAGCGAGAAATCGGCGTGCGCAGGACACCGGCAATCAGGGTCAATGGATCGCCAATGATCGGCAGCCATGACATGAGCAAGGACAGCTCGCCGAACCGCCGGTAGCGCCGCTCCGCTTTCACCATTGCGGCTTCCGAGACCGGAAACCAGCGGGCGCCGCGATGGCGCGCCAGAAAGCGTCCGAGCGCCCAATTGATCGTCGAGCCAAGCACGTTGCCCAGCGACGCGGTGAGGAGGAGAAAGCCGGGTTCGAAGCGTCCCGTTGCCAGCATTGCCAGCAACAGCAATTCCGATTGGGCCGGCAACAGCGTCGCGGCGAGCAGCGCGGCGAGAAAGAGGCCGGGATAGCCCAGCGCGATAATATCCAAGTTTGACAGCAGAGGACTCCCGCATAAAGCGCAAAACGCCTGTCGCCCCGCCAGGCCGCGCCCATGTGACGGCGAAGCGGGGTCGGTGCAGACGAAAGACCGGGGTGTCAGACAACCCGCTTGACCTCCCCATATTCGCCCTCGGTGCGCAGCGTGATCGTGACCGGCGCTTCGGAGCGGTTGCGCCAGAACCAGCCGTGGCTTCCGTCGAACGCCGCGACAAGCTGGCCTTGCTCGCCTGTCGATTCCCGGCCCTTGCCATAGCCATGATATGAGATGCCCGGTGCGTCGGCGTGCGTATCGTAATTGACATGCCCGCCTTCGACCGACCAGTTGAAAGCGATCCGCGCATCCTTGGCCGCGGTCACTTTGATCTCGGCGCCTTCGCCGGGTGCAAGTGTCAGGCGGGTCGTGTCGCTGCGGACGACTGTCGCGTTCGGTGTTGCCGGCGGTGCCGGGGCCGCCGCCGGCCCGTTACCGCCGCTGGCCGCTTGTGCCACGGCCACGCGGACTTGTTCGGCTGACGCTGCGGCATCCATGGCAGCGCCCAGGGCGGCTTCCTCGGTAAGCTGCGTCTTGATCTCGCCCATTTGGGCCAGTCCCAGCGCGCGGCCAACGCCGGTCGGATCAACCCCATATTCGGAAGGGAGGATGACGGTAGCAAGGAGGCCGCCGGCCGCGACGGCGGCGATGAGCGTGGCCCGGATCAACTGCCGGGTGGTCGGCAGGTCTTCGAGACGGGGGCGTTGTGCATTGAACATGATCGAAGCTCCGATGAAATCAGGCGACGGCAAAGCCGACGAGCTGGTAGCCGACCAGCACGAAGCCAGCGGCCATGAGGATGGTGTTGGCGGCGAAGGCGTGACGCATGAAGCTGTTCGTTCGGCGCCAGAAGCCCATCAGGATCAGGATGGTGGCAAGGGCGAGAAGCTGTCCGATCTCGACGCCGATATTGAACGCGATCAGGTTGGCGAACAGGCCGTCGCTCGAAATCTCGAACTCGATGATCTTGGTGGCAAGGCCGAAGCCGTGGAAGAATCCGAAGATCAGCGTGGCGGCCTTGGTATTCGGCTGGACACCGAACCAGCGCTGGAACGCGCCCAGATTATCGAGCGCCTTATAGACGACCGACAGGCCGATGATCGCGTCGATGATGTAGGCGTTGGCGCTGATTCCGGTGAGTACGCCGAACAGCATCGTCGTCGAATGGCCGATCGCGAACAGCGTCACATAAAGGCCGATATCCTTCATCCGGTAGAGGAAGAAGATTACGCCGAACAGGAACAGCAGATGGTCATAGCCCGTGACCATGTGCTTGGCGCCGAGATAGACGAACGGGAGGAACAGGACGCCGCTGCTTTCCTGAATATAGCCCTTGTCACCCTCGGAGACGTTATGGGCCAGGGCTTCGAACCCGACGCAGAAGGAAAGCGCGAGAAGACCGAGGGCAAGCATCAGCCTGTTTCGGGAGGTGCGCTCAAAAATAGTTGCAAAGAGACTCATGGGGAATTCCTTTCCGGTCTCCCACGCGCCGGGGGACAGCGCGTGGGAGTGGCAAATGGCTCAGACCTCCGCCCCGGCCGTGTTGGGGGATGGGTGTTCATCTTCGGCGCGCGCTGCCGGAGGGGTGGGATGAAAAAACATGTAGGGTATGCCGAGTTAT
>VMTF01000209.1 GCA_013791705.1 Sphingomonadales bacterium | reverse complement strand
GCCGAAAGGCGGCTGTTGACCACATAGATGCCCGCGCAATCGGCCACGCCGATGGTCAGCACGAACGCCTTGAGCACCTGTTTCCGGCAATTCCGCTTGGCCATGGAGCCCTCTTTGATGACGCCGGGTGCGACGGGTTGGCACTGGATGCTCGGTGCCCGAAGGCACTTCATCCGAATCGGCCTGATTTTTCAGAGGATAACCAAGTCAGGTCATGAAACCAACGGGAATGAACACCTGCCCGCCACCCGCACTTGGCCCGGCCCTCACACCGCGATGCGCAGGCTTTGCACTTTATCGGCGGCAAGCAGGGCAAGCACTTGCTCAGGCGGCAGCGCGCGCCAGTAGAGATGGCCCTGGATAAACTGGCAACCGGCATCCCGGACCAGTTGTTGCTGGTGCAGGCTTTCGACCCCTTCGGCGACGACCTTCATCCGCAAGTTGCGGCCAAGCGCGACAATCGCCCGCAGAATCGACTGGGCGTCGGCATCGCTCTCGATGCCCTGCACGAAGGTGCGATCGATCTTGATCCGGTCAAACTGGAAGGCGCGCAAATAAGCGAGCGAGGAATAGCCGGTGCCGAAATCGTCGAGCGCGATCCGGAAGCCCATGTCCTGCAGTTCGGTGAGCAGCGCCATCGTCCGGTCGGAGTTTTCGAGCAGCACGCCTTCGGTGATCTCGAACGTGAAGCGGGCGGGATCGACCCGCTCCTCGCGCATCAGGGCCTTGAGATTGGCCATGAAATCCTTGGCCACCAGTTGCAGCGGCGACAGATTGATCGAAATCTCCGCCAGTCCGAAATCACGCGCGGCGGCAAAGACCCGGGCCAGCATCCACTCGCCCAGTTGCGGCATCAACCCGCACTGTTCAGCCACCGGCACGAAAATACCGGGGCCGATTTCGCCCCGATCCTGGTGGTGCCAGCGCAGCAGCGCTTCAAAACTGACGATCGAGCCGTCGGCAATGTCGACGATCGGCTGATAGACCATGGTGAGATCGTCGCGCGCGATGGCCCGGCGCAGTTCGATCTCCATGTCCTGCCGCCAGCGGATCGTGGCGTCCATTTCGGGCGTGAAATGGCGATAGCGGCCACGGCCGCGCTGCTTGGCGCGGAACAGCGCGATATCGGCGTTGCGCAGCAGGGCTTTGGCATCGCTCGCCTGGCCCGGCGCCCACGAAATCCCGCAGGAAGCGCTGAGCGCAATGGAATTGCCCGACACGATGAAGGGATCGGCAAAGACGCCCATGATTTCCGCCCCCAGTTCATCGGCGTGCCTGCTGCCGGAAGGCACCCGGCGCAACAACACGAATTCGTCGCTGGCGAGGCGGCCCAGCACGTCCGTCGGGCTCATGCGTTCGCGCAGCCGGGCGACGACCTGGACCAGCAGGTCATCGCCGGTGTGGTGGCCAACGCTCTCGTTGATTGCCTTGAAGTGATCGAGATCGAAATAGGCGAGCAGAACCTGCTCGCCCGCCCCGGCTGTTTCGGTTGCGGTTGCGGTTGCGGTTGCGGCGCCGACATCGGCCAGCATGGCCGACAGCCGTTGCATGACGTGGGTGCGATTGGGCAGGCCGAGCATCGGATCGTGCAACGCGTGATGCTGGGCGCGGGCCTCGCTGGCCGCAAGCTGGCGCGCCAGCCGAAACGCCCCGCGCAGCAGCACCAGGCCAATCGCCAGGACGATGATGTAGAACACGAGATAGACGACCAGCAGCGGCACGGTGCGTGCCCGCACGATCGGTCCGACCCGGTTCGGCTGCCACGACAGCCAGCCGAGCGCGGTGCCGTCGCGATCGGCCAGCGCGAGCTGGTTGCGCGCGGGGTCGGGCGATCTGGCGGAACTGAAGCGCATATCCTTGAGCAGCACATCGTTGCCGAATTGCTGCAACATCCGGCCATCGAGGTAGCGCAGCGCGACCATGTGGTTGGGCGTGCGGCGCAGCAGGGAAAACGCCGCATCGGGGGTAAGCGAGATGACGGTCATGATCGCCGGCTGACCCCGGTAGCTGACCAGCCCGCCCGACCAGCGCGTGAGCGGGCGACCATGCCGGTCGAACGGCCAGAGCGTATCGTCCAATTGCCGGAACTTGGCGGCTGATCCGCTGAGCGAGCCGTTGGCCGGCAATTCCGCAAGCGTGCGGCGGGCGGCGGCGGCCAGCGGAGCATAAGCTTCCGGGCCGGCCGGCCTGCTCTCATGCCAGGCGCGCAGCAGATCGCCCTCGGGCGTGACGAGAAACAGATCGTCGGCGTGAACCATGGTCGTCAGGAATTCGCCGAAGTAGGTATCGGTCCATTGCGGATCGAACGGATAGCCCTGCCCGCCCGCCGCCCGCATCGCGTCGTCCCACGCTAGCTGGATGTTTTCGGCGGCGAGCAGCGAGCGAACCGCAACGTCGATGTGATTGCCGATGAGGCGGCGCTCGTTGGCCTGGGTTACTTCATCGGCGGCATTGGTGGCGTGGATGAAACCGCCGAAGATCGCCGCCGTGAAAGTGAGCAAGGCGACCAGCGTCACCAGCAACATCCGGCTCATCCCGGCATCGGCGCGAATTCCGCTGCGGAACAGCGCTGCAAGCCTGCCAGGTGTAGCCATGCGGCGGCTATGGCGGCCGAGTGGCGAACAACCCGTTAACCGTGACACCTGCAAATGGCGCAAATCACGCAAATTGGGCGTCAGTAGTCCTTGCTGATCTTCGCATCGATCCCCTGGCGGCCGATGCTGGACACCGTTGCCAGCACGGAAAGCCAGCGGGTGACCCGATATTCGAGCTGCGTGGCGTTATAGCCGCGCCCGTCGGTGACGATCTCGGCGTAGAGGCGGCGGCCGATATATTTGCCGACTGCAACCGAAGTGCCGCGCCCGGTGGCCACATCCGCCCCGACGATCCGCAGCCGATCGAGCCCGACGGCGGTGCGCAACTGGTTGATCGGATCCATCCCGCCGCCGCCGCGCAGGGCCGCCAGGGCAGCGCCGATCTGGACCGCCTCGGGCGCGGAAATCTGCGTGATCGAACTGCCGAACAGCAGGCGCGACAACAGTTCCTCCTCGGGCAGCGCGGGGGTGGAGCTGAACCGTATGTCCGGATAGGTCGCCGTGCCGGTGACGGTGACGCTGGCGGTGAGGCCGGTGACCTGCGCGGTGGCGGCGATATCGAGCCGCGGATCGGGCGGGCTGTCACCGTCAAACGTGATGAGCCCGCGGGTCAGATCGAACCGCTGGCCGGCAAAATCATAGCTGCCACGCACCATCTCGGCCCGGCCGAAGATCGCCGGCGCTGAGGTGGTGCCGCGAATGCGGATATTGGCGCCCCATTCGCTGTCGAGCCCGAGCCCCCGCACCGCGACGCGATTGGGGCCTTCGGCATCGACCAGGAAGCGCCATGGCGCGGCCGGGCGGCGAACCGGGGCGACATCCGCGCGCGGATTGATCTCGCGCGTATTGACGATCGGAAGTTCGGTGACGGCGGCGGCACGGCCCAGGTTCCACTTGGCGGATTCGATCGTGAGGCGCCCGGCAATCGTGCCGCCGACCCCGTTCGACACGATGCGCAGCGGTCCGGTGACCGTGGCGGCCATATCGTCGCGCGAAATGAGCGCGGCATTGCGGGCGGCGATGCGGAAATCGAGACTCGGTCCGCGACCGGCGCCAAGACCGGCCAGATCGACCGAGCCGCTGCCGCTGACTTGCCCACCGCCCCGCGCCCGGCCGGCGAAATTGGCGAGTTCGAGCCGCGAGCCCGCAAAATTGCCGCGCACGGAAATTTCCTCGATATCGGTCCCGGTGAGCGAACTTTGCAGGCGCAACCGGGTGCTGGCGAGCGAACCGCGAATGGCCGGATCGGCGAGCTTCCCGGTCATGTCGGCGGCGACCTCGACCGGGCCGGTAAGATCGAAGGTTTCGATCCCCAGGAGGCGCCAGAGCGCGTCGGCCGGCCCGGAATAGCGCAACTGGCTGAACAGCCGCCCCGCGCCCAGGCGTTCGCCGACCGAGCCGGTCCCGGGCAAGCCCTCGACGCGGCCCTGCAGGCGGCCCAGCACGCGATTGCCCTCGGCACCGCCCTCGCGGAAGACCGCGCGGGTTTCCAGCGTGGTTTCGCCCAGCCGCGCGACCAGCGCGACATCAACCGGCAGCGAGGTGAGGACCAGGCCGGACCGGGTCAGGCCCTTCACTTGAAGCTGCGCATCGGCTGTGGGGATGCCCCCCTTCACCGTCCGCCAGTTGACGATGCCCGACGCCTTGCCGCCAAGGCCAAGATCGGTGGCGTAGATATCGATCAGCGCCAGCGGCATATCGGACATGGCGAGTTTGATCCGGGTATCGGGACCGAGCGTGCCCTGCCCGATCAGCCGGCCGCCGCCATAATCGACCTGGGTGGGCGCGAGGTTCCAGCCGGCTTCGGTGCGGGTGAGCACGGCCCGGCGCGGCATGGTGATCCGCTGGCCGGCATAATCGCCATTGGCGAGGAGCGCGTAACGATCGGGCGCGATGTCGGCGAGCAACTGAAGATTGAACCGGCTGCCGCGCCGTCCGGCCAGCGTGGCCGTTACCCGGCCCGCGCCATCGTTCAACCTGGCACTGGCGGCCAGCCGGCCGATGAACAGGCGGCCCTGCTCGATCCCTTCGGCATAGGCATTGCCGGAAATGGCCGTGCGGCCACCGGCGGCAGTGCCCGACGCATCGATCCTGCCGACCCCGATGGCGAGCGGCATATCGCCCCCGAACCGGGCATTGTCGGCGGTGAGCGCGACCTCGAAGCCCTGGCCGCCGCCACGCGGCTGCAGCTTTATGGTGCCATCGACACCGCCGCCGGTGAGCGCAAGCGTGCCGTTCGCCCCCGCATCACCGAGCAGGATCTCGCCGGTTATCGCGGTTTTCCAGACTTCCATCTGTTCGACCACTATCCGCGTCGGACCGCCCGGCGGCGCGAACAGGCCAAGCGTGCCGGTGAACGGGCCGAGATGCGATTGCCCGGCCGCTTCGATGCGGAAGCCTTGCGGGATCGGCGCGAGCGCGACCCGTACGTCCTTGAGCCCGGCAGCGGGAAGCGGATTGGCCAGGACCACCACGGCATGAGGGCCATCGTTCGCCAGGTTTGCCTCCACGGTGAACGGGCCATAGTCCACGTGGCTGCCGCGACCGCCAAGCGTGGTCGTGCCGTTGGGCAGCCGCCGGCCATCGATGGCCAGGGCGAGCTTGCTGCCGGTGAGGGTGACGCGCTGGAGCAGCAACGGCGCCTGGCCGCCCATGCCGATGTGGCCTGCGAACCGGATGTTTGAGCCCGCCAGCGTGGTGAGCGTGCCGTTCGTGACGCGGACCATCCGGCCTTTCGCGTCGGCGGAGAGCAGCCAGGGACGATTGCCGAAATCAAGATTGAGGCCGAGATCGGCATCGACGACACCGAGATCGGCAAGCGGGAGACCCCGCGCGGCAACCGGCCCGGCCAGCCGGAAATCGCCCTTGCCCGTATCGCCGGTGAGCTTGAGCACGGCGCCGAGGCCGAGGCCGGGGACGGATACGATCAGATCGTCGGAAAAGGCGCGGGGGCCGCTGAGCATGATCGTGCCGCGAACCTGGCCGGAAGCGGGGCGCGCATCGAACATGCTCGCCCCGGTAACGATGCGGCGGGCCGTGAGCGCGAGCGGAAAACGCCAGCGGCTGTCCGCGCGGGTGAACTTTGCCTGCTGGGCCAGGCCTTCAAGGCGGAATGTGCCGCTGGCAAATCGCTCGACGGTAAGGCGGTGATCGATCGAGAGCTGGCGGAACGGACCATCGAGCGTGGCGGCAAGCCGGGCGTTCTCGATCCGGGTGCCCGCGCCGAGCAGGCCGGGATCGCGGGTTCGCGCGGTAATCTTGAGGTTCCGCGCGGCATTCTTGCCGAGATCGAGCGTGCCCAGGGCGGCCAGATCGAAGCCCTGGCCGGTCGCTCCAAACTGGCCGGTCAGGATGGAATTGGCGAGAGTGCCCTCACCCTTGAGCGTGACGGTCTGGCCGGTGGCGCGGGCGGCGAGCCCCGAGACGAACCCGCGCGGGTGGATCGCGCCCGCCAGATTGTAGCGGCCGGACCGGTTGCCGATCACCAGATCGACCAGGTTTGCGCCGGGCTGATCAACCCGGGCGGTGCCGCGCCAGTCCCGATAGCGGCCGGCCCCCGCAATCCGGGCGGAAAGGCTGTCGCTGGCGCCGGCCAGCGTGGCGAGCAGCCCGCCTTTCGGAGCATTGTAATCGAGCTGAAGCGCGAACCGGTCGCGCCTGGGCTCGCTATCGAGCAGCAGCTCGAGTCGATCGGTGCCGCCGAGCCGGGCATTGGTGGCCAGATAGACGCGGCCCTTGCGGATATCGGCCTGCGCGACCAGATCGACCCGGCGGCGGCCCGCCGCTTCCGGCCCGAGCATTCCCTGTTCGACCATGAGGCGATCGAGTTCGAACCGATCTACCCGGATATCGAAGTTGGGCAGGAGCGGAGCGTCGGGATCGCCCGGATTGAACTGCGGCGCCCGGTACAGCGTGCCGCGCCGCAAGATCAGCCGGCGCACGTCAAGCCCGGAGGTGAACCAGCGGAACGGGCGCCAATCCAGTTCGGCCACCGGCACGCGCAGGAACACGCCCTTCGGATCGGACAAGGTGAGATCGTGCAGCGTCGCCTCGCCGAGCAGCGACCCTTCGAAGCGCCCGATCTCGACCTTCAGGCCGGAAGCGGGCGCATAGCGGGCGATGCGATCGACGATGAACCGGTGCCCGATCGGGCTTTCGAGCACGACGAGCCCGATTGCCAGCAGGCCGATCGTGCCGAGCAGCGCGGCCAGCAGCCAGCGCCGCCAGCCGGCCAGCCGGCGGCGGCGGACCGGCGCAGCGGGAGCCTCGTCGGCGGGAAGCGCGGCCTCGCTCATCAGAATGCCTGGCCCAAGGCGACACTGACGGTGATCCGGCCATCCCCGGCGCGGCGATTGAGCGGGGTGCCGATATCGAGGCGCAGCGGGCCGAAGTCAGTCTTGTAGCGCAGGCCAAGGCCGGCGCCGTAGCGCATCCCGTCAAGCGTGGGGGTGGCCGATTCGGACACGGTGCCGGCATCGATGAACGGGACGAGCTGGACGGCGCCGCCCAGCAGGCCGGTATCGACCCGCGCTTCGAGGCTGAATTCGACCAGGCTGCGCCCGCCCGAAGGATCGCCGGCGGAATCGCGCGGGCCGATCGCCTGATATCCGAAACCACGCACCGAGCCGCCGCCGCCCGCATAGAACCGCCGCGACGGGGCAATGCTCTCAAGCCCGGCACCCTGAATCGAGCCGACCCGGACGCGCTCGGCCAGGACGACACCGCCGGTCACCGGCTGATAGGCGCTCGCATCGGCCTGGACCCGCGCGTAAGTCACGGTCGGCCCGCCCTGTTCCTTCGAATATTCCGGCGACACCCGCAGCGCCGTCCGCCAGCCGCGGGTGGGATCGAGCAGATTGTCGGAATAGTCGAATGCGCCGCGCGCCGGGAGCGCCGCGATGTAGTAGGTTGTGCGCGGCACCGCTTGCCCCGCGACCACGCTTTCGCGTTCGGCCGTCGCCAGCACTTCCAGGCCCAGCGACCAGACCCACGGCTTCTGGAAAGTCAGGGTCGTGAGCTTCTCGAACGTCGCTGAGAAGCCAACTGTGCGGGCGTTGTAGGATTCTCGGTCGACCGTGTTGCCGGTGAGGTCCAGCGTGAAAACCTGATCGCGTCCGTGGAAGTTGTTCCAGCGCACGGTGGTGCCGAGCAACTGTTCATTGGTACCGGCCACGCCGCGCACCCGCAGCATTCCTTCGGACGGGAAGAAATTGCGATGTTCCCAACTGGCTTCGAGCCGCAAGCCTTCGCCGGATTCGTAGCCCGCGAGCCCCGCGACCGTGCGCAGGGGGCCGGGGATCACCGCAACATCAAGCACAACTTCGCCCGGCTGGCCCGGCGCGGGCGGCGGCGCAACCTCGCGCGGGGTCACGGTGACGCTGGAGACCAGCCCGGTCGCCAGGATCGCACGCTTGAGATCCTCCTGCCCGGTGCGCCGATAAAGGTCGCCCGGCTCGAACCGGGCGATGTCTTCAAGGTGGTGTGACGAGAGGAAGCGCGGGTTCTGGCTGACGATGTGGCCGAAATTGTATTTTCCGCGCGGTTCGACCGGGATCGCCAGATCGCCTTCGAGGCGCTTGTGATCGACCAGCAGTTCCGGTGCGCCGATCTCGGCAAAGGCATAGCCGGTTTCGCCGAGATCGACGTCCAGCTTGTCCCGCCCGGCGACGATCCGGTCATTATCGAGCGGATCACCCGGCTTGATTCCGACGCTTTCGCGCAAGGCCGGAGCATCGGGACCAGCCGCCGCGAGATTGCCCAGATCGATGGTGCCGAAGCGGAAGCGGTCCCCCGGCGCAACATCGAAGCGCACCGCGATGCCATCCTCGGAGCGCTTCGATGTCGCGCCGTCCGCAGCGGACCCGCCAACGGTCTGCAACACGATCGCATCATAGTAGCCGTAAACGCGCAACAGGCGATCGAGCAAATCCTTGTCGACGCGGGCGCGGGCGGCGATCTGCGCGATCGTGTCGTTATCGGAAGCAAGCGTGCGCAGCGTCGACAGCGCACGAAACCGGTCGAGGAACGCCTCGCGCTCGGGGAATGTGGCGAGGTTGGCCGGAAACACCAGCGTGAGGTGGGGCGCCACGCGAATTTCCTCGCCCGCCGGCACGACCTCAAGCTGCGGACGCGCCTGTTCGTCAGCCAGCGCCTGCGCAACATCGGGATCGGGCGGCAAAGACGCGAGCGCGGGGGATGTGGTGGCGCCTTCGGGCTTGTCGGGGTCCGCATCGGGCCACGCGACCGAGAGGCCGGGCAGATTGGCCAGCGGCGAGCCAGGATCGAGTTCGCCCGGTTGGCCGGGGGGCGGCTGAACGCCGGCACTGGAGCTTGGGCTGGAGCCCGCCGGCGGGGTGCTTTTGGCCCAGCCTTCCGGATCGGCGACCGCCGCATCCGGAACCAGATCCTTCAGTTCCTGATCGATGCCCTGCGCGGTTGCAAGTCCCGGCAGGGTGGCCGGCGCGAGTGCCAGCGAGACGGCGACAAGCGCGCGGAGCAGCCGCTCAGACGAGTGTGTGACTGGTGCCCGCGATGCCTGTTTCCGTGATGCCGGCATCGGCAATTTCGGCGTCAATGATATTGGCGCCGGCGGATCGGGTGTCGGCGAATTTGAGCAAGCCGTCCTTGTGGCCGGGCTCGGCAACGGAGCCGGCGGAGCGCCGCGCGGCGGAAACGGACTGGATAAGGCGATCCTGCTCGGCATCGGAAATTCGTTCCCAGCCATCGCGACCGAGCTTTTCAAGCGGGCGATAGCGGACCTTGTATTGCATCCGCTCGGACCCATCGACCCAGTACCCCAGATAAACGAAGGGCAGCCCGATCCGCGCTGCCCGGCGGATATGTTCGAGGATGATGAAATTGCCAAGCCCGGTGCGCGCCTCATGTGCTGGATCGTAAAAACTGTAGATCATCGACAGGCCGTCGCCCTGCCGGTCGGTCAGGCAGGCTCCGACCAGACGGCCTGGCGCAGTTCCGTCCCCCGGCTCCCGGTATTCAATAACAAAGCTTGTTACCGGAGTATGTTCCACCATGTCGGCGAAATCCACCTCGTCCATCTGGGCCATGCCGCCGGCCGGATGGCGAGCGCCGAGATACTGGCGCAGCAGATCGAACTGTTCGGTCGTGGCCCAGGGCCTGGCTGCGGTGACAACGAGATCGGAGTTGCGCTTCAGATTGCGGCGCTGGGTGGTGGAGGGCCGAAATTCGTGCGCGGCGACCCGGACCGAGACGCAGGCCGAACACTCGATGCACGAAGGACGATAGGCGACCGTCTGGCTGCGGCGAAAGCCGATGCGGCTGAGCGCATCGTTCAGGGCATCGGCGTGAGGGCCCTTGAGCTCGGTGAACACCTTCCGCTCCATCCGGCCCGCGAGATAGGGGCAAGGTGCCGGGCTTGTCACGAAGAACCGGGGAAACCGGACCGGTGCAGTCACTTTGCCTCTGTTCCTTCCCGGCGTTTGTGCATGACGCGAGACCCCACGCGCCTTCCCTGCAACCGAATATGCCAATTGCGCGCGCCGGAAGAAAGAGGCTTAACCATCAATTAAGCTTGGCGCGCCAAAATTTTGCGCGAAAATGGCGCCGAATCCGGAGACAGCCCGGCATTGCGGCCCGATTTTGCGGCGCGGCATTCCAAGCGCTACCGGACGGCGGCACCCGCCCGGGCGGGCTTCAATTCACGTCAATCTGGCTGACGTCGTAGCCCTTGGCCCGCAAGGCCGCGACCAGCGCATCGAGTTGCTCGCGATCGCGCGCTTCGCACTCGATATCGGTGATCAGGCCCTTGGCCGGCAGGTGGGTGAAAATCCGCTGATGCCAGATTTCGATGATGTTGATGTTGTGGGCGTTGAATTCCTCCATCACCTTGAACAGGGCGCCGGGGCGATCCTGCAAGGTGAGGCGCAACCGCGCGAGGCGGCCCGAACGAGCGAGATCGCGCAGGAGCACGTTGGCGAGCAGGCGCGTATCGATATTGCCGCCCGACAGGACGATCACGACCTTGCGGCCGGTGAACATCTCGCGATTGGCGAGAACCGCGGCCAGACCGGCCGCACCCGCCCCTTCGACGACCGTCTTTTCGATCTGCAGCAGCAGCGCGAGCGCGCTTTCCATCGCGGATTCGCTCACCAGCACGAAATCATCGAGCAGGTTCGCCAGCACCTTGCGCGTAAACTGGCCCGGTTCGCGCACCGCGATGCCTTCGGCCAGGGTATCGCCGCCGATCGGGCAATCCGCGTGCTTGAGCAGATTGTACATCGAGGGAAACAGTTCCGCCTCGACCCCGACCAGGCCGATATCCGGCTTGAGCGCGCGCGCGGCGGTGCCCATGCCCGAAGCCAGCCCGCCGCCGCCGACCGGGATCACCAGCATATCGAGTTCGGGCGCGTCCTCGAGCATTTCGAGCGCGACGGTGCCCTGCCCGGCCGCGATTGCCGGTTCATCGAACGGGTGGACGAACGCGAGGCCGAGTTCCTGCTCCAGCCGGCGAGCATGGGCGTTGGCCTCGTCGAAGGTCTCCCCTTCGAGCACGACCTTGCCGCCGACGGACTCGGTCTGCATCACTTTCACCATCGGGGTGGTGCGCGGCATCACGATGGTGACCGGGACGCCCAGCCGGGTGCCGTGGTAGGACAGGCCCTGCGCATGATTGCCGGCCGAGGCCGTGATCACCCCGCGATTGCGCTGTTCCTCGGGCATGAGGAGCAGCGCATTGAGCGCGCCGCGTTCCTTGTAGGCCGCCGTGAACTGCTGGTTTTCGAACTTCAGCCACATCTCGCAACCGGCGATCTCGCTCAGCGTGCGGCTATGCAGCGTGGGCGTGTGGACGACCTTGCCCGCAATGCGCCCCGCCGCCGCGCGAACATCGGCGAGCGTCAGGAGCGAAGTGGCCTCTTCAGGCTGGGTTGCGAGCTGGTGCATGTGCCGCGCCCTAGGCGAAAACGTGCCGTTTGGAAACTGCTATCGCCCGGCCCGGCGGCAGCCGTCAGGAAGCCTTGCGGCGCACCAGCGCGGCCGTGACAAGGGTGGCAACGATCACCGCGAGCGTATCGGCGATCCAGTCGCGGAGGTCGCAATCGCGGTGCACCCACGGGAGCGACTGGAGCAGTTCGATCATCGCGCCGAGGAAGGAAAGCCGTTCGATCAGCCGCAGGCGCGGCATCGCCGGAAAGGCCGGCACGGCCAGCGCGGCCAGCACCGCAAAGGCGAGGACATGGTTGAACTTGTCGCCAAACCGGTCGGTGGGAAGATGCGGCGGATAGGGCATCAGCGCGAGCGCGGTCGCACCGATGAGCGCCAGCCAGAACAGGACGCGCGAAATCGTGCGGGTTCGATCAGGCGCGCGGGTTGGATCGGGCGGGCTGGTTCGGTCCGGGTTCATTACCCGCCAGCGATAGCCAATCACGATCACGAAACAAGCGCGGCATAAGGGACGCCCCTTCAGTCCGGTTGGCCGCCACACCGGTTGGCCGTCAGCCCGGTTGGCCCCCGGCCCGTTTGAAGGTAAGCAGTTTGACCATGACCACACAGCGCACTCCCTCCCCCCGCAATGTCAGCTTCCTCGGGCTTGGCGTGATGGGCGGGCCGATCGCCCGGCATCTTGGCCAGGCGGGACACCGGCTCACCGTCTACAACCGCTCGCCGCAGCGGCTTGAAGCGTGGCTGGCAGACAATCCCGGGCTCGAAGCGCGGGTGGCGCGGTCCCCGGCCGAAGCGGCCGAGGGCGCCGACGTGGTGCTGACCTGCGTGGGCAACGACGATGACCTGGCCGATGTCGTGCTCGGGCCGTCCGGCGTGTTCACCAAGCTCAAGCGCGGCGGATTGTTCATCGACCACACCACCGCGTCGGCGCGGATCGCGCGGCAGATCGCGGTGGAAGCGCGCGACAAGGAAATCCTGTGCGTCGATGCCCCGATGACCGGAAGCCAGATCGGCGCGGAAGACGGGACATTGACGGTGATGTGCGGCGGCCGGCCCGAGGCGATGGCCGCAGCGGAGCCGATCTTTGCCGCCTATACCCGCCGGGTTGTCCATATTGGTAAATCAGGATTTGGACAAACCGCCAAAATGGTCAACCAGATCTGTATAGCCGGGGTGGTTGCGGGTCTCGCCGAGGCGATGCGGTTCGCCCAGGCGAGCCACCTTGATACCGACAAGGTTTACGATGCGATTTCCGGCGGGGCCGCGCAAAGCTGGCAGATGGACAATCGCTGGAAGACGATGGGCCAGGACGAATTCGACTTCGGCTTCGCGGTGGACTGGATGCGCAAGGATCTTGGCCTCGCGATGGATGAAGGCCGCACGCTGGGCGTTTCGCTGCCGATCACCGCGCTGGTCAACCAGTTCTATGCCGAGGTCCAGGCGATCGGAGGCGGGCGGCAGGATACCAGCGCGCTGGTGCGGCGGCTGCCCTTGCCCGGCAATCGGAAGTAGCTCAGTTCCATGAAGAAGGCCCGTTTCGCCGCCCGCCGGGCGGTTCCGCTTTCCATTGTGTGGGCATTGGCGATCGGGCTGGCGACCCCGGCGCCGGCCGCCACGCTGATCGACAATGTCGACGGGTTCACGCTCGACAAGGATGGCGCGATCGAGCGCCTCAACGGGTTGCTGATCGGCGACGACGGGCGGATCGTGCAAGTGCTGCACCGGGGCGACAAGCGGCCGGGCAAAGTCACCTATCTGCTCGACGGCAAGGGCCGGGTGCTGATGCCGGGGCTGATCGACGCGCACGTTCATGTGATGGACCTGGGGTTCGGCGCGCTGACGCTTGACCTGTCGATGGCGAAATCGCTGGCGGAAGCCCAGGCGCGGATCGCGGCCTATGCCGCGGCCCATCCCGACCGGCCGTGGATCATCGGGCGCGGCTGGAACGAGGAGCGCTGGGGCCTTGGCCGCGTTCCGACCACGGCGGAACTCGACGCGGCGGTGGCGAACCGGCCGGCCTGGCTGGTGCGGGCGGACGGGCAGGCCGGATGGGCCAATTCGGCGGCCTTGCGGGCCGCGCGTGTGACGGCGGGCACGCCGCCGGATGCGGCGATGGCGGCAGTGCGCAAGGCGGTGCCCGCCCCGCGCCCGGAAGACCGCGACCTGGCGCTGGCGCTGGCGCAGGACCAGTTGCTGCGGCGCGGGGTGACGGCCGTGGCCGACATGGGCACGACAATCGAGGACTGGCAGGCGTTTCGCCGGGCCGGTGATCTGGGCAGCCTGCGGGTGCGGATCATGGCCTATGCCGCCGGGACCGAGGCGATGTCGCTGATCGGCGGGCCGGGGCCGACCCCGTGGCTCTATGACGACCGGCTGCGGCTTAATGGCGTGCAGATTTCGGTCGACGGCTCGCTGGGTTCGCGCGGGGGCCTGCTCAAGACGCCCTATGCCGATGCGCCGGGGCGCAGCGGCCGGGCGCTGCTCGACGACACGCAATTGCGCAACCTGATGAGCCGGGCGGCGATCGACCGCTTCCAGGTGGCCGTCGATGCGAGTGGCGACAAGGCGGCCGCCATGGTGCTGAATGCGATCGGAGAGCTTTCCGATACCTACAAGGGCGACCGGCGCTGGCGGATCGAGCGGGCGCAGGTAGTCGATACGGCCGACCTCGCGCGGTTCGGGCAGCACGGGATCGTCGTCTCGCTGCAGCCGGAGCAGCAGAGCGCTGACCGGCTGGTGGCCGAAGCCCGGCTCGGACCGGCCCGGCTGGCCGGGGCCTTCGCCTGGGCCTCGCTGGCGAAGACCGGCGCGCGCCTGGCGTTCGGCTCGGGCGCGCCGGAGCATGGGCCTGATCCTTTCGCCGGGATCGCGGTGGCGGCGACCCGGCAGGACGCCGAAGGCCAGCCGTTCGGCGGCTGGCAACCGCAGGAGCGGGTGACGCGCGAGGCGGCGCTGGCGGCCTATACTACCGGCGCGGCCTATGCCGGGTTCGCCGAAGGGCGGTTCGGACGGCTGGCTACCGGGCTGCGGGCGGACTTCGTGCTGATCGACCGCGATCCGCTGATGACCGGCCCGGGCGACCTGCGCGCGACGAACGTGCTGGAAACGTGGGTCGGCGGACGGAAGGTCTGGGCAGCGGGCAAGTGAGAGCGGGCTGGTGTTTGGCCGGTTCAGACCGCACCCGGGCCCGGGCGCCGCCCCCCCCCCCCCCCCCACAAGACAAAAAGAAGAAGGTGCGGGGGGGGGGGGGGGGGGGGGG
>VMTF01000231.1 GCA_013791705.1 Sphingomonadales bacterium | reverse complement strand
CCACCCCCGCGGGCCCGGGCCCCGGGGGGGCGCGGGGGGGCGGGCGCCGGGGCGTGGGGCCGCAAGCGGTTGGCGGATGCCAAGGGCGCACCCAACCAAAATTCGGGCGGGGGAGCGGGCTGGTGCCGCAAGGTCAAGCTGGACGGCTTGACCGCACTAATCTAAAGACTCCGCAGGTGCCGCGCTCCAGGGCGAAGTCCCTGCCCGGCCTCACCGTTCACGGCGCATGATTGGGCCGGGTCGGGCGGCCGGTCTTGGCGGCCCATTCCTCGATCAGCCCATCGAGCAGCGGCTGACCGATGAGTTCGAACTTTTCCGGGAAGTCGGGAAACGCACCGGTAACCTGCCCCGTCTCCATCAGTTCGCGCGCCATTTTCAGGTGATTCACGGCGGCGACGGCCCAGCCACCGGTGTGCATGTTGAAGGCCGTGCCGGGGGCGGAGAAGCCCATTGTGGAGATCGGGTATTTCGAGCCCAGGGCCTTGACCAGCGCGGGCACATCATCGGGGCGGGGTGGATAGAACAGCACATCGGCGCCTGCTTCCATGTAAGCATGGCCGCGCTTGATCGCCTCGTCCATCGAACCGGTGCCGCCGCCGCCCATCTCGCTCGTATAGAGCTCGTCGCAGCGCGCGATGATGACGAAATCCTGCCCGCTGTCACGCTGCGCGCGCCGCGCCGCGTCGATCCGCGCCTGCTGATCCGCGATCGACCACAGGCCGTTGACGTGCTTGGAATGCTTGGGGTTGCGCTCGTCCTCGACATGGAAGCCGGCGATGCCCTGCTGGATATAGCGGCGGGTGAAATGATAGGCGTCGGCCACAGTCTCGCCCAGCGTGTCGGCATCGGCGATCAGCGGGATATCGATGACATTGGCGATGCGGCTGGCCTGCTCGATCTGTTCGACCTGGCTGAACACGCCGTTATCGGGCACCGCATAGTGGAACGCGCTGCAGGCATGTCCGCCAAGATAGGCGGCCGGAAATCCCACGTGTTCGGCAATGCGCCCGGTAATCGCGGAAAAGGTGTCGCCAGCAATGAAATGCTCGCCCTTCGCGATCAGGTCGCGCAGTTTCTTGCCCTTGTCAGCCATTGTTCTCTCTCCCGTTGTGCTTTGCCGCACATTTCCCGATTAACTTGCCGGACAACTTTGCAGGCGGTTTCCCCAAGCGCAATGCAAAAGGGTTCCGGCGTGATGCCGGAACCCTTCGCGGTAGCCAGACCTGCCAGGCTCAGGCGTGAGCTTCGAGCAGGTTCTTGAGGTTGGTCGACATGACCTTCTTCTGGTCGCCGGCCGAGAGATCCTTGATGTCCTGGAAGAAGTCTTCCGGACGGGACAGGCCCTCGGGGTGCGGCCAGTCGCTGCCGAAGCAGATGTTGTCGATCGGCATGACTTCAGCCAGTTCGGCCACCGAATCCTCGTAGAACGGCATGACATAGACATGCTCGCGGAAGGTTTCGACCGGGCTGCGCTGGAATTCCCACGGCAGCTTGCGATAGGTCCGCTCCATCCGGCCGAGCAGCGGCGCGATCCACGACGAGCCGCTTTCGGTGACCAGCAGCTTGAGCGACGGGAAGCGATCGAACACGCCATCGACGATCAGCGTGGAGATCGAATCCTCGGCGGCGCGGCCGATCGGATCGAAGATGTCCTTGAGCGCACCGCGTTCGAAGGCGCGCGCTTCGCCGGTCGTATCGCCCGACCATTCGCGGTAAATCCGGTCATAGTCCGAATCCGACACGTGGTTGTTGATCAGCACCTTTGCTTCGGAGCAGAGCGACCAGAACGGATCGAACACCTTGTCGCCCGGCGAACGGGTGCCGGTCGACGTCGGCACCGGGGCCGGACGGATCAGCACCTGCTTGCAGCCGGCCTTGAGCAGGAATTCGAGTTCCTTCACCGCGCCATCGGGATCGGCCAGGCTGATCGCGCCGACCGGGAACTGGCGGCCGTTGCCGAAGCCGTATTCGTCAGCGACCCACTGGTTGAGCGCGTGCATCAGCGCCATGGTCAGCTCGGTCTGATGGCCAAGGCGGACCTCGACGACCGAGGCAAGCGTGGGGAACACGATCGCGGCGTGGATGCCGAGCTCGTCCATCATCTTGAGGTGGGCTTCGCCGTTGTGGAAGGCCGGGATCGACCGCATCGGCTCACCCGACATTTCCCGCAGCGTCAGCCCCTTGGGGTTATCGGCGCGGAAATAGGGCTCGTGCGTGCCGGGGGCGGCGACCACGTTGAACGTGGGATTGGGAATGTAGTCCGAAATCACCCCGTCGATCGCCAGCTTGGTCCGGCCGTTGGCCAGCGTGACGTACTGGAATTTCGAATGATACTGCTTGGGCAGGTGACGCAGGAACGCGTCGGGCGTTTCGTAGAAGTGATGGTCCGCATCATAGATCGGATAATCGATCTTCGCGCGGGACTGCGGCTGGCGTTCCAGGATGTCGGTCATTGTCAGGTTCCTCTCTTCAACGGCGTATGGCGGTTATTATGACAGCGGCCGCGAGCCGCGTTCGTTGACAAGAGTCAAAATTGCGCATCACATTTGCGCTTTAACGAGGGCGATCGGCGGCTCCGCCCCCTTGGCCTGCGGGCAAAATCCGCCTAGACCGGCTGCGAGATCAAACCTTTCCATTTATTTCATCCCACTTGCCTTGCGAGTAATTTTCATTCAACGGCGAGCGCGGACCGCAGTTACGAGGATTCGTGAGAATGGCGACGCTCGCCCCCGCCCCCCTTGCTTTCACGCATATCGCCCATCCCGCCCGGGTGCCGGACGCGACGCGCGTGGAAGCGCTCAAGGATCCGGGCTTCGGCAAGCTCTATTCGGACCACATGGTCACGATCGACTGGAGCGAGGACGCCGGCTGGCACGATGCCACGGTCGGCCCGCTGCAGCCGATCTCGCTCCATCCGGCGGCGGCGGTGCTGCATTATGCGCAGGAAATTTTCGAAGGGCTGAAAGCCTATCGCCTCGCCGACGGGGCGATGGCGCTGTTCCGCCCGCAGGCGAACGCGGCGCGGTTCAATTCCTCGGCGCGGCGGCTGGCGATGCCCGAACTGCCCGAGGACGTGTTCGTCGCGGCCTGCCGCGAACTGGTCGCGGTCGATCGCGACTGGTTTCCGAGCGTCGAGGGCGGCTCGCTTTACTTGCGCCCGTTCATGATCGCGACCGAAGCCTTCCTGGGCGTGCGGCCGGCCAAGCAATACAAGTTCATCATCATCGCCAGCCCGGCGGGCAACTACTTCAAGTCCGGCGCGCCGGCCGTCTCGATCTGGGTGAGCCAGTATACCCGCGCCGCGCCCGGCGGCACCGGCGCGGCCAAGTGCGGCGGCAACTATGCGGCGAGCCTGGTGCCCCAGGCCGAAGCGCTGGAACGCGGGCACGATCAGGTGGTGTTCCTCGATGCCGAGGAACACAAGTGGATCGAGGAACTGGGGGGCATGAACCTCTATTTCGTGTTCGACGACGGTTCGCTGGTCACCCCGGCGCTGACCGGCACGATCCTGCCCGGCATCACCCGCGACAGCCTGCTGACGCTGGCCCGCGAGGAAGGGCTGACCGTGCGCGAGGAGCGCTATTCGATCGACCAGTGGCGCGCCGATGCGCAATCCGGCCGGCTGGTCGAGACGTTCGCCTGCGGCACGGCGGCGGTCGTGACCCCGGTCGGCAAGGTGACCGACCCGATTGACGGCGAGTTCGTGATCGGTTCGGGCGGCCCCGGACAACTGACCGGGCGCCTGCGCCAGCGGCTGGTCGCGATCCAGCGCGGCGACGTGCCGGACACGCACGATTGGGTGATGCGGCTCGATTGAGCCGCGCCAATCGGCCGGGTCTCCTTGCCGTTCGCCATCCGGCACCCCAAGTGGGGGTGCGCCGCGCGGGCTCTGTCCGCGCCTGGGGGAGTTTCGCCGATGACTGAAGAATACGTGCCGCCCGCCGTCTGGACCTGGAGCAAGCCAAGCGGCGGGACCGTTTCCAGCCTCAATCGCCCGATCTCAGGGGCGATGCATGACAAGGAATTGCCGGTCGGCGTGCACCCGTTCCAGCTCTATTCGCTGGCCTCGCCCAACGGACAGAAAGTCACGATCCTGTTCGAGGAACTGCTTGAAGCGGGCCACGTCGGCGCGGAATATGACGCCTGGAAGATCGACATCAGCGCAAGCGATCAGTTTTCGAGCGGGTTCGTGGCGATCAATCCCAACAGCAAGATCCCGGCGCTGGTCGACCGCAGCGGCCCCGAACCCATGCGCGTGTTCGAATCGGGCGCGATCCTGCTGCACCTGGCCGAAAAGTTCGGCGCCTTCCTGCCAGCCGGCGGCGCGGCGCGGGCCGAGTGCCTGTCCTGGCTGATGTGGCAGATGAGCGCCGCCCCGTTCATCGGCGGCGGCTTCGGGCATTTCTATGCCTATGCGCCGGTCAAGCTTGAATACGCGATCAATCGCTATGCGATGGAAACCAAGCGCTTGTTCCATGTGGCCGATACCCGGCTGGGTGAGTGCCGCTTCCTGGCCGGGGACGAGTACACGATTGCCGACATCGCCGTGTTCGCGTGGTTCGCGCTGTTCTGCGAGGATCGGATCTATCACAACGCGCACGAGTTCCTCGCGATCAGCGAATACGCCAATGTCGGCCGCTGGGTGCGGGAAATCGCGGCGCGGCCGGCGGTGATCCGCGGGCGCATGGTCAACGGCAGCGCACTGCCCGAACGCCATTCGGCGGCCGACTTCGCGGCGGTGCAGCCTGCGGCAAGCTGAGCCCGGGAAAAGGTGTCGGGCTGACCGGCACCCCCCTTCCCAACTCTGCCCGGCGCGGCTAAGGGCGCCGGACTGGTGGGGCGTCGCCAAGTGGTAAGGCACCGGGTTTTGGTACCGGCATTCGCAGGTTCGAATCCTGCCGCCCCAGCCAGTTCCGTATTTTTGTTATAGCCTGCCATATCGGCCCGGGCTCATCGGCAGCGTGTGACAGGTTCTGTGGACAGGCTAACCGCGCGTTCCGAACGGCCTCTCGCCGAGGACGGCTAGACCCTGCTTGCGCATGGGCGCCACGGGAGCGTGGCAAAAAGAAAGGCGACCCCCTGCGGAGCCGCCCAAGTTCAAGACGCAGCGAATCGCTGAGCCTTCGGGTCGCACGTGTTCAGTGACCGTAAAATATGACAGCCGAGTGACAAGTGGCGCAGGCGCGCGGCTTGTTCGGCCGGCGCGCAATTGTGCCGTATAGTCGCGCCAGCGGCGCGGGGGCCAGCATTCCTGATCCTCGCCCCAGCATTCCTGCCCGTCGAATTCCCAGCGCACCAGCGCGCACCAGCACAGCATGGTGGTGTAGGTGAAATTGATCATCCGGCTGACGACGCTGCCTTCGGCGTGCATTTCGCGGCCCAGTTCGTCGGTCGCGTCGATGACCAGGCTGGTCACCCGGCCTTGCCCGTCACGCACCACGCTGCGGGTTCCCGAGACCAGTTTCGCCCAGACCCCGTCGCGCATCAGGAAGCCCGCGATCACCTTGTCGCGCCCGCTGCGGCCGGTGCCCGAAACCGAGAGGAAGGCGGAGCGGGCCGAGGCCACCGCATAGACATAGCCCATCTGCACTTCGCCGTGATCGCGGCGCGGACCCCAGCCGCGATCGCGCAGGGCCAGGCAATCGACCGGAATATGCTCGCCGCGCAACACGATATGGCCATGGACCCGGCCCGGCTGATCGAGATGGCCGTTGCCCACGAACGCCCCGTCCTTCGCGCCGGAGCGGAGCGGCTGCATCAGCGCCTCGAAGGTGAGATCGGCAGTGAAATCCGGCCCCTCGGCGGTGAGTGCGAAGCGCTTGCCCGGTTCGAGCACGCGCACGCCGACGCCGCTTTTGGTGGTGAAATTGCGCAAATCGGTGTCGGGCTCCATCGGGGCATAAGTATCCCAGCGATAGACCGGCAGTTCCCACGGCACTTCGGCCCCGCCATCGCAGAGGTGGATGCCGCCGAACTGGATGCCGAGATTGGGCCGGAACGCGGGGTAGAAGTAGCCGAGCATCTTCCGCTCGGGCACGTGGAAGGCGAACCACAGCGTCTCGACCCACGACGGTTCGTCGGGATTGGCCGGGTGAAAGCCATCGTCTTCGTCCAGCACTTCCCAATCGGTGACTGCGCTCATCTGCTTGCTCCTTACTGGCCGAGGCCGATCGCCAGCGCCCGCCGCACGCGCCGTTCGGCATTGGGCAGCGCCTTGCAGCGCCGCCAGGCGTCCGCCGCGACCACGGTCAACAATTCCGGCAGCCGCGCGGCGGGCGCGGTATCGACCAGGCCGTCCAGATCGTCCGCATGGGCTGCGAGCCGGGCGCGGACATCCTCGCGCAGCCGCCGTTCGCGCCACGGACGCTGCGCCGCGTCGGCCGCGAGATGATTGAGCAGCACCTCCGCCTCGCGCCCGCCGGGCGGATCGAGCAGGCGCAGGGTCTGGACGAGGCGCGCCTCGGGCGTGTTTTCGAACTCGGGTTCCTCGGCCAGATCGGCGACCGTGAGGCCGAGCAGCTTGGCCAGCGCCGCGCAGAACAGCACGTCATAAGTCAGCCCAGCGATGCGGATCGGCAGCAGGCCGGGATCTTCGTCTTCACCGTAGAGCCGCCGCCCCAGCCCGATGACCGACTTGAGCGTTACGAACGCAATCTGCCAATCGAGCCGGGCAGGTTCGGCCGCGCGCCCGGCGGCGGCCTCGTATTCGGCAAGGCGCTGGCCCGGTTCGCCGAACGCAGTGTGCGCGCCGCGCACCCACAGCCAGGCGAGATCCTCGTGGAAATCGCCGGCATGGGCCAGTTCCCAATCGAGAATGGCGGATACCTTGCCGCCCTCGGTCATGAAATTGCCCGCGCCCACATCGCCGTGGAGCATGGCCGGCGCGGCCTCGCTGCGCGGCAGCGTCTCGCGCAGGATGCGCAAGCCGAGCCGCACCAGCGGATTGCGGGCAATGCCGCGCCGGACAGCCTCCGCTTCGTGCGCAGCAATATCTTCAAGCAGCGCGGCCGTGATCGTGGGCGGCGCGGCGAGGCCGAACTCGGCGGGATCGGCCCGGTGCAGGCGGGCGATATGGCCCATGTATTCCGGCCCCACCGCCTCGGCTTCCTCGGCGCTGGGACGCGCTGTCCCGCGCGCCAGTTCCATCACGGCGGTGGCCGGATCGTCCAGCATCGCGATCACTTCCGGCACCGGCAGGCCCAGCGCGCGCGCGCGCCGGACGACCTGCATCTCGTCGGCCAGCGAAAGGTGGGTGCCATCGAGATCGCCCAGGCCGAGATCGACCCGCAGGAAGGCGGCCGGCTCGCCCGCCGGGCCAAGCACCCGCACCGCGCCGCGCGATGTGCCGGGCGAGAGATTTTCGAGCGTTACGCGTGAAAGCCCCAGCGCCCCGGCCACACGGGCGGCGAGATCGGCTTGCCGCGCTTCTTCGCAATTCCCGCTCATCCCATTCCATCCTTGTGCCGGACTTCGGGCCAAGGTGGACCGGTTCGGGCCTCAGGCAAAGGGCGGAGGCAATGTCACCACGGACGCGATGGAATGCGCGGCCGGCCGGCTACGGGCAGGTTAGGGAACCTTGCCGCAGACCATCCGTAGTCTTCGCAAGGACATCAATCCTGAAGGGACCGCCCCATGCTCATGACGATCGCGCTCATCCTCCTGGTGCTCTGGCTCATGGGCTTCGTGGTTTTCAAGGTGACCGGAGCGGTCATTCACCTGTTGCTGATTGCCGCAGTCATCGTCGGGCTGGTGCAACTGTTCCGGGGGCGCCGGCTCTAGCCGCAAGAATGCGGCGAGCGCCGCCGCCCGCAAAGGGGCGAAGGCGCTCGCTGGAACGCGCATGATTCCGGCGTCAGGCGGCCTGCCTGGCCCGCTCGCCCGCTTCGCGGTTCAGCTCTTCGGCGAGCAGGAACGCGAGTTCGAGCGACTGCGCCGCGTTGAGGCGCGGATCGCAGTGGGTGTGATAACGGTCGGCCAGTGCCTCGTCGGTGATGGCGACCGCGCCGCCGGTGCACTCGGTCACATCACGGCCGGTCATCTCGATGTGGATGCCGCCGGCATGGGTGCCCTCGGCCCGGTGAACCGCGAAGAAGCCGCGCACTTCGGTGAGGATGCGATCGAACGGGCGGGTCTTGTAGCCGCTTTCCGCCTTGATCACGTTGCCATGCATCGGATCGCATGACCACACCACCGGATGCCCTTCGCGCTTGACCGCGCGGACCAGCGGGGCGAGCCCGGCCTCGACCTTGTCATGGCCGAAGCGGCTGATCAGCGTCATCCGCCCGGGTTCGCGGCCGGGGTTCAGCGTATCGAGCAGCTTGAGCAAGGCATCGGGCGTGAGCGAAGGCCCGCACTTCATGCCGAGCGGGTTGCCGACGCCGCGAAGGAATTCGACATGGGCCGAGCCATCGAAGCGCGTGCGATCACCGATCCACAGCATGTGGGCCGAGCAATCATACCAGTCGCCGGTGAGCGAATCCTGCCGGGTCAGCGCCTGCTCGTATGGCAGCAGCAGCGCCTCGTGGCTGGTGTAGAAGCTGGTGCCCTGAAGCTGCGGCACGGTTTCGGGATCGATCCCGCAGGCCTGCATGAAATCGAGCGCCTCGCCGATGCGGGCGGAGACTTCGGCGAACTTCGCGGCCCACGGGCTGCGATCCATGAAATCGAGCGTCCACTGGTGAACCTGGCGCAAGTTCGCATAGCCGCCATGCGCGAAGGCCCGCAGCAGATTCAGCGTGGCGGCCGACTGGCTGTAGGACTTGAGCATCCGTTCCGGATCAGGAATGCGCGATTCCGGCGTGAAATCGATGCCGTTGATGTTGTCGCCCAGATAGCTCGGCAGTTCCACCCCGCCCTGCACTTCGACCGGCGAGGAGCGCGGCTTGGCGAACTGGCCGGCCATGCGGCCGACTTTCACCACCGGCTGCTTGCTGGCGAAAGTGAGCACGACCGCCATCTGCAGCAGCACCCGGAAGGTATCGCGAATGTTGTTCGCGTGGAATTCGGCGAAGCTTTCGGCGCAATCGCCCCCTTGCAGCAGGAAGCCCTTGCCGGCCGCAACCTCGGCCAGATCGGCCTTCAGCGCGCGCGCTTCGCCGGCGAACACCAGCGGCGGAAAGTTCGCCAGCACGCCTTCAACCTCGGCCAGCTTCGCCGCATCACCATAAGTCGGCAAATGCTTCGCTTCGTGGGTCGTCCAGCTTTCGGGATTCCAGTTAGTCGCCACGTGTCCTGCTCCTGCCGCACCTGTCGATCCCAAGGCGCGGCTTCAATTCGTGCGCCCAATAGACCGGCCGCGCCCGGATTGCAAAACCGGGATTTCCGGCGAGTGTGATCGGGGGGAGAGTCTTGTCGGGTGCGCTATGGGCATCCGCCAAGGGCTTGCGGCACCGGCCCGAGTTTTCGCTTAGTGCGGAAAGGCCCTCCGGCCTTTCCTTGCGGCACCGGCCCCAGTCTTCGCTCAGTGCGGAAAGGCCCTCCGGCCTTTCCTTGCGGCACCAGCCCGCTCCCCCGCCCGGCCACCCACTCAGGGTAT
>VMTF01000073.1 GCA_013791705.1 Sphingomonadales bacterium | reverse complement strand
GTCTCCGCCGAGTTCGGCGTGGTGATGCTGATCTACCTGAAGCACGCGCTGGCGGAGCTTGGCCCCAATCCGGATACCGCCCAGGTCGAAGCCGCCGTGCGGGAAGGGGCGCTCCTACGTGTCCGGCCCAAGGCGATGACGGTCGCGGTGATCTTCGCGGGGCTTTTGCCGATCCTGCTGGGCAGTGGCACCGGATCAGAGGTGATGAGCCGGATCGCGGCCCCCATGATCGGCGGAATGCTCACTGCACCGCTGCTCTCTATGCTCGTTCTGCCGGCAGCCTATCTGCTGCTGCATCGACCGAAATCGAAACCTGTTTCATGAAGGAGAAAACCATGCACTACTTGCGATTAAGCTTAGCCTTGGGCCTTGCAGGCCTGACCGCCGCCTGTGGGCAGAAGGTCGAGACGCCGGTCTCTTCTGAGACGACCGGCAGCATAGAGATGGCGATGGCGCCCGCTGCCGCCACACCGATCTTGGCCAAAGGGCACGGCACCGTCACCGCGATTGACAAGGGAGCGGGCACCATCACGCTGGCGCACGGCCCTATCCCGGAAGCGAAATGGCCGGCGATGACAATGGCGTTCAAGGCCGCGCCCGCGATAACGGATACCGCGCAGGTCGGCGATAAAGTAGATTTCAATCTGAAGATCGCCGGCAGCGCGGGTGAAGTGATGGCCCTTACCAGACAGCCCTGATGGCAACGCGCCGCTTCCCCAATGATGGAGCAACCATGAGACGGAGAAGTGCGCGGTGCGAGATCATCGGAAGATAGGGGCGCCGGCCATAAAGCTGGCGTTGTTGTCGGCGCTCCTTTTTGGCGCCAACACGCCGTTCGCCAAACTGGTGCCAGGCAACGGCGTCAGCCCCTAGCTGCTTGCTCTAGCTGGGCGTGGGCCTAGGCCTCACGCTGGTGCGCGGCGGCCGCAGGATGACCGGGCGGCGCGCCGGAAGCCCGCGCGCCCCCGCCGATCTGCCCTGGTTGGCCCTCGTCATCCTGTGTAGTGGTGCGATTGCGCTGGTCCCGCTGATATGGCCGGCCTCGCTGCTGCTTAACCTGGAAGGCCACGCAACGCTTGCTATCGCTTGGCTGGTCTTCCGCGAGAATGTCGACAGGTGACTGCTGGTCGGCGCGGCGGCGGTCCGAATGGTGGCGAGATGTCGCCGGCAGCCGTCCGCCACACGCCGCAGCGTGCGCTAATTGCCGCCGCGCTTTAACCTGGCGCACCCTGCCAAACCAGATCGAGGCGGCAGAACCGCCGCATGCACAGACTGGCTTCGATTACCTCTTTTAGAGTTAGACGATCGCGTCTGAACGGTCCTGATAGGCGAGCAGCCGGAGGGCGTTGAACACGACCAACAACGTCGATCCCTCGTGCATGGCGACCGCCGGACCAATGCCAAGCCCGAAAATGGTCGCGGGGACAAGGATAGCGACAACTCCAAGGCTCACAAAGACGTTCTGGCGGATCACCCAACGCGTGCTCCGGCTGAGTCCTACTGCAAATGGTAGATGAGACAGATCATCTGCCATCAAGGCTACGTCAGCCGTCTCTAGCGCGACGTCAGACCCGGCGGCGCCCATGGCGATGCCGACTGTCGCCGTCGCCATCGCGGGCGCGTCGTTGACGCCGTCGCCCACCATCGCGACCTTGGTTTCGGCGCGGAGCTTCTTGATCGCGTCAACCTTGTCCTCCGGCATGAGGTCGCCCCACGCCTCGTCGATGCCGACCTCCTTGGCGATCGCTTCGGCGGCGCGCTGGTGGTCGCCGGAGATCATAATCATCCGCTTAATGCCAATGGCGCGCAGTTTATCGAGCGCTTCCCGCGCCGTCTCGCGCGGGGTATCGAGCAGGCCGATCGCGCCCAGGTCCTTGTTGTCGCGGCGCACGATCATGCTCGTTTGCCCGCCCTCGCGCAGCTTTTCGATTGCTGCTGCCATCTCGGCTGACAGTGGCGGGATGCCGTCAGTGCCGAACATTTCGGCCTTGCCGATAAGAACTTCATCCTCGCCGACGATAGCCGACACGCCGCGACCCGTCAGGCTCTTGAGGTTATCTGCCTGCGGGATCGGCTGTTCCCCGATATGCTCGCGGCCGTCGCGAGCGATCGCCCGTGCGAGCGGATGATCGCTCAGAGATTCGACGGCTACGGCGACCGCCATGAGGTCTTCCTTGGTCACACCCGACGCGGTGATGATTTCTTGTATGCGCGGCTCGCCCTTGGTCAGCGTGCCGGTCTTGTCGAACGCGATCGCGTCGAGTGAGCCGAGCAGTTCGAGGGGTGCGCCGCCCTTGATGAGGACGCCGCCACGCGCCGCGCGCGCTACGCCTGAGAGGACGGCACTGGGTGTCGCAATCGCTAGTGCGCAGGGGCTCGCTGCGACCAGTACCGCCATGGCGCGGTAGAAGCTGTCACGGAAAGGCTCGTCCACCACCACCCAGGCAAACAGCAGCAGAAAGGCCAGCACCAGCACCGCTGGCACGAAGAAGCGCTCGAAACGGTCCGTAAACCGCTGTGTCGGCGATTTCTGTGTCTCGGCCTCGCTAACCAGCTTTACCACTTTGGCAAGCGTGCTTTCCGTGGACAAGCGGGTAACTTCGATCTCGATAAGCCCGCTGCCGTTGATGGTGCCGGCGAACACGCGGCTTGCGGCGTCGACGCCATCGGGATTCTGGCGGGCCGCTGCATCATCCTGCACAGGCCGCTTGTCGACCGGCATGCTTTCGCCGGTGACGGGGGCCTGGTTGATCGCGGAGATGCCCTTGACGATGAAGCCGTCGGCGGCGACGCGTTCATCGGGCTTCACAACGACGATATCGCCGAGCTTGAGGTTCTCGACCGGAACCTCGCTCGTCCCGCCATCGCCCTGACGCACCATCGCTGTACGCGGAGCGAGTTCCGCGAGCGCCTCGATGGCCCGCTTGGCCCTTCCCATGGCATAATGTTCGAGTGAATGGCCGAGGCTGAACAGGAATAGCAGCAGCGCGCCTTCCGCCCAAGCGCCCAGCGCCGCCGCGCCGGCGGCGGCCACCAGCATCAGTGTGTCGATTTCAAATCGCTTCAGACGGAGATTCTCGATCACCTCGCGCAGCGTATAGAAGCCGCCAAACACATAGGCGGCGATGTAGAGTGCGAACGGTAGCCATGTGGGCGCACCGACGATCAGCTTTTCGATTGCAAAGCCAAGTCCAAGCGCTGCGCCGGACGAGAGCGCGAAGATTAGTTCCGTATTTGGCCCGAGCAGGCCGCCATGGGCGTGATCGTGTTCATGCTTCTCGCCGGGGGGATGGTCATGATCCTTCGCATGGTCATGCTCTGGCGCGGCAGATGCGAGCTTGGCGGCCTTGTCGTCGATCGGCCTCGCGCCAGCGTCGCGCAACGCCTTTAGGATCGCCTCTTGCGACGTTGCGGATCGATCGAACTCTACCCGCACCAAGCCCGAAATATAGGCCTCCGCTTCAAGCACGCCGGGAAGTGTGCGCAGCCGATCACCCAGCGTCCGAGCGCGGCGCTGATGCGTAATCCCGTCCACCTGCCAGATTGCGTGCCCGAAGCGATCGGCGATTTCAGCGCCCGCAGCGTGCGCCAGCTCGCGGATGCGCGAGAGCGTCACCACTTCGGGATCGAAGTGAACACAGAGTATTGCGGGCGCGGCGGCGGCGGCCGCCACCACATGGGCTTGTTCGATGCCGGCACGGCCTTCTAGCGAGCCGACGAGCCTTGCGACACACGCGTCGGCCGCGTCCGTAACCTCGGGGAGGAGGACAGGAATATCGAGACGGAGTTTTTCGATCATAGCTGGATTGACCTTCCGCTGGTGTCCGGTGCGACGGACGGCCAAGCCCTCCGCCGCTGCACACGGGGCATCTGCACGGCGGGGGGGAGGCGATGGCCGCGGGGCCCAGTGGAGGCGGACCGCTTTGGGGCCTTGGCGGGGGGGGGCGG
>VMTF01000203.1 GCA_013791705.1 Sphingomonadales bacterium | reverse complement strand
GGGGGCGCTGCAGCGCCCGGTCGCGCTGGTGTTCGACGAATATGACGCGGGCCGCCCGGACGTGATGTTCGTGATCCAGCGCGTGCTGGAAGCCGAAGGCAGGCTGACCCTGCTCGACCAGAACCGCGTCATTCGCCCGAACAAGTATTTCCGGCTGTTCGCCACCGCCAACACGGTCGGCCTCGGCGATACCTCGGGCCTCTATCACGGCACCCAGGCGATCAACCAGGGCCAGATGGACCGCTGGAACATCGTCGTCGGGCTGAATTACCTGCCCCACGCGGTCGAGACCGAGATCGTCGGCAAGAAGTTGCCCGAAATGCCCGCCAAGACGATCGCCGACATGGTCCGCGTGGCCGATCTTACCCGGCAAGGCTTCATCAATGGCGATATCTCGACCGTGATGAGCCCGCGCACCGTGATTACCTGGGCGCAGAACACCCAGATATTCAAGGATCCGGGCTTCGCCTTCCGGCTCTCGTTCCTCAACAAGTGCGA
Organism: Sphingomonadales bacterium; assembly: GCA_013791705.1. Taxonomy (GTDB): domain Bacteria; phylum Pseudomonadota; class Alphaproteobacteria; order Sphingomonadales; family Sphingomonadaceae; genus Novosphingobium. The sequence goes on along the minus strand of VMTF01000203.1, from coordinate 938 downwards.
CGAGACCGAACGGCTGCTGGTCGCCGAATATTACCAGCGCGTGTTCGCGCAGGAACTGCCGGAAAGCGTCGTCGCCAAGGCGTGACGCACGGATTGCCGCTCACTCCGGATAGTGAGCGCCGGTAAAGTAGAGCCCCTGCGGCGGCGCGTTCAGCCCCAGCGCGGCGCGATCCCGCGCTTCCAGCGCCTCGGCCATCTGGCTTTCCGGCCAGCGGCCGATGCCGATCAGCGCGAGACACCCAACCATCGAGCGCACCTGATGATGCAGGAAGCTGCGCGCTTCGGCCACGATCAGCACCTGTTCGCCTTCGCGCCGCACGTCGAGCCGGTCGAGCGTCTTGAGCGCGCTGCGCGACTGGCAATGAACCGAGCGGAAGGTGGTGAAATCATGCTGCCCGACCAGCGCCTGCGCCGAGCGGTGCATCGCCTGATCGTCGAGCGGCGCCTTCACTTGCCAGGCCTTGCCCGCGTCCAGCGTCAGCGGCGGGCGGCGGTTGACGATCCGGTAGAGATAACTGCGCCCCACGCAGGAAAACCGGGCATGCCAGTCATCCGGCACCACGCGGCAATCCAGCACGGCAACCGGGGCCGGGCGCATCAGCGCATTGAGCGCGTCCAGCAACCGGCGGGGGGCGATCTCCTTCGCGATATCGATATGAGCCCGCATCGCGAGGGCATGAACCCCGGCATCGGTCCGCCCGGCGGCGTGCATCGTCGCGGGTTCGCCGGTCACCGCCAGCACCGCGTCCTCGACCGTCTGCTGGACCGATGGCCCATGCGGCTGGCGTTGCAGCCCCATGAACGGGCCGCCATCGAATTCGAGGGTGAGGGCGAAGCGGGTCAACTGGACAGGCCTTGCCCCCCGGGGGTTGAGCCCGCTCCCCAAACGCCGAGAGGTGTTGGAGCCACACCCCCCGGGTAGGCATGCAAAGGAAATC
>VMTF01000064.1 GCA_013791705.1 Sphingomonadales bacterium | reverse complement strand
GAAGGTTGGCCAGGTTGCGGCCGAAATTCGCCGTTGGCGCAAGCCCGAGCCTTACAAGGGCAAGGGCATCAAGTATCGCGGCGAGTACATCTTCCGCAAGGAAGGGAAGAAGAAGTAATGGCGAAGCTCTCACTCTTCGACCGCCGTCGTCGGCGGGTTCGCACCGCGCTCAAGGCGCGCGCCGGTGGCCGTCCGCGGCTTTCGGTGCACCGTTCGGGCCGTCATATCTACGCCCAGATCATCGATGATGCGGCCGGCAAGACGATTGTTGCCGCCTCGACGCTGAACAAGGGCACCAAGGGCCCGGGCGCGACCTGCACCGCGGCTTCCGATGTCGGCAAGGCGCTGGCCGAGGCCGCAAAGGCTGCGGGCGTGACTTCCGTCGTGTTCGATCGCGGCGGCTTCCTGTTCCATGGCCGCGTCAAGGCGCTGGCCGACGCCGCGCGTGAAGGCGGGCTGGAGTTCTAACGATGGCTGATGAAACCAACATTGAAGGCGCTGGCGTCGCTCCCGAGGCTGTTGCCCCCGTTGCGGCTGCCCCTGAAACCGCTGCTCCCGCGCCTGCTGGCGGCGAACCGCGCGAAGCGCGTGGCCGTGGGCGTGGCCGCGGCAACAACGACCGTGGCGGCGGTGGCGGCGATCGTGGTCGCGGCCGCCGTGACGATCGTCGCGGCCGTGGTGACGACGACGGCGGCGAGGAACTGATCGAGAAGCTCGTCCACATCAACCGTGTTTCCAAAACCGTGAAGGGCGGCAAGCGCTTCGGGTTCGCCGCGCTGGTCGTGGTCGGCGACGGCAAGGGCCGCGTCGGCTTCGGTCATGGCAAGGCGCGCGAAGTGCCGGAAGCCATCACCAAGGCGACCGCTTCGGCCAAGAAGAAGATGATCCGCGTTTCGCTGAAGGAAGGCCGGACGCTGCATCATGACGGCAAGGGCCGCTTCGGCGCCGGCAAGGTCAATGTCCGTTCGGCGCCCGCCGGTACCGGCATCATCGCCGGTGGCCCGATGCGCGCCGTGTTCGAGAGCCTCGGCGTTGCCGACGTGGTGACCAAGTCGGTCGGCACCTCGAACCCCTACAACATGATCCGCGCCACGTTCGATGCGCTTGGTGACCAGACTTCGCCGAAGTCGGTTGCCCAGCGTCGCGGCAAGAAGGTCGCCGACCTGCTTGGTCGGGGCGGTGTCAGCACGGTCGAGGCGGAAGCCGCCGCCGACGCGATCACGGAGTAAGACTCATGGCCCCTACCGCCAAGAAGACCATCAAGCTCAAGCAGATCGGCTCGCCGATCCGCCGTCCCGAGCATCAGAAGAAGATTCTGATCGGCCTCGGTCTCGGCAAGATGAACCGTGTCGTCGAACGGCAGGACACGGCCGAAGTGCGCGGCGCTGTCGCCAAGCTGCCGCACATGGTCGCGATCATCGACTGAACGATCGGTTCGATCGCAAACACGAAAGAGCCCCGGTGATCGCCGGGGCTTTTTTGTCGGCGGTTCGTACCCTCGTCGCAAAAGGGGATGACACGGCGCCGGTCTTCGCCTAAGGGCGCCCACTTCCATCAAGCGCGACTTAAAGCGAAAGCGAGTGCAGACCATGAAACTCAATGAAATTCGCGACAACGACGGTGCCCGCAAGGGCCGGATGCGGGTCGGCCGGGGCATCGGCTCGGGCAAGGGCAAGACCGCCGGGCGCGGCCAGAAGGGCGCCAAGGCGCGCTCGGGCGTCTCGATCAACGGCTTCGAGGGCGGCCAGATGCCGCTGCACATGCGGATCCCGAAGCGTGGCTTCAACAACATCTTCGCCAAGGATTTCGCCGAAGTGAACCTCGGCATGATCCAGAAGGCGATCGATGCGGGCAAGCTTGATGCCGGCAAGACGATTGACCATGCCGCGCTCCAGGCCGCCGGGCTTGCCCGTGGCGGCAAGGACGGGGTGCGTCTGCTCGGCAAGGGCGAACTGACCGCCAAGGCCAGTTTTGCTGTCGACGGCGTCAGCAAGGGTGCCCGCGAGGCGGTCGAAAAGGCCGGTGGCTCGGTCGAGCTGCCCGCCGCCGGCCCCAGCGAGCAGGAAAAGAAGACTGCCCGCCGCGACGCCAACAAGGTCGCGCGCGCCGCGAAGTAATCCGGCACGATCGTCCCTGCGCCCGGATTGCGGTTCAGGCGTGGGGATGATCCGCTGCGGTGGGTTCGACATTGCTGTATCGTTCCCTATATGGGGCACGGCAGCGGCACCCGGCCGAACACCTATCGAGGCACATCGATCCAATGGCATCACGCGCCGACAATCTCGCGAGCAACCTCAGTCTCGCCAATTTCTCCAAGGCGACCGAGCTCAAGAACCGCATCTGGTTCACGATCGGCGCACTGATCGTGTTTCGCTTTCTCAGCTTCGTCCCGCTACCGGGCGTGAACCCGATGATCCTGGAAACGCTCTACAGCAAGACGCAGGGCGGAATTCTCGATCTGTTCAACACTTTTTCGGGTGGCGGTCTGGAGCGCATGAGCCTGATCGCGCTCGGCGTGATGCCTTACATCACCGCGTCGATCGTGGTGCAGCTCGCGGCATCGCTCCATCCGGCGCTCGGCGCGCTGAAGAAGGAAGGCGAAAGCGGGCGCAAGAAGCTCAACCAGTACACCCGCTATGGCACGGTGCTGCTCACCGCCATCCAGGGCTGGTTCGTCGCCTCGGGCCTTGAGGCCTATGGCGCGTCGAGCGGTCTGCAGGCAGTCGTCGCGCCGGGGCTGATGTTCCGCGTCGGCGCCGTGATCAGCCTTGTCGGCGGGACGATGTTCCTGCTGTGGCTGGGCGAGCAGATCACGTCGCGCGGCATCGGCAACGGCACGTCGCTGATCATCATGGCGGGCATCGTCGCGCAGATGCCGACGTTCATCGCCAACATGTTCGAGGGCGGCCGGTCCGGTTCGATCAGCGGCTTCACCATCTTCGGCCTGGTCGTCATGCTGGTGGTGCTGATCCTGTTCATCTGCTTCATGGAACGTGCGACGCGGCGCCTGCTGATCCAGTATCCCAAGCGCGCCACCCAGCGCGGAATGATGCAGGCCGATCGCAGCCACCTGCCGCTCAAAATCAACACTGCCGGCGTGATCCCGCCAATCTTCGCCAGCTCGCTGCTGTTGCTGCCGCTGACGATCACGCAGTTTGCGGGCAATTCGGTTTCGCCGGACAGCCAGATGGGCAGCATCATCGTGTCGCTCAATCAGTATCTGGCGCACGGCAAGCCGCTCTACATGGCGCTCTACGCATTCGGGATCATCTTCTTCGCATTCTTCTACACGGCGGTGGTTTTCAATCCGGAAGAAACCGCGGAGAACCTCAAGAAGAATGGCGGCTTCATCCCAGGCATCCGTCCGGGCAAGAACACCGCGAACTATCTCGACTATGTGCTGACCCTCATCACCGTGATCGGTGCCGCCTACATCACGATTGTTTGCGTCGTTCCGGAATGGGTGATTGCCCAGACCGGCGTGCCGGCGTTCTTTCTGGGCGGTACCTCGTTGCTGATCGTGGTCAACGTCACGGTCGATACGATTACCCAGATCCAGTCGCATCTGCTGGCGCACCAGTATGGCGATCTGATCAAGAAGGCGAAACTGAAGGGACGTCTTCGCTGAGGACTGACCTGACCTGCAACGGATTGCCCGGAATTTTCGGGGCAATGTCGCCGGGTCAGCCGCGAAAATAAGGGGGAGCAGCCAAGTGAACATCATTCTGCTGGGTCCGCCGGGGGCGGGCAAAGGCACCCAGGCGCAGCGACTTGTCGAGCGGCATGGCATGCGCCAGCTTTCGACCGGCGATATGCTGCGCGGCGCGGTCAAGGCCGGCACCCCGGTAGGGCTCCAGGCCAAGGCGGTCATGGAGCGCGGCGAACTCGTTTCGGACGAGATCGTCTCGGCCCTGATCGGCGAGGAACTCGATGCGATGCGGCCGGACGAAGGAGCGATCTTCGACGGATACCCGCGCACGGCGGCCCAGGCGGAATCGCTCGATGCGATCCTGGCGCAGCGCGGCCGCACCCTCGATCACGTGATCGAACTGGGGGTGGACGAGGACGCACTGGTCGAGCGCATCACCGGCCGCTTCACCTGCGCGACTTGCGGCAAGGGCTACCATGACACCTTCGAGCAGCCGAAGTCGTTGGGGGTCTGCGACAAGTGCGGCGGCACCGAGTTCAAGCGCCGGCCAGACGACAACGAGGAAACCGTTCGTACCCGCATGGCCGAATATCGCGCGAAGACTGCGCCGATCCTGCCGATTTACGAAACGCGCGGGATCGTGGCCCGGGTCAACGGCATGGCCGAGATGGATCACGTCACGGCAGCGATCGAGAAGATCATCACCGGCAAATGAACCGTCCGGCGCGCAGGCGCCGGGCAGTTCCGGCCGGGGACATTGCGGCGGTGCGAGACGCGCCCGAGGTTGTTTGTCCGAGGCGTTGACTCGCCGGCCGAATCGGCCTAAGCGCGCCGTTCACTCGATAACTCGGTCCGTCCGGCAGGCGATGCGCTCGTGCGCGCCAACCGGGCGTTTCGCCGTTTTATCGGTGTCTAACGCGTTGAGATAGAGGCTTTCCATCCCGCAAGGGTTTGGTCAGGTCGCTGTGGAGCATGGAGATTTAAGTTGGCTCGTATTGCCGGGGTAAACATCCCCACCAATAAGCGCGTTGTAATCGCGCTCACCTACATTCACGGAATCGGACCCAAGGCCGCGAAGGACATCGTCGCCAAGATCGGCATCGATGTAGCCCGCCGCGTCCAGGATCTTACCGATCAGGAAGTCCTGCACATCCGTGAGACGATCGACGCCGAATATACCGTCGAGGGCGATCTTCGCCGCGAGACGGCAATGAACATCAAACGTCTGATGGATCTTGCCTGCTATCGCGGCTTGCGTCACCGCAAGGGCCTTCCGGTCCGCGGCCAGCGCACCCACACCAACGCCCGCACCCGCAAGGGTAAGGCCAAGCCCATCGCCGGCAAGAAGAAGTAATCCCGCGCCAGACAAGGCCGGTTTTTCCCTTCTCCCGATATTCGACAGGATACGCACATGGCACGCGAACCCCAGCGCATTAAAAAGCGGGAACGCAAGAACATCAGCAGCGGCGTCGCTCACGTGAATGCCAGCTTCAACAATACCATGATCACCATCACGGACGCTCAGGGCAACGCCATTTCGTGGTCGTCGGCCGGCATGATGGGCTTCAAGGGTAGCCGCAAGTCGACTCCCTATGCCGCCCAGGTCGCCGCTGACGATGCCGGCAAGAAGGCGGCCGAGCACGGCGTCCGCACTCTGGAAGTCGAGGTCAAGGGCCCGGGTTCGGGTCGTGAAAGCGCCTTGCGCGCGCTGCAGGCGGTGGGGTTCACCATCACCTCGATCCGTGACGTCACGGCGATCCCGCACAACGGGGTTCGGCCGTCGAAGCGTCGCCGCGTCTGATCGAGCCTTCGCGACGGCCAGCCCGGCCGTCGTAGTTTCGGAACAGCCGCGGCTCCCGTGAAGGGAGACGCGGCTTTCCCGCCAGAACACACCCTAGGGGAAGTCCATGACTGTCAACATCAAGAACTGGCAGGAACTGAAGAAGCCCAACAACCTGGAGATCAAGCCAGGGACCGACCCCAAGCGCCGCGCCACCTTCATCGCCGAACCGCTCGAGCGCGGCTTTGGTCTGACGCTGGGCAACGCGCTGCGTCGCGTGCTGCTTTCCTCGCTGCAGGGCGCTGCCATCACCTCGATCAAGATCGAGAACGTGCTGCACGAATTCTCGAGCCTTGCCGGCGTGCGCGAGGATGTCACGGACATCGTCCTCAACGTCAAGCAGATCGCGCTAAAGATGCAGGGCGAAGGGCCGAAGCGGCTGCAGCTCTCGGTCACCGGCCCGGCGGAAGTCAAGGCCGGCGACATCGCGGTCAGCGGTGACATCGAGGTCATGAACAAGGATCTCGTGATCTGCCACCTCGATGAGGGCGCAACGCTGAACATGGACCTGACGGCGGACACCGGCAAGGGCTATGTCCCGGCCGTGTCGAACCGTCCGGCCGACGCGCCGATCGGGCTGATCCCGATCGACTCGCTCTATTCGCCGGTGCGCCAGGTCAGCTACAAGATCGACAACGCCCGCATCGGTCAGGAGCTCGATTTCGACAAGCTCAACCTCACGGTCGAAACCGATGGCACGGTCACGCCGGAAGACGCGGTGGCCTTCGCCGCCCGTATCCTGCAGGACCAGCTCTCGCTGTTCGTCCACTTCGAGGACGTGGCCCCGGTCGGCGCTTCGCCGATGATCGGAATGGCTGCGGCTCCGGCCGAGGAAGGCGACACCAACCAGCTCAACCGCTACCTGCTCAAGAAGGTGGACGAACTGGAACTGTCGGTGCGGTCCGCGAACTGCCTCAAGAACGACAACATCATCTACATCGGCGATCTGGTCCAGAAGACCGAGGCCGAGATGCTCCGCACGCCGAATTTCGGCCGCAAGTCGCTCAACGAGATCAAGGAAGTCCTTTCCTCGATGGGCCTGCGCCTCGGTATGGACATCCCCGGCTGGCCGCCGGAGAACATCGAGGAAATGGCCAAGAAGCTCGAACAGGAACTTCTCGGCTAAGCTGTTTCGGGGCGCCGCCGGTCGGCGCCCCGGCCTTACGGTAATCGGCGGCGACCGTGACAGCCGCCTGCTCTGGGCTACCTCACACGGGCCCTTAACGAACGGAGATGACCCATGCGCCACAAGCACGGCGGACGTAAACTGCAGCGTACTTCGGCCCACCGCACCGCGCTCCTGCGCAACATGTCGGCGGCCCTGATCAAGCACGAGCAGATCACCACCACGCTGCCCAAGGCCCGCGAACTGCGGCCCTACATCGAAAAGCTGATCACGCTCGGCAAGCGCGGCGGGCTGTCCAACCGGCGCCTGGCCCATGCCCGGTTGCTCGACGATGCGCAGCTTGCCAAGCTGTTCGACGTGCTCGCGTCGCGCTACGCCGATCGCGAAGGCGGCTATACTCGGATCATCAAGGCCGGCATCCGCGCTTCGGACGCCGCCCCGATGGCGGTGATCGAGCTGGTCGAACGCGATACCTCGGCCAAGGGTCAGGATTCCGGCCCAGTCGTGACCGAGGAAGAATTCGAGGAAGCCTGAGCTCAGGTTTCCTGGCGAACAGATCGGGGGGGGGGGGGGGGGGG
>VMTF01000162.1 GCA_013791705.1 Sphingomonadales bacterium | reverse complement strand
GGTCCAGCAGCCATATGCGGGATCGGCCTTTACGCCGGAAGCCGAGCGGTTGGAGTGCATCCTTTGCGGCCTTCGCGATGAGGGCGTCTTGGGGTCCGGCCATCATGCATAGCTATCTGGCCGAACGTCCGCTTTCCACCCTCAGGCGACAGTCCGCTCCCGACCCAGAGCGGGCGTCGCCTTGTATCGATTACCAAGATCGACAACATGACTGAATGACAGTTTACGCCAGCCGAATGTCGGACTCGGACGAGGACGAAGCCACGTACGAGGACAAGGTGCGAAAGGTAGCGACCGCGCCTAAGCCGGAGCTCAACAAATGATCTGGATGTTGTTTGTTGCGGCTCTTCAGGCCCCGTCGGGCTGGCAGTACGTCGTGCCGGGGTCGTGGACTCCTTTCGCCATCTCAGATGACGACCGAACGATGATCCTCTCGCAGCCGCGATCAACGGCGGCACCTCGAATGTGGTTTCGCAACGAGTACAAGGAGGGCGTCAACCCGGAAGGGGTCCGGTCCGCCCGCGGCTTGATGGAAGCCGACTGCGAGGGAGGAAGGGTCCGGTTTCTGGAGTCTCACATTTTCATGCAGCCGAACCTGGTTGGAGAAAGCGAACGCGAGAGCCCCAGCCAAGAGTGGTCTTATCCGGCACCGCAGACTTTCGCAGAGCACCAGCTTCGGCTCATTTGCCAGAGCCCCGCTCCCACTCCCGGTGTGTGAACTTCATAAACGCCGAAGCTTGTTCGGTGCACATGCCTTGGGCCGCTTTCCCCCATGGGCGACGGTCGGCTCCCGACCCAAAGCGGACGGTCGATCTCCCCGGATCATGAGAAGAACGCCCAAGCTCCGCCCGCTAGAACTACCAAAGCTACAACTGCCATCACGAGCGATAAGGCATGACGCGGCGAGTGGCGGTCTAGTTTGTGGGTTGGAGTGTCTTCTGGATCAGTTGGAAGTTCAGACCTTAACGACCGCAAACGCTCTTCAGAAGGGTTCGCCCATTCGTCGAACTCAGTCTCGGACATGAGGAAGGCGACGCGCTCCTTAAACGGGAGCTTTGCGGCCTCCTTATAAAGCTCCTCGTCCAGCATCTGAGCTGTCCTTCAACCCGGATAGTGTAACGACGCTAGCCCGGAGGTAGGGTCGGCACAATGTCCGCTTTCCACCCTCAGGCGTCGGTCGGCTCCCGACCCCTAGCGGACCTTCAGCCGCTAATGGACGATCCCCTGCATACGGGTGTTGAGGAAGGCGAAGTATCGCGGCTCCTCTTGATCGAAGATTTCCGCACCCGCTCCCATGTAGGCCCGTGCAAGTTCGTCCGCCGCTGCATCCTGATCGCCTTGGTCGAACAGAACCTGCCCGAGGCGAAGGTGTAGAAATGGGTTCCCGATGCCGTCCGGGCAGTGCATGGCGAACCTCAGAGCCTCCAGAGCCGATCCCTTGTAACCTCCCAAAAAGGCCGCGTCGCCGATGGCGGCGAGTAGCCATGTTGAGGCATTCCATTCTGTCTTCGGCTCAGGGATCAGAGCCCAAGCCGCGTTGTAGTGCTCGATTGCTTCCTCGAACCGACGAGCGGACGCGCTCACATCGCCCGCTGTGCTCAGCCGTAGGATTTCAGCGTGCAGATGCGCGGGGAGTTCGTTGCTCATTCGCTCAACCTGCACAACGCTCTACCAGTTGTCATTGGCGTCCGCTGGCCGCCCGTAGGCGAAGGTCCGCTTTCCCCCCCTTAGCGGACGTTCAGAGCGTCCGCTTTTGGGCCATAGGCGGTGGCGTTCTTGTCGGTGTTCGTTCTGAGTTTCATCGAGCGGTTCTGTCTGGCTGGTCTACCGCTTCGTCTCGTCCGTTCTGTTCATGGCTTAACCACTGCGGGCCTGGCGGACCAGTTCGCAGCGGACGGTCTAACGGCTGTCCGGCACCCCGCGGGCCGCCGCATCCGCGATGTCCTGATGGACCTTTTCGATCACTGCGTCATCGAGATAACGCAGCAGAAGATCCTGGAACGGATCGCCCGGCACGTTGAGGTTCTTCGGCAGGGTGCGTCCGGCCGTGTCGTGCTCGGCCTTGAGGCCCACGAAAGCGTCGCCGAGCAGCTCCAGGTTCTCGCGAACCGTCAGGTCGAGACAATTGCCCAGGTCGATCACGGCCCCGATCACGAAGGGCTCGGCGTAGTCACCGCGGCGATATTTCCACTGCGCCCATTCCATGGCGCGGCGCGGATCGGCTTCCCAAAAGTAAACGCCTTTTCCGAGCCAATCGAAGCCTGCAGCGCTGGGTTTGAGCTCAGTCTTACGGAGAAGCGCCTCCATGCCGACGGTCTTGTCGCAGCCGTGGTAGCCGAGCACGAACGCCGTCGCGAGCCGGCTCACTGGCCTTCGCGGTCGCCTTGGGCGTCGCCGCCGTATTCGGGGGTCAGCCTGCCGTCGGCCGTGTAGATGCCACGGCGCACGAGCGCGTCCCGTGCTGCCTTGCGGGAGGCGGTGTTCCGCGCCGTATGCTCACGCAGGAGCCGGCGGATCTCTTCTCTAGTCTCGTCGTCCAACACGGGCAGGTCCTCGTGCCGCTTAAATTGCAAACCCAAATGGGAATTGCAAGAACGCAATCAACTTTGGCATGCCAACCAAGACCGAAAACGTTTGCCTCGTTCCTTGCCGCTGTCCGGTGCGGCGCACGTCGTACCGCCTCCGAGTCGGGCGATTGGGACAGATCACTTCCGTCTCGGGCCGAATTGGAATCAGTAGCGACTGGTCCGACGGCCGCCGGTCAACTTTTGCTCGCGGTGCCTAGCCGACCTCAGTCAACTGGTCGTCGATGCGGGCTTTCCGCTCGCTTCGCGCAGCACCGCGAAATAGCCCGGTGCCACCTCCATCCGATCTAACGCGCCCTTTTCTCTAAGCTTTTGGTGTAGCAATGGTAGTTTGTAGCTGTTGACCCACATGAACAGATGGTGCTCGGCGTGGAAATTGACCCAGTAGGGGGCGATGAAGGCGCGCTCCCACCAGGCGGCGCGGGTGGTGCGGGCGGCGCGGAAGGGGTCGGCCGCCGAGCCCTCG
>VMTF01000074.1 GCA_013791705.1 Sphingomonadales bacterium | reverse complement strand
GATCCGGGGCGCCCGCCCGTTGAGCGCCGCTGCTGCGGACACAGTAGCTCGTCCCGCCGCCCACGTGCCCGCGCCGGTGGCGGGGGCCCCTGCGGCGGAGGCGGCTCCCGCGCCTGTCCAGGTCGATGCCGTCAAGTCGCCGATGGTCGGCACGGTCTATCTCGCCGCCGAACCGGGCGCGGCCAACTTCATCGAAGTGGGCAAGAGCGTGAAGGCCGGGGATACGCTGGTGATCGTCGAGGCGATGAAAGTGATGAACCCGATCCTCGCGCCCAAGGCCGGCACGATCCAGGCGCTGCTGGTCGAGAATGGCCAGCCGGTCGAATTCGACCAGCCCCTCGTGGTGATCGGCTGATCATATGTCGATCCGTCGGCTGCTCATCGCCAACCGCGGCGAAATCGCCCTGCGCATTCACCGCGCCGCGCACGAGATGGGGATCGAGACCGTTGCGGTCCATTCCACCGCCGATGCAGAGGCGATGCACGTCCGCCTGGCCGACCATGCGGTGTGCATCGGGCCGCCGGCGGCGCGCGATTCCTACCTGAACGTCGCCGCGATCATCTCGGCGGCAGAAATCACCCAGGCCGATGCGATCCATCCGGGCTATGGCTTCCTGTCGGAAAACGCCAAGTTCGCCGAGATCGTCGAAGCCCATGACATTACCTGGATCGGCCCCAAGCCCGAACATATCCGCACCATGGGCGACAAGGTCGAAGCCAAGCGCACCGCCGGCGCGCTCGGCCTGCCGCTGGTGCCAGGGTCCGACGGCGCGGTTAGCGAAATCGGCGAGGCGCGCCGGATCGCCGCGGAAATCGGCTACCCGGTGATCATCAAGGCCGCTTCGGGCGGCGGCGGGCGCGGCATGAAAGTCTGCACCGGGCCGGACGAGTTCGAAACGCTGATTCAGCAGGCCGGGTCGGAAGCGAAAGCGGCGTTCGGCGACGCGACCGTCTATATCGAGAAATACCTCGGCAATCCGCGCCACATCGAATTCCAGATCTTCGGTGACGGCAAGGGCAAGGCCATTCACCTGGGCGAACGCGATTGTTCGCTGCAGCGCCGCCATCAGAAAGTGCTGGAAGAGGCCCCCTCGCCCGTCATCTCGAACAACGACCGCAACCACATGGGCGGCATCGTGGCGAAGGCGATGGCCGACATGGGCTATCGCGGCGCCGGCACGATCGAATTCCTGTGGGAAGACGGCAAGTTCTATTTCATCGAGATGAACACCCGCCTGCAGGTGGAACATCCGGTGACCGAGGCGATCACCGGGGTCGATCTGGTGCGCGAACAGATCCGCATTGCCGATGGCTTGCCGCTTTCGGTCACGCAGGACGATATCGAGTTCAAGGGCCACGCGATCGAATGCCGCATCAATGCGGAAGACCCGTGGAACTTCACCCCGTCACCCGGCGCGGTAACCAACTATCACGCGGCGGGCGGGATGCACGTCCGCGTCGATTCCGGGCTCTATGCCGGCTACAAGATCCCGCCCTACTACGATTCGATGATCGCCAAGCTGATCGTTTACGGCCGCACCCGCGAGGGCTGCATCATGCGCCTGAAGCGCGCGCTGGAAGAAATGGTGATCGAAGGCCCGAAGACGTCGATCCCGCTCCACCAGGCCCTGCTCAAGGAGCCCGATTTCCTCAGCGGCGACTATACGATCAAATGGCTGGAGGAATGGCTCGCGAACCGGATCGGCTGATCCGGCAGCGATTCCGCCCACTAAACCTCCAGCGGCACCCCCGGCACCTGCTTGGCGGTCCGGATGGTCAGCGAGGTCTTCACGCTCGCTACGTTCGGCGCGGGCGTGAGCTTGCTGGTCAGGAATTCCTGAAAGCTCTGCAGATCCTTGCTGACGATCTTCAGGATGAAGTCGATCTCGCCGTTCAGCATGTGACATTCGCGAACTTCGGGAAGGCCCTTCATGTGCTCCTCGAACTGGCGGAGCGCTTCCTCGGCCTGGCTCCGCAACGAAACCAGCGCAAAGACGGTAATCGCATAACCCAGCTTTGCAGCGTCAAGGTCGGCATGATAGCCCTTGATCACGCCCGATTCCTCGAGCGCGCGGACCCGGCGCAAACACGGCGGCGCCGTGAGCCCGACGCGGCCCGCGAGTTCGACGTTGGTCATCCGACCTTCGTCCTGCAATTCGGCCAGCAATCGGCGATCGATCTGGTCGAGGTTTGACATGATGCCGTTTGTCCCCAGTTTATCGCCATCTCCGCCCGCAGCAGTTGGTTGCGGGAATCAGCACGATTTGATGGCCGGATTGCCGGCGACTATAATTTTGTTGTGCGCGAACGCAATCGTCCCGCTTTGTGACGCGCGATTGGCGATCGTTTCCTGAATTGTAACAAGCTGATAAGTCATTGTGCCTTATAGGGGCAGCGAACCGGCGATTCAGCCGGTTGTTTCCGGAGAACCCATGCACGTCGATGATCGCCTGGCCACGGTGCTCGATGCCCGCGCAGACGGCGATGCGGCAATGCGCATCCAGTACCGGCAGTTGCTGGATCTGGTCGGGACCAGTCCGGCCCAGTCGCGCAGCGACCTGCTCGATGCGGCCCATGTCCGGCTTGGCGAACTCGCGCGCCTGATCCCGCCTGACGAACGCGCCGCAGCACTCGCCGAACCGGGCGTGCGGCTGCGCAACCCGCGTCTCGTCGCCGAACTTGCGACCGACCACCCGGCCGTCGCACTTGCCGCCGTCCGCGCGGCCAGGCTCACCGAACACCAGTGGCTCGATCTGATTCCGGCGTTGCCGCTTTCGGCCCGCGGCCTGATGCGCCATCGGCGTGACCTTGGGCCGGCGGTCGATGCCCGGCTGGCCCAACTGGGGATCGGCGATCGCGGACTGCCGCCGGTCGAGCCATCAGCGGCGATCGTTGCCGCTGCCCCAGCCACAGGCACAGCCACCGCCGTTTCACCAAGCGCCGTTTCGCCAAGCAATGTCCACCAGTTGCCGCCGCGCGAGGAAGTGCTGCCCGCAGCATCGGGGGAGCCGGGCGGGATCGGCGCAATCGTCAAGCGGATCGAAGCGTTCCGCCGCAATCGCGAAGCCAGCGAGGCGCCCCGCCCGGCCAACGATTCGCCGCGACTGCCGCTGGGCGAACAGGAGCCGGCGGCTGCCAGCCTGACCGCGTTCGACTTCGCAACCGACAACGTCGGACGGATTTCCTGGTCGGCAAGTCCGGTCGCGGGCATGTTGATCGGCCTGCTCCTGCCGATGGTGGAAGAGCCCGCATCCGGGCAGGCCAGGGCAGGAATTCCCGGCGCGTTCCGGCGGCGCCAACCGATCCGGGCGGCGCATATCGTGATTGACGGCGCACCCGCGATTGCTGGCGAGTGGCAGATCGACGCCGCCCCGGATTTCGATACCGCCGGCCAGTTCACCGGCTATATCGGCCGCTTCCGCCGCCCGCCGCCCCGCGCGGCGGCAGCGGCGGCAACCAACACGGAAGCAGACCGGATCCGCCAGGTGCTCCATGAATTGCGCACCCCGGTCAACGCGATCCAGGGCTTTGCCGAGCTGATCCAGCAGCAACTGTTCGGCGCGACCCCGCACGAATACCGGGCGCTGGCCGCCGGGATCGCCGGCGACGCGGCCCGGATGCTGGCCGGCTTCGAGGAACTGGACCGGCTGGCGCGGCTGGACAGCGGCAGCCTGACTCTCGAACCGGGCACTTGCGACCTGGCGATGATCGTCGCGGGGATCGTCCACCAACTGGAGGCATTCACCGGAGCGCGCGGCAGCGGATTTGCCTTCGACGTGCCGCAAGGCGCGTATGCGGTCGCGCTCTCCGGCGAAGAGGCCGAACATCTGGTCTGGCGGCTGCTCGCAACGCTGGCGGGAGCGGCACGGCCCGGCGAATCCCTTGCCTTGGCACTGCGTCCCGAAGGCCAGGCTATCCGGCTCACCGCCCGCTTGCCCGAGGCGCTGAACACGGTCGACGACCTGTTCGACGCCGCGCCGCCGCAGGCCCCGCAGGCGATCAGCGCCGGCATCTTCGGGAGCGGCTTCACCCTGCGCCTGGCCGCGGCCGTGGCGCGCGCGGCGGGCGGCCGGTTCACCCGCGCGGGCGCCGAAGTCATCCTCGAACTGCCGGCGGCGGCCGCTCACGACTTGACCGCAAACCCCGGCGTCCATAGTCCTTATGACGCGATGGAATCCACCACCGGCTGACGCTGGGGACGCCGTGCGGGAGATCCGGAAGTTTGCCAGAGCGCCGCATCACAGACATGCCCGGCGAAGCGGATTTCGTGCGCTATCGCGCAGATTTCGGCCAACGCTTTATCGTTACGGTCGATACCGAAGAAGAGTTCGACTGGGACCGGCCGCTGCAGGCCAGCGGCCACACGCTGCACTCGGTTGCCCGCCTCGCCGCGTTTCAGGCATTTTGCGAGGGGCACGGCATCACCCCGATCTATCTGGTCGATTATCCGATCGCGACGTCCGAGCTTGCCGGCGAACTGCTGCGTGACGCGGTGAGCGACGGCCGCGCCGAAATCGGGGTGCAACTGCACCCGTGGGTCAACCCGCCGTTTGCCGAAGACGTCAACGAATTCAACAGCTATGCCGGCAACCTCCCCCAGTGGCTGGAGGAGGCCAAGTTCCGCACCTTGCGCGACGCGATCGAGGAAAACTTCGGCTGCGCACCGCGCATCTACCGCGCCGGGCGTTATGGCGGCGGCCCCGACACGCCAGCGATCCTGCGCAAGCACGGGATCGCGATCGACACATCGGCGCGCGCGCGGTTCGATTACAGCGCGAGCGGCGGCCCCAATTTTCGCGACCTGCCGCTCCGGCCCTGGTGGATCGATCGGCCCGGCGGGTTGATGGAACTGCCGCTCACAACCGTGTTCCACGGCCTACTACGGCGCCTGGGGCCGTGGCTCTATCCCAGGCTGTGGCGGATGCCGAGCCTGCGGGGGTTTCTTTCCCGGACCGGCCTGCTCGAACGAATTCCCCTGACTCCGGAAGGCGTAAGCCAATCCGAAGTGCTGCGCGCCATCGAGGTTGCCGCCGACGACGGACTGCCGGTGCTGGTCTTCTCGTTCCACAGTCCGTCACTCCAGCCCGGCCACACGCCTTACGTGCGATCCGAGGAGGAACTCGACGCACTGTACGACTGGTGGCGCACGGTCTTCGCCGCTTTGGCACAGCGGCAGGTCAGACCCACCAGCATTGCCGAGATTATGGCGGCCGCCGAGCTTGCGTAAATTCCGGACCCGGTCTACCGGGCGGGTGCTCGTCCGCCAAGGCGGGCTCGGCGGATGGAATGGGCCTGTAGCTCAGCGGTTAGAGCTGGCCGCTCATAACGGCTAGGTCGCGGGTTCGAATCCTGCCGGGCCCACCATCAACGCCGGGCCGGCCGCAGCAGCGGGTCCACTGTCAGGACTGGCCATCGTAACGATGGGCAGCGCCGGGGCACCAGGGTCGGGGAGTAGCGCAGCCTGGTAGCGCATCTGGTTTGGGACCAGAGGGTCGCAGGTTCGAATCCTGTCTCCCCGACCAACTTTTTCAACGACTTGGAACTGGTTCCACAAATGCCCTGAGAGTGCCAGGGCGCCATGCGGCGGCGGCGAATTTCGGGTGGTACAGTCCGACCGCCGTTGCCAATTTGGCGCACCGGCTGACGCAAGCCATGCTGCATGCCTTGCCCGCAAAAATTCCGTTTGGATGGCGGGGCAATTTCATTTACTACCCGAGTGTATTTGATGATGCTTCAGTTTAGGTGTCAAAGAAAATACAAATAATAACAATGATATAGTAGAAAAATTCGGCCGCCCGACGATAAAAATAATCGCGTGCGGAAACAAGAAATAACCTGGGGAGGAATGCATGATTGTTCGATCAGTTCTGATGCTGTCGGCGGCACCCGTCATTGTGATGGCCACGCCCGTGGTCGCGCAGCAAGCGCCGCAGCAAACGCAAGCAAGCAGCTCGCGCGGCGTCGAAGACATCGTCGTCACGGCTCGCCGCCGTCAGGAAAGCGCGCAGTCGGTTCCGGTTTCGGTCACTGCGTTCTCGGCTGAAAAGCTTGCCGAGCGCTCGGTCACGCAGATGGACCAACTGACCTATTCGACCCCTGGCCTGACCTATGGCCGCGCAGGCGGCACGAACAACCCGCAGATCGTTATCCGCGGCCAGAGCCGCGCGAACATCGGCGATGCGCCGCAGCCGGTTCTCACCTACATCGATGACGTGCCGCTGCCTGCCGACGGTTCGATCGTCCCCACTTACGACCTGGCATCGGTCCAGGTCCTGAAGGGGCCGCAGGGCACCCTGTTCGGACGCAATTCGACCACCGGGGCGGTGCTGATCTATTCGCAGCAACCGACTTATGATTTCGGCGGATATCTGCAGGCCGGATACGGCAACTATGACCGCAAGGAACTCGAAGGCGCGATCAATGTCCCACTGGTGGCAGAACAAGTTTCTTTGCGCGCGGCCGGAAAGTACATCAAGCGCGACGGCTACACCAAGAATCTGAGCGGCTTCAGCGATTTTGACAACCAGGACGACACCTCGTTCCGCGTTTCGCTCCGGATCGATCCGACCGACTTCATCAAGAGCACCACGACCTACGAGCAAACTGTGTATGACCGTGTCGGCGACGGCCCGATCCTGCACTACATCTATCAGAATTCGGAACTGGCCGCCGGGACGACCAACACGCTGCGATCGACGTCCGCGCCGACCAACTTTGCCGCGCTGTACGATAACGGCCTTTCGCCATTGACCGATATCGATCTGGCGCTGGCCCAGCAGCAGCAGGCCGGCAACCGTGCAACCTACTCGGAATATGAGCCCTCCCAGTACATCAAGACGACGGGCATCTCCAACACCACCCAGATCGAACTGGGCGATTTCACGCTCAAGAACATCATCGCCAGACGCACGGCGAAAGTCAGTTCCTTCACCAATACCGATGGCTCGGCGATGTCATTGCTCAACGCCCAGTCCGAGGTCAACCAACGTCAGTTTTCCGAGGAACTGCAGCTTCAGGGCAACCTGCTCGACGGCAAACTTCAGACCATCGTCGGCGGCTTCTATCTGCAGAACAAGCCCGGCGGTACCGGCTCGAGCCTCGCGCTGTCGAACTTCTACTCCAGCCCGTTCGTTCCGCCGACCGTGATCCAGAGCTATCGTACAAGCACGAGCAAGGCGGTCTTCGGCGCGGCCACCTACCGGCTCGATGAAGTTGCCGACGGGCTGAAGATCAACGTCGGCCTCCGTCAGACCTGGGACGACGTCAAGGCTTGCGCCGCCGGCTATCCGGCCACCAACCTCGGGGTTGGCAAGGTTTCGCCGACAAGCCTCCTGCTCACACCTGCGGAATGCGAAGTCGCTTCCGGTCCGACAGGTATCGTCAAGGCGATCAACGGCACTGCGCGAACCATTGTCTGCACGAAGATTTCGTCCAAGTCCGATGCGCTGACGTGGAACGTGGGTCTTGACTACCAGGCCACCCCCGATCTGTTCGTCTACGGCGTCGTCCGCCGAGGCTATCGTTCGGGAGGTGTGAACACGCCGCTGTTCAACCCCGCCGCTCCCAATACGCTGACCCCGTATCAGACCTACAAGCCTGAAACGGTCACCGACGTCGAGATCGGCCTGAAGAGCGACTGGCGTGCAGGCGACTTGCGCGGGCGCTTCAACATTTCCGCCTATCGCGGCATCTACAAGGGCTCGCAGCGCGGCGTGAACGGGCTCAACCGGTATGATGGAGACGGCATCGGCGCCAACGATCCGTCGGCGGGCACCATCGTCGCGAACCTGGGAACCGTGAAGGTCCAGGGCATCGACGTCGATGCGCTGGTTTCGCCGGCAGAATGGATCAGCTTTTCGGCCTTCGCCTCCTATACCGACGCGAAATACACCGATCTCGGCGGTGCCGACGCAGCGTTCTTTGCGGGCGCTGCCGCGTTCCCGGCCACGCTGGATGGGCAGGCGTTCCCCTATGCTCCGAAGTTCACGCTGGGCGGCAACATCCGTCTGTCGCATGATTTCGACGGGGTCGGCAAGGCAGTCTTCAACTTCGATGGCTATCACTCCAGCCGCGTGTGGTTCACACCGTTCAAGAGCGATCTTTCGTTGAGCGAAGCCGGCTATGAACTCTTCAACGCTCGCCTCGACATCGAAGATATTGGCGGCTCGCCCATCTCGGCCGGGTTCTACGTGCGGAACCTGTTCGACAAGGAATACATCGCCGCTGGCGCACAAACGGCGCGTTCCGCCGGCTTCAACGCGGTGATCTACAACGAGCCGCGGATGTACGGCGTTCAGTTGAAGTATCGCTTCGGCAAATAACATCGCGCGATCCGGTCCCTCTTTGCTGGAACCGGATCGCCCCTCGGGAAAACGGCGCCCCAACCCAGGTTGGTGCGCCGTTTTTCGATGCGGAACAGCGCGGCTCTGCCGTCTCACGCCGATCGGTCATCGGCGTCGGCGT
>VMTF01000063.1 GCA_013791705.1 Sphingomonadales bacterium | reverse complement strand
GCTGTGGAAGACGTTGGTGAGGGTCCAGTGCAGGTCTTCAAGGTCGGGCTCTAAGCGCGTGTCGATGAAGGGCATGACCATTGCGTCGAAGATGTCGACGATGGCGCCGCCGGCGGTGTGGGCATCGGGGAGCGGCCGATCATCGGGCTCGTCGGAATAAGGCCGGTATCCGTAGAGGGCCATTTCCTGGAGAAGATAGGCGGTGGAGGATTCTGCGTGTTCGGGTTCGTGCTCGGGAAGCTGGCTTTCGGTTGTCATGGTGATGCCTCTTCGGTTGGCCGCGCCCTTCGCGGCCTTCGCAGGCGACGAAAGACGGCGGGCGAACCGGGCTTGCACCCCAAGCGACAGCGGCGTGGGCCGGAGCAAAGCGGAGGACAGCGGGCGAGGCTTTCTTGTCTCGCGAGGAATGCTGGCGCAGCCGGCAAGGGGAAGAAAGTTGAAGCCCGCCGTTGCCGGACCGGGGCGTTTGCCGTCCCGATCGCCCTTTCAGAAGGCCGAGGGCGTGGGCCTTTCCGATCTCTGCGTCACCCTGACACCCGGCGGTCTTCCCCAGCGCTGGACCCGCCACAAACCCACTGCCTTTCCGGCTTCACCGGGACGCCATCAGGAACCGGCCGTCATCGGCGGCCACGAGCTGGGGCCGCAACGCCGCCCGCATCCGCTCCGACCCGACCAGGCGCAGATCCTCGTTGTGATCGCCGAGCATGGGCGACAGCGGCACGACCTCGATCCCGGCGCTGGAACCTCGCTCGCTCAACGTCGCCACCGCCACATCGCCGGCCGGATCGTCATCGCGCACGACATAGAGGCGCCGCAGCGCCGCCGGGAACAGGATGGCTCCAAGGTGCGGAGAGGACAGAGCGGCGATCATGGGCATGGCGGGCATGATCTGGCGCACCGACAAGAGGGTCTCGATCCCTTCGCCCGCCGCCATCACGCTATCCGCGACCCCGAACCGGACGCCGTGGCCGAGAAGATGCCCCATGGCGCGCCTCGGTGACGCGACAGACGCCTTGTCGATCGCCACCGGGTCCAACCAGGTGCGATGGACGCCGGTCACGCCGCCATCGAGATCGGTGACGGCGGCGATCATCGCGGGCCAGGCCGGACGGGTTCCCGGCGGATCATCCTGCGACGGCCGGTAGTAGCAATGCGGATGGAAGCGGAGAGGATCGTCTTTCCGTAAATCCGTAATCGCACGGTTCCGCAGATACGCTTCTACGACCGTCGCCAGAAACGGCTTCGAGGCCGCGAACAAGCGCCGTGCGGCTTGCGGCGTGCCGGTCGGCCCCCTCGGTTCCCGCCGGTGATGCGGACCATCGTCGACAGGCTCGGGGCGTGGCAGGCTGAGGAAGCGCCGGGCTTCGTCGAGCGTGTCGCGCAGACGATCATGACCACAGGCCAGCGCGATGATGTCGAGCAGATCGCCATGCTCGCCGGTGGACGCATCGGTCCATTTACCCGCCGCACCGCGTCCGTCCTCCGAACCGGATAGCCGCACATAGAGGCTGCGGCCCGATGTGTTGCGGGCGTCGCCGACCAGCCAATAGCGGCCCTCGCGATGCCCCTTCGACAGATAGTGTCCGCACACCGCCTCGGCCTGATCGCCGAGACGGTGTGCGAGTTCACCGGCCTGATCCGACAGACTGGCCATCATGCCGTCGCCCGGTCGCCGACGCGCTGGATCGGCCAGCGCTTCATCACCCGGTCGAGCACGGCTGCCCCGCTCGGATCGACCGGAACGAACATCCGCAGCTTCCAGCTTATGATCTCATGGAACAGACCATAGGCGGTCAGCCGTTCGCGCATCGCGTCGGTAAAGCCGGTCAGCTCGATCCGGTTGACGCCCATGAGGCGGGACCGGCGAAGCTGGAGTCCTTCGGCCAGATCGAGGATGGTGCGTCCGTCCAGCAGCGCGGAGAACGCCGCCTGCGGATCGAGCGTTGGCCCATTGTCGTTGGCGGTCGCGGTCGCGACCCAGGCCGGCGACACCCGCCGCCCGACGATCCGCTCGCCGTCATCGGCCTGGAGCCGATAGACGCGGCTGGATTCCTGGGGGAGCCGTTTCCAGATCGGCAACAACAGGCCGGTGACAATGTGCATGGTGCTGACCGCGAACTCCGGCACTTCGGCCAGCTCCGCCTCCCAGGCGCGGGCGAAGGCGGTGCGGGTCGCTTCACGCCACTGGGTCTCGGCCATCGCCTCCAGCGGCATCGGCGTCGATTCCATCGGCCGGACGAGCCGCACGCGGCGCTCGACGCTGCCGTCGTCGAGCAGCAGTCCGCGTGTCGGGATCTGCACGGCGGCGCGGCCCGACTGCGCGTTGACCAGCAACGCCGCATCTCCATCACCGAGATGGGCGAGCGCGCCGTCCAGCGTCAGCGGCCGGTTGCGGTCCTTGCGTTCGATCGTGAGCAACCGCGTCTCCGCCGTGGTTCCCGGATGCGTATAGATGGTGGCCCGGTCTAGAATCGTGAAGCTCTCGGCCTGGAGCGTTTCCAGTCCCAGCTCATAGCTGCCCGACGCGATGGCGCCCTCGATCCGCGCGGTCAGCAAATC
Organism: Sphingomonadales bacterium; assembly: GCA_013791705.1. GTDB lineage: Bacteria > Pseudomonadota > Alphaproteobacteria > Sphingomonadales > Sphingomonadaceae > Novosphingobium. The sequence continues at coordinate 8,024 of VMTF01000063.1, read as the reverse complement.
TTCGAACGCCGTGAACAGGATGTTTTGGAGGTCGATGGTGAGCGCGAGCATCCGGTTGAGAAAGGTGGTGATCGGCGGCAGCTCGTCCTTCAGACCAGTGCTGTCGCTGAGCGACAATCCCGTCGCCGCCTCGAAAGCCCCGAGCGAACAGCCTTCGATCTTGCCGCCGTAAAGCAGGCGGTAGAGCTGACGCAGGGCGTCGCGCGCATAGTGGGATTCCAGATTGTCCTCGGGTCGGAACAGGCCCTGGCCGCCGGTCTGGCGCTGGCCGCGGGTGATCGCGCCCAGCGTGTCGAGGCGCCGCGCGATGGTCGAGATGAAGCGCTTTTGCGCCTTCACGTCGGTCGTCACCGGCCGGAACAGCGGCGGCTGCTTCTGGTTGGTGCGGTTGGTCCGTCCGAACCCCTGGATGGCGCTGTCGGCCTTCCAGCCCGCTTCCAGCAGATAATGGACGCGCAGCCGCTGATTCTTCGCACCGAGGTCGGCGTGGTAGCTGCGGCCCGTGCCGCCCGCATCCGAGAAGACCAGCACGCGCTTGGCATCGGCCTGGAACGCATCGGTCTCGCCGAGATTAGCCGAACCGGGTCGGCTTTGGACGACATAGCGATCGATGCCGTCGCTCCCGCGCTTGCGGACGATGCGCCGCGAGCGTCCCGTCACCTCGGCGACCATATCCGTCCCGAAATGATGGAGGATCTGATCGAGCGCGGCGGGAACTGGCGCTAGTGACGCTAGATGTTCGATCAGTCGGTTGCGACGATCGACGGCATCGCGGGACTGGACCGGCTGGCCATCCTTGTCGGTGACGGGCCGGGAGGAGAGATTGCCTTCGCTATCGGTGAAGGGCTCATAGAGCTGCACCGGGAAGCTGTGCTCAAGGTACGACAGCACATATTCGCGCGGTGTTACGTCCACGCGCACGTCGTCCCATTCATCGGTCGGGATGTCGGCCAGCCGGCGTTCCATCAGCGCCTCGCCGGTCGAGACGATCTGGACGACGGCGGCATGGCCCGCTTCCAGGTCGCGCGCGATGCTGGCGACCAGCGACGGTGTCTGCATCGCCGTGATCAGATGATTGAAGAAGCGCTGCTTGGCGGATTCAAACGCGGACCGGGCGGCTGACTTCGCCTGGGCGTTCAACGTCCCCGTCGCGCCGGTGATGTTGGCGGCCTGCATCGCGGCGTCAAGATTGTTATGGATCACCTGGAAAGCCCCGGCATAGGCGTCGTAGATGCCGATCTGCCCGGGTGTCAGCCTGTGTTCGAGCATCTCATATTCGACGCCGTCGAACGACAGCGAGCGGGCCGCATAGAGACCGAGCGCCTTCAGGTCGCGCGCCAGCACTTCCATTGCCGCGACCCCGCCATCCTCGATCGCGGCGATGAACTCCGAGCGCGTCGAGAACGGGAAATCCTCGCCGCCCCACAGGCCGAGGCGCTGGGCATAGGCGAGGTTCTGCACCGTGGTCGCGCCAGTCGCCGAGACATAAACGATGCGAGCATCGGGCAAGGCGTGCTGGAGTCGTAGTCCGGCGCGGCCCTGTTGCGAGGGCGCCTGCTCGCCGCGCTCGCCATTGCCGCCGGCGGCGTTCGCCATGGCGTGCGCCTCGTCGAAGATGATTACGCCGTCGAAGTCCGCGCCCAGCCAGTCGACGATCTGCTGGACGCGGCTGACCTTTTCGCTGCGTTCCTGCGAACGGAGCGTCGCGTAGGTGGTGAATAGCACGCCGGCATCGAGCCTGATCGGCGTGCCCTGGCGGAACCGGGAGAGCGGCGTCACCAGCAGCCGTTCCTGGCCGAGCGCCTCCCAATCGCGCATGGCGTCGTGATGGAGCGTGTCGGACCGGCTCACCCAGACCGCGCGGCGGCGACCTTTCAGCCAGTTATCGAGGATGATGCCGGCGACCTGGCGGCCCTTGCCGGCGCCCGTGCCATCGCCGAGGAACCAGCCGCGTCGGAACCGGACGGCATCGGCGGTCTCATCAGCCGCCGCCTTGACGATGTCCCAGGTCGGATCGACGTTCCACGATCCAGCGAGATGGCCGCCATGCGCCTCGCCTGCGAGAATGACGGATTCGAGCTGGGCGTCGGACAGGATGCCGTCGGCGATCAGCCTGGCCGGAAGCATCGGGCGATAGGACGGGCGGGGCGGCGCGACCGAGGCCATCGCCGCCGACTGGACCAGCGGGGTCGGATGCGGCTTCGCACCCGCGATGCGCAACGACTGGAGCGTATAGGGTTCGTAGATCGCATCGGTCAGGCGGCCTGCTTCGGCCGGGGTCCAGTCGAGGGTCTCATAGGCCAGCTCCACCGCATCGGGCACGACCGCTGGAGCCGGGGCCAGGATCGGCGCGGCGCGCTGGCGAACCGGCATCGCGGCCATCGTCTGCATGGCGATCGGGGTGACGGGCGGCGGCGCATTGGGCGACGGCGCGCGCGGCGGCACAAGGTCGAGCACCCAACCGAGCAGGGTCGTGGTGTCCGGCGCGACGCCCGGCGAGACTGGAAAGATCGTGGGGTCGTCGGCGGGAACACGGTCGATCACGGTCAGGCGCGTGTCGATCGTGGTGCCGTGCTTCGCATAGACCCGGCCGTCGATCGCCGCCGAGAAGACGATGCGACCGCGCTCCTGCAACCGCGCGAAGGCGTCGGTCCAGGCCGGATTGTCCGGCGCGCAACTCGCCCCGGTGATCGCAACCAGGCGACCTCCCGGCGCCAGGCGCGCCAGCGCCGAGCTGATATGGCGCAGCGCCGCGTCCTTCATCGTGCGATCGACATGGGCGACCGCCGAGAATGGCGGGTTCATCAGCACCACGCTGGGGACCAGGCCCGCGTCGAGATGGTCATGGATGTGCGCGGCGTCGTGGCGGGTGGCGGCGCAATCGTCGAACAGCCCGGCCAACACTTCGGCGCGGATCTCGGCCAGTTCATTGAGGAGCAGGCGCGCCCCCTGGTTCTTGGCGTGGACGGCGAGCAGTCCGGTTCCGGCCGATGGCTCCAGCACCACGTCGCCGGGCCGGATGGCGGCGGCGATCGCCGCGACGACGCCGAGCCCGGCAGGCGTCGAGAATTGCTGCAATGCCTGGGAGGTCTCCGATCGGCGCGTATGGGTCGGCAGCAACGCGCCGATCTTTTCGACCATCGCCAGCGCGGCAGCCGGAGATGCGGATTTACGGAGAATCGTAGAACCATATTTGCGAAGGAACAGAATCTGCGCCGCCTCGCAGGCGTCGTAGGCGGTCTTCCAGTCCCAGGCACCGTCCGCATCGGAGCCGCCGAACGCGGTCTCCATCGCGAAACGCAACGCACGGGCGTCGATGACGCTGCCCCGTTCGAGGTCGGGCAGGATGAGGGCGGCGGCGGCGAGAATCGCTTGGCCGGTCGCGGCGAAACCGGTCGCAACAGGAAATGGCGTCGCCGAACGGGCAGCGGATGCGGATAGGGTCATGGGAAATGTCCGAGGAGAGCAGGACGGAAGCAAGCCAGCGGACGCTCTCTCTCGATCCGGTAGGCTCGCCTCCTTCCGGCCTGCCTCTCGCTCTCGCTGGGGCGCCAGCCCCGCTAGCTATTGGCGTCGCCAGCGCGACGCTGTGCACTCTCGATCAGCGGCTCGCGGATGCGCGAGCGGCCCTTGGCGTATCCACGCTGATGTCCTGAACGGGGCCGCGACGATGACGAAGCCGCCTGACACAAAAATGCGGGCGATCCCGCACTGGAGATCGCCCGGTTAATGGTTCAAGTGCAGGCGGCGCTGGCGATGGGACCGTCCCAGGCCTGGTGCCGCCGTTCGTCGATCACGAACCCATGCGGTCCCGCACTGTACTCGGTATCGGGCACGAGAAACCGACGACGCGACGACGCCGTACCGTCACCGCCAAGGGTCGCGACACAATCCACGAACCCCAGTCGCTCCTTCGAGGTGATCGCGGAGACCACCACCCAATCCTGGGCGTGGGCCTCGCGGAACAAGCGTCGATCATTGGCGAAGGATTCTCCCGGTTCCAAGGCACGGCCATGCACAGCCTCGCAGCATTCGGGATAATAATCGCGAAACGTGCGATCAGCGTGGCGGCGCTCGTAATCGGTGAACAGGTCGGGAAGGCCGATGGCGACCTTGGACCACTCACAATCTTCCTCATACCACCCGCTCGCAACGCGCAGCATGGCGGGCATCGCCGCGTTGCGCGCCCGGTCGAGCTTGATTCCGCCATGGCTGGCGGTCGAATGGAAGACCACCCCATCGGCATAGATTTTGCTCGACTGAGCCATGCCCCAGGGCGTGGAAAGCCGCTGGCGAATCTCACGGCGCCCAAGCGTTCGAAGCTGGCGGCGATGTTCGGCGCTCTCCTCGACATGGGCGCGAAAGCCCCCTTCATCGGCGACGATCGCTGACGCACCAAAGACATCGTCCACGGTCCAGTGGTCGATCGGTCTGGTCAGACGCCAGCCGGTCGCGACCCTGAGCCCGTCCTTCACCGGGATGGCGATGAAGGCGATATCCTCGACGCGGGCGGCCAGATGGCCGTCGGCCGAGCGGGCGAATACGGCAGCGATCACTTCTCCTGTGCTCATGCCGCCCTCCCGAGTTCTGGCAGGGTGGCTTTCGCCTCATCGCCAACGACTTCGAACCGGGCGTTCGAATAGCGATGGCTGGCGAACCAGCTTTGCGCCGTCGCCATGTTCGGCGCGAGATGGCGGAGTTCGTCCACGCCTTCCCACTGGGTGAGCACACGGACCATCCCCGGCGCGGGCGCCTCGATGATCTCGAAATGCAGCGGGCTGGTGACGTGCCAGGTCATCGCCACCACCATCACGATGACGCCGCCGCTGCCGAAATCACCGTGATGGAGCGTGAAGCCCTCGGGTATGGAATAGGTCGGCCTAACGATCGCCGGCGTCTTCTTGATCAGACGGCCCACGCCATTGCTCCGCTCCCAGGCGGCGAGTTTCTTGTTGAACCGGGCCGGCGGTCTGGGCTGGCCGTCGGAATAACGCAGGAGCGCGCCGAGCGGCGCGGTGCGGATGAGATCGCTCAGCGTATTGGCGCCGGCTATGGATTGGGAAGTCATGAAATATCTCCAGATACGCAAAAGCCCGGCGCAATGGCCGGGCTTTTGCGGGATTGATGAGGGAAAGGAGTCGACCAGGCGGTAACGGCCGCGAACGGATCGACCAGTTTGTGAATGGGCTGGGCGCGGCCCATCCAGGGTTCAGGGCGAATGCAGCGCACCCAATCGGCAAAGCTGGGAATGAACCCCAGGTCCTCGACGATATGCTGCTCACCGATCAGCCGGACCGGCACTGCCCGCCCGGTCGAGATCGTGATGGTTGGGCCGAAGAAGCGCTCCAGCATGAACACGCCTTCGGCATGATGCCTCAAGGCCCGGTGGCGGAAATCGGCGGTGATCAGCTTCGACGGTTCGTCGAACCATTGGTGCAGCGGCAGATAGTCGTCGGCCGAACCGCCCCATTTCTTCACCGCCGACAGGGCGTGATGATAGCAATGTCCCATCGCGCCCTCCTCAAAACGCATGGGTGTAGTTTTGGGAGGTCTCGATCCGCTCGTTATAGTCGAGCGCGATCGTACCCTTGGCGACGTCGAACACGAACTCGCCGTAGCCGCCTTCATTATTCTCCCAGCCGCAATGCTTCTGTTCGAGACAGGCAAAGGCCAGAGTCTCGATCGCTTCGGCGAGGGGCTGGCTCAGTGCTCTGGGTTCGCCCTCCCGGAATAAAAGGTCGCGCAGTTCGACTGTCGCGCCCGGCAGGTCACGAAGATCGGCGCCGGCGAAGGCTTCGATATTCTCGGTCTGCCCCGAATCGCCGCCTCCGTTGAACGTCAGGACGACGCGGGTGATGCCTGCGGCGCCGAGCGCGGCGAACAAAATGGCCTTGTTCGCCGGATGCAGCTCCGCCCGGCGCGCTTCATAGGCATTCCATTCGGTGAAAACAGCGTCGAGGTCGATGACGGGCTTGGGGGTTTCATCGGACATTTTGCGTATCTCCGTAAAATCGCAAAAGCCCGGCGCGTGGCCAGGCTTGTGGCGATGGGTGTTGGAAAAAGCGGCGGAGCGACCGGAGCCGCCCCGCCGGAGCGGACGGCTATTCCGCCGCGATCGCATAGGCGTCGGACAGATCATCGTCGGCCGTCACCTCGTCGTTATCCCCGCCGAGGAACGCGGGCAGCGCCTCGGTATCGGCCTCGACGCTTTCGACCTGATCGACCGCCGCCGGATCGAACGCATCTTCGATCGCCGGGGTGCGAAGCGGCTCTGGCAGCCAGTCCGCATCGGCCAGCAGTCGTTCGGCTTCGCGGGCCATGTCGCCCTTCTTCAGATGGTCGATCAGGCCCGCCGTCTGGTCGTCCTTCGCTTCGGCGACCGCCATCAGGATGCGCGGCTTGGCGACCCGGCCGAGATAATTCTCGACCGTCGGCTTCCAGCCCACCGCCACCATGTCGAGACCGACCGCGCGCGCCAGCACATGACTGTGCGCGAGCCGTCGCTGGACACCATGCGCCGAGACGCGACCGTCATAGCGGCTGGTCGGCTCCCACAGGGCGTTGACCCCGAACGCGGCGCAATGCGCGAACAGCGCCGCCTGATCGCCGCCGTCGAGCAACATCAGCGCGTCCCACAAGTCCTTGTCGGAATCGGGCAGCCGTTTCTCCCAGGCCTCATGCCGTACCGCGATCGACCGGGCCGAATGGCTGTCCTTCATCCCGGGCGCCTGGTTCGGGAAGCTGGTGCGCTGCACCGAGACGCCGAGACAGGATTCGGTTCGACCATGATAGAAGGCGGACAACACCATAGCGTGCAGCACGGCGGCGAAGGCCGTCGACGGACTGGCGGCGAACGCATCCTGCAAGGCGAGCGTGCGATGCGCGGTCAGTTCCGACACCAAACGATCGGGAAGCGGCTTGATGATCTGCTCGTCATCATCATCGGTTTCATCCGTCGCAGCGCCGGCTAGGGTGACGACGCTGGACCGCGCCGACGCGGCCGGCTGCTGCGGGCCGATCGGATCGGCGGACGGATCGCCCTCGGCCTCGTCATCACCCGGTTCAGGCGCGACCTGCGGTTCGTCCTCGGCACGGACCCAGCCCCGTTCGACAAAGAGTGACCCGTCGGTGTCGAGGCTGACGAAGGCGCCGGCGATGTCCATTTCCCGTGGATCATAGGTTCTTGGCCGCTCGATCAGGCCGGCCAACTCTTCATCGATCGCTTCGAGCCGCGCCGCCACCTCCGCAGGCAGTTCCTCGGCGTCTTCATAGTCCGCCTCGATGACGTTGCCTTCGGCCGTCAGCGCTTCGGCCCGCGCCGATTCCGCATCGGTGAGCGCCGCCGGATCGCTGTCGATCTCACGCAGGCTGTTGAGATGACCATAAGGCAGGTCCACGGCCGCCGTGACCCACTTCCAGCCTTCGCCGCCGATCCGCTCGGCCTCGGTCTTAAGCTTCGCGGCGACCAGCGTGTCGAGCAGCGCCGCGTCCTGAAGCCAGCCGCCATCGTCGGCCGTGAACAGGTCGCGCAGAACGCACCCGCCCGCGTCGGTATAGGCGTCGATGCCGACGAACAGCGCCCGTTTGTCCGAGACGCGCACCGTGTTCTCGGTAAGTTTGGACCGGATGAACGCGGGTTCCTTGTTCCAGCTATGGGCAAGCAGCTCCCACACCTGTTCCTGGCGGGCATGGTCGTCGCTGACCGAGAAGGCCATGAGCTGATCGAGGGTCATGCCGTCCTCGGCATAGACCTCGTGCAGCGCGGGCGACACCGACGCCAGCTTCAGGCGCTGACGTACTACCGCCGGCGTGGTCATGAAGGTGGCGGCGATAGTCTCGATGTCGTCACCCTGGTCGACGAGCCGCTGCATGCCGCGGAACTGATCGAGCGGATGGAGTTGCTCGCGGTGGGTGTTCTCGGCGAGGGAGTCTTCCTCGGCCGAGATCGGATCATGGGCATCCTTGACGATGCACGGCACCGGGGCGTTTTTCGGCAGCCGTTTGCGCTTAACCAGCAGTTCCAG
>VMTF01000161.1 GCA_013791705.1 Sphingomonadales bacterium | reverse complement strand
CCGCGGCAAGATCGGCCTCGCCGTCATCGACTATCTGCAGATCATGGACCTGTCCGCCCTGCTGCGGATGGGCGTGAACCTGACGACCGCGCTGGGCATGGTCACGTCGCGGCTGAAGCGGCTGGCCAAGAGCATGGGCTGCACGATCCTCCTCCTCTCGCAACTCTCCCGCAAATGCGAGGAGCGCGACAACAAGCGGCCGCAGCTGGGCGATCTGCGCGACTCCGGCGCCATCGAGCAGGACGCCTCATCGGTGCTGTTCTGCTACCGCGACAGCTACTACCTCGAGCGCGAAGGCCCGCGGCGAAATCAGTCCCGCGAGGAGCACGAGCTCGCCATCGCGGCCTCGCACCGGATAATGGAAGTCATCTGCGGCAAGTCGCGCGACGGCCCGATCGGGACGACGCGCCAGATCTATCTCGCGGAATTCGATGTGATCGAGAATATGGGGATGGGGCGATGACGGTCACCGTTCACCACGGCGACAGCCGCTCAGGCTGCGCGCTGAACCTCTGCGTCGGCCCGGCGATGGCACGGCTTGCACAGGGTCACGAGGTTGCCGAGGTCGTTGGCGGTAACGTAGTCGTCGAACAGGCGGAACGGCACGATGTGGTGAACATCGACGCCGGGCGCTCCGCAGTGCTGACAGGTGGCGGCGTCTCGGGGCGTTGCCTTCCGCCTCTGCGCCATCCAGTTCGGGCCGCGATGGTGAACCGGACGCCCTTTGAACTGCGGGTGCAGTTCGCGGATGCGCGTTCGGTCTCGGCACTCTCTGGTGCAGTAGAGGCCGCGCCCCGCCGCCACCCTGCTGGCGGGCGCGGTCAGGCCGCCGCCACAGCCGACACAGGCGCGGGAAGTATTCGCGACTTTCCGGGCCGTCATCGCCTCGTACTGGCAGGCCGGAGAGCAATGCTTGCCCCGCCCATGCTTGGCGCGAGAGGGCGGCACAGCAAACGACTTTTGACAATGAGCGCAGCCGCGCACGACGGCGGTTCGGCCAGACGGGAGAACGATTGTGGCTGAGGTCAAAGTCATGCAGGGCGACAGTCGCGAGGTGCTGAAAGGACTCGCGGACAATAGCATAGATTCCGTGGTGACTGATCCACCGTATGCGCTCGTGAGCATCGGTAAACGCTTCGGTGGCCCTAATGCCAAGGCCCCAACTGGCGACGTCTATAAGCGCGCCGTCGCGGGCTTCATGAACGCCACTTGGGATACCGGCGAGACCGCGTTCGATCCGCTGTTCTGGGTCGAGGTGCTGCGCGTCCTGAAGCCCGGCGGTCACCTGATCGCCTTCTCGGGAACGCGCACCTATCACCGCCTCGCCTGCGCCATCGAGGATGCGGGCTTTGAGATGCGCGATATGATCGCGTGGCTGTACGGCAGCGGATTCCCCAAGTCGCACGATGTGTCGAGGGGCATCGACAAGGCCGCCGGCGCCGTGCGCGAGGTGATCTCCCAGGGTGAGCCGGTCAAGCGGATGATCCCCGGAGCTGACCAGCACAAGGGCGGCTGGGAAAAGAACGATGGACGCGAGTTTGTCCCGACCGTCACTGCGGCGGCATCGGCGGCATCGGCGGCATGGGAAGGCTGGGGCACCGCCCTTAAACCTGCGCTGGAGCCGATCGTTCTGGCGCGGAAGCCCCTGATTGGAACGGTCGCCGCGAACGTCCTACGGCATGGGACCGGGGCGCTGAACATTGACGCCAGCCGGGTCGGAACCGGCGAGGGCGGTGGCGGTGGCCGTGACAGCAACGCGTCGGCGGCACGGCGTTATGCGGACAAGGGATCGACTGACTTCGCCCCGACGCCCGGCCCGCGTGGCGGTGACGCAAAGAGGCGCTGGCCCGCCAACGTCGTCCACGACGGAAGCGATGAGGTGGTCGACGCCTTCCCATTCTCTGCCGGCCAGCAAGGAATCGTGACGGGCAACGAGCCCTCCAGCCCCTTCGCGAACGTCTATGGCGATATGCCGAACCGTGGGGGCTCCGCCGTCCCGCGTGGCGACACCGGCTCTGCAGCCCGGTTTTTCTATAGCTCCAAGGCGGACGCCGAAGACCGCTGCGGCTCCAAGCACCCGACCGTGAAGCCGGTCGATCTGATGGCCTATCTGGTCCGCATGGTGACCCCGCCGGGCGGCGTGACCCTGGACCCATTCGCGGGCTCCGGCTCCACTGGCATGGCCTGCCTTCGCGAAGGCTTCGACTGCATCCTGATCGAGCGCGAGGCGCAGTACGTCGCGGACATTCACAAGCGGCTGGCCCACGTCGAGGGGGCCGATCTCCCGCTCTTTTCCGAGAACGCAGCATGAGCAAGCCGAGTCACGACACATGGATGCCGTTCTACCCCGGTGCCTACCTGCGACAGACCGGCCGGCTGACGACGGCGCAGCACGGGGCCTACCTCCTCCTGCTGCTGGAGGCATGGGCGCACGACGGCCTGATCCCGGATGACGACGACGAACTGGCGCAGATCACGCGCATGTCGCTGCGGGAATGGCGCGCGAACAAGGCCAAGGTGCTGCGGTTCTGGACCGCCTCGGAGGGCGGCTTCCGGCAGGAGCGTCTCGACCAGGAATTGGCCCGCGCGAAGCATCTGGTGGCCGTCAAATCGGAGGCCGGAAAGGCATCGGCCGAGGCTCGGAAGCGTCAACAGAACGGCAGCGCCCGTTCAACACCTGTTGGAACACCTGTTGCAGCAGACGACGAACAAACGGGCATACCTTCACAGTCACCTAGTTCAGTACCTAACGGTACTGGCGCCGCAGCGCCGATCGACGCCGAGAAAAAGGCTTGGCAGGACGCTGTTCAGCTTCTCGAAACAGCCGGGGCGATGAAGAATTCCGCGGCCAGATCGTTCGTCGCGATCGTGTAGCTGAAGGTGTATCGAAGCACGTCCTCGGCCTTGGTGAACTTGAGTTTCGCTGGCTTCCCCGCCTCGCAGACGGCACTCGCGAACAGGTGATAGGCGGTGGCGGCCGAAGCGT
>VMTF01000285.1 GCA_013791705.1 Sphingomonadales bacterium | reverse complement strand
GCTTTCCCGCGGCGGGCCCCCCGCTGGGCACGGAACTGACCTAACCCCACGGGGGGCTGCGCTGGCGGGTCGACAAAACGCCGAGCCTGTGCTCCCCGGGCTACGCGGCCGGGCAGCGCGCGGCGCTGCGGGCGATCGGCCGCGCCCTGCCGATGCTCAAACCGGCCCATTCGCTCAAAATCGTGCGGCTGCCCGCCGGCCTGGACCCGGACGACCTCATCAAGCAGCGCGGAGCAGCAGCGCTGGAAGCGCTGCTCGGCGAGGCGTCGAGCCTGATCGACACGCTGTGGGACCACGAGCGCGAGGCCCTCCCTCTCGTCACGCCCGAGGACAAGGCGGGCCTGAAGGCGCGGCTGATGGCGCATGTCGAGCTGATCGCCGATCCGGACATCAAGCCGCTTTACCGGCGCGAGCTGATGGAGCGGTTTTCGGATTTCGCCTATCCCAAGCGCGAAACGGCCCCGTGGCGCCCTCCGGTCGGCAGGCCCCGCCCCGGCGCCCGGCGCGGCGGCAAGTGGCCCGAGCCCACCCCTCCCCCGCCGTCGCCCGAAACGGCCCGGCGGCTGCGCAAGGCCACCGGTGGTTCGCGCGAAGCACTGGCGGCGGCCGTCCTGGCAGGACTGGTCAATTTCCCGCAGGCAATCGCGCGCCATGCCGAGGCGCTGTCGCGCGCGCGGCTGTTCGATCCCGACCATGCCCGGCTGCTCGACGCCCTGCTCGATTGCGCGGAATTGCGTGAGTCGCTTGAAAACGAGGCGCTGGTCACCACATTAGCGAGCAAGGGCCTCTCGCCCCCGGACCCGGCCGAATATGCCAGGATCAGATTTGCCTTCACGAATGCCGGCGCGCCACCCGAAGTCGCACTGGAAGTGCTCGAAACGGCGATCCTGATGCTGGTTGAAGGGCCCGAACTCGAAGCCGCGCTTCACATCGCGACCGAGCAGTTTGACTTTGAGGAACAAGGACGGTTGCGGAACCGGAAGGAAGAACTGGAACAACGGCTGAAGGCCCAGATGCGCGATTAAGCGCGAATTGCCGAAATTGGCCGAAAGATAACTGGAATTCGTGTCGCGTCTGAGGCAAATGGCCCTTTCGGGTATAATCCAGCGACACCACTGAAACCGTTTCCCGCGATCGCCGTTCATCCGGCGGAGCGCAAAACCATAATGGCGGAATGATGGAAGAAGAAATTACCGGCAGCGAGAAGGAAGGTGGCGATGCGCCGCTGATCGATCTCAACGATGCATCGATCAAGAAGCTCATCGCCCGCGCGAAGCGTCGCGGCGTGATTACCTATGACGAGCTGAACGAGGCGCTGCCGCAGGATCAGATGTCGTCCGAGCAGATCGAGGACATCATGGCCGCGATCTCCGAGATGGGCGTCAACATCGTCGAGAGCGACGAAGACGCGGTCGATCCCGAAGAGCGCCGGGCCGAGGATGCGGAAGACGCCGAAAGCGTCGACGAGCGTCCGGACCTCGTCAAGAAGAAGGAAACGGTCGAGCGCACCGACGATCCGGTGCGGATGTACCTGCGCGAAATGGGCGCGGTCGAACTGCTGAGCCGCGAGGGCGAAATCGCCATCGCCAAGCGCATCGAAGCCGGCCGCGACACCATGATTCTGGGCCTGTGCGAAAGCCCGATCACCTTCCACGCGATCATCCAGTGGTCCGAAGCGCTGAACGCCGGCGAGATGCAACTGCGCGAGATTCTCGATCTCGACGCTATGCTGTCCAAGGAACCGGCGCCGGAAAATCTTTCGGAAGACGGCGAGGACAACGCTGACGGCGAGATCACCGAAGCGACTGCCGGCCCGTCGTTCAAGGAAGAAGACGACGTCGAGGAGCAGGAATCGGCCGACGAGGAGGAAGAAGACGGCATCGAGCGCCGCGCCCGCCGCCCGGTCGAGGAGGAAGAGGAAGACAACACCCTCTCGCTCGCCCAGATGGAAGCCGCGCTCAAGCCCGAGGCGCTCGAAAAGTTCGCGCAGATTACCGAGCTGTTCCGTCAGTTCGAGAAGATCCAGGCCGCGCGGCTCGACGCCATGGGCAGCAGCGGGACGTTTTCCCCCGCGAAAGAGCGGACCTATCAGCAGTTGCGCGAAGAACTGACCGCGCAAGTGGAATCGGTGCACTTCCACGCGACCAAGATCGAGTATCTGGTCGACAACCTCTATGCGTTCAACCGCCGTCTCACCACGCTGGGCGGCCAGATGCTTCGCCTGGCCGAGCGCCACAAGGTACCGCGCAAGGACTTCCTTGATGTCTACATCGGCCACGAGATCGACGAAGCGTGGCTGCAGGACAATTCCAAGCGTGACAAGAAGTGGACGGCCTTCGCCGAAGCCGAAGGGGACGCTGTCGAACGCATCCGCGCCGAAGTAGCGGACATTGCCGCCGCGACCGGCATGGCGCTGACCGAATTCCGCCGGATCGTGAACATGGTCCAGAAGGGCGAGCGCGAGGCGCGCATCGCCAAGAAGGAAATGGTCGAGGCAAACCTGCGCCTGGTGATTTCCATCGCAAAGAAATACACCAACCGCGGGTTGCAGTTTCTCGACCTCATCCAGGAAGGCAACATCGGGCTCATGAAGGGGGTAGACAAGTTCGAGTATCGCCGCGGCTACAAGTTCTCGACTAACGCGACATGGTGGATCCGCCAGGCGATCACCCGCTC
>VMTF01000247.1 GCA_013791705.1 Sphingomonadales bacterium | reverse complement strand
GGGCCCCGGCGAGTGCACCCTCAGCGGGCGGGCGGCGGCCAGCGCCGCGGGCAAGGGGCGGGGCGCCATCCGGCGCGCCGCCACGGACCTTGTCATGGCCTGACTGTCCGGCGAAGCCGTAATCGAGCCCGACGATGGCCATGCCAAAATGGAGCATGTTGGTGATGAGCGAAAACAGTGTCGTTTCCTGCCCGCCATGCTGGGTGGCCGTCGACGTGAAGGCCGCGCCGCCCTTGCCGTTGAGCGCGCCGCGCGCCCACAGGCCACCGGCCTGGTCGAGAAACGCCGCCATCTGCGAAGAAATCCGGCCAAACCGCGTGCCCGTGCCGATGACGATGGCATCGTAGTTCTCGAGTTCAGCGACAGTCGCGACGGGGGCGGCCTGATCGAGCTTGAAGTGGCTCGCCTTTGCCACCTCCTCGGGCACGGTTTCGGGCACGCGCCTGATATCGACCGTGGCGCCCGCTTCGCGCGCACCTTCCGCGATGGCCTGCGCCATCGTCTCGATATGGCCATAGGTCGAATAATAGAGGACGAGAACCTTGGTCATGACTGCTTTCCTTTTTGATTGGTCGGAATAGTTGAGGCGCCGAAGGCGTAGGCATCCATGCGAAGGACGCCGTAGGTATTGCTGGCATGGAGCCGTTGCACGGGGGCGCCGGATCCCGCCGCTCCTAGTGCAACGAACAGGGGCAGGAGATGCTCCTCGGTTGGATGGTTACGCTGCGCGTGCGGGGCGAGGCGGCGATAGGCCAGCAGATCGCAGGTGCGACCCTCTTTGAGCGCCGCGTCGAACCAGTCTGCAAACTCCGTAACCCATTCGGGCTCTGCCATGCCTGCCTGGCCGCGCCAGCTCGACAGGTCGTGCGTGAAGCTGCCGCTGGCGACGATCAGCACGCCTTCCTCAGCGAGCGGCGCGATTGCTCGGCCGACTTCCAGGTGGTGGCCGGGACCGAGCTGGCTTTGCACGGACAGTTGCACCACCGGGATGTCGGCGTCCGGCCAGGCGAGCATCAATGGCACCCAGGCTCCGTGATCGAGACCCCTTGCGGTATCCGTGGCCGATGGAAGTCCCGCCTCGGCGAGGAGATCGACGATCCGGTCGGCAAGCTGCGGGTCACCCGGCGCGGGATAGGTCAGCTGATAGAGCGCCTCCGGAAAGCCTGCGAAGTCGTGGATCGTCCGGTTGCGTTCGACCGCATTGACGGTGGGAACGCGCGTTTCCCAGTGCGCGGAAACCACCAGGATCGCGCGGGGCCGCGGCAGGGCGGCCGGGAGACCCTTGAGGAAGTCGCGGGCGGCGACATCCTCGAAGGGCAGCGTCGGCGCGCCGTGCGAGAGGAACAGCGGGCGGATCATGTGATTCAGTCCTTCTGCTTCAGGGGGTTGCCAATGGCATAGGCGCCGTCACCCAGCATCGCCTGGACGGCCAGAGCGATGGCCCAGAACACCGGATATTCCCAACCACCGCCGGTATTGGAAAAGGTGAAGCCGTTGCCGGCATGTGGCACGATCGCCCCGATCATGATCGGCAGCGCCGCCAGTGCGGCCCAGCGCGTCATGAAGCCGAGGATCAATGCAAGACCAAGCCCGATCTCACCAGCCATGACCGGATAGGCCAGGATGCCCGGAAAGCCGATACTTTCGAAGAAGCCGGCCGTTCCGGCGGGCGTGAACACCAGGAGCTTGATCAGCCCGTGGGTGAGGAGAAGGGCGCCGCTGGTCACGCGGAGCAGGGCAATTCCTTGCGAAGTCGAAGCTGTCTGGGTCATGGTCAATCGTCCTTTGTCTCGTTGACCCTCAGATACGCGCTTGCGAAGCTGCATGCCATTCGTGAAGATTGACTAGTGGCCATGCGTTTTCGTATGAAGTTGCATGGACTGGGACGATCTTCGCACATTCCTCGCCATTGCCCGGCTCGGGACACTGTCTGCTGCGGCACGTGCGCTCGGAGTGACGCAGCCGACGATGGGGCGCCGGCTCACTGCGATGGAGTCACGGACGGGTGCGCGGTTGCTGCAGCGCCTGCCCGGTGGCTATGCGTTGACTCCCCTTGGAGAGACTGTGCTGGGCAACGCCGAACGCGTGGAAGCAGAGGTCCTGGCCGCCGAACGCACCATCACCGGCAAGGACGTGGCGCTCGAAGGCCTAGTCAGGCTGACCACGGTCGACACGCTTGCAGCGCGGATCGTCACCCCGGCGCTCGTTGCCCTGCAAGCCAAGCATCCGGGCATCGTTGTCGAACTGGTTCCCGACACGCGTTCGCTCAGCCTGTCCAAGCGGGAGGCCGATATCGCGCTGCGCATGTCTCGCTTCGAGGGGAACGAGGTGGTAGCCCGACGCGTCGGCGCGCTCGCCATGGGACTGTACTCAGCCCCGGATATGGCCCGGCCCATTGAGGAGGGGCAAGCCCGCCTCGTAACGGTGCTCGACGATCAGGCGCATTTGCCGGAGGCCAAATGGCTGCGGGATGCCTTCCCCGATGCGCTTATCGGTTTTCGCTCCAACAGCCGCGAAGTGCAGGTTCACGCGACTCTTGCAGGGGCCGGGGTTGCGGCGCTCGCCCGCTATCGTGCCGATGGGGAGCCCGGGCTAATTCGCCTGTACCCCGACAGACCTGACCTTGTTCGAGACATCTGGATAGGTGTGCATGTGGACATGCGCCACATGCCGAGAGTGCGGGCAGTGACCGATACAGTTGTCGAAGCACTGCGGAAAAACGCCGCGATTCTCAATCCGGGTCACTGAACCCTAGGTGTTGATAGAGCAAGACAGGCTCGAGCACACGCTGGAGCCAGCTTTTCGTCGCAATACCTTGATCAACCGTCGCCGGATCCGCTGCTACCTAGAGAGCTACCTAGCGATCTGCGAGCGGAAATCCGGTTGGCCCAAGGGCCATTTAATACGTTGAAATATATGGAGAATTTGGTGGACGCACTTGGGCTCGAACCAAGGACCCGCTGATTAAGAGTCAGCTGCTCTACCAACTGAGCTATGCGTCCACACCGGCGTACCATGGGTTCCGTCGGGAGCGCCCCCTATAGCGTCAGATTCCGGGAGGGGAAGCCCTTTTCGGGGTGAGCGGGACATTTTTGCGGGCCGGTTTGTGGCTCGGCGGCGACCCGGGCGAGGGTGCGCCTAGGAGAGTGCTTGCGGGCCGGTGCGGGTCCAGTTCTGCACTGCCATGATCGTGCCGACGCAGATCATGTTGGTCATCATCGACGAGCCGCCGTGGCTCATGAACGGGAGCGGAATCCCCACCACCGGGGCGAGGCCCATCACCATCATCAGGTTGATCGCGACGTAGAAGAAGATTGTGAAGCTCATCCCCGCCGCCAGCAGTTGCGAGAAGCGGTCGGGCGCGGCGCGGGCAGTCATCATGCCCCAGCGCAGCAGCCACGCGAAGGAAACCAGCACGAACAGGCCGCCGAGCATGCCCCATTCCTCGGCCATGGTGGCGAACACGAAGTCGGTGTGAGCCTCGGGCAGATAGTTGAGGTGGCTCTGCGAGCCGTTGCCGAAGCCCTTTCCGAAGAACCCGCCCGAACCGATCGCGATGGTCGACTGGAGAATGTGATAGCCCGATCCCAGCGGATCCTTGGCGGGATCGAGGAAGACGAAGACGCGCGTGCGTTGGTAATCGTGCAGCAGGGTGAAGAAGGCAATCGGCGCGGTCAGCAGCGCGGCCGTTCCCGCACCGATGAACCACCACAGCGGCAGACCGGCGAGGAATACCACCACCAATGCGCCGAAGGTGATGGCGAGGCTCGTGCCGAGGTCCGGCTGGAGCAGGACCAGCCCCACCGGCACGGCCAGCAGTGTTGCCGCCGGCACCAGCGCCCGCCACGAACCGGTCATCGAGGGCGGCAGATCGTCGTAAAACCGCGCAAGCACCAGCACGATCAGCGGCTTCATCAGTTCGGAAGGCTGGAGCGTCATGAAGCCGAGGTTGAGCCAGCGCTGGCTGCCGCCCGCAATGCCGCCGATAGCCTCGACCAGCACCAGCAGGAACACCGCAATTCCGTAAAGCGGATAGGCCAGTTGCTTGAAAGTCCGCTTGCTCACCCGCGAGATCACGATCGCCATCGCGAGAAACACGAAGAAGCGCAGCAGATGCGTGAGCGCCCACGGACGCAGCGAGCCCCCGGCAGCCGAATAGAGCACGGCGGCGCCGAACACGACGAGCGCGGTCAACGGCAGGATGACGTGCCAGGGCTGCCGGGCCACCGGATCGGGGATAACGCCGTTCAGGATCATTGCTGCGCGCCACCCGCAGGACCCGCCGATCGGCCGGGCGAGGGTTCGGCGGCGGCCTCGTTCGCTTCCGAGACCGGCTCCGGCGGCGGCGATGCCGCAGCGCTTTCGATCGGTTGAGGCGGGGCGGCGCCCTGGCCGATGGCTTCCTGCGCGGCCACGGCGTCGTCGTCGCCGGCTCGCGGCGCCGTTTCGCCGAACTGGGCGGCGTAGGCGCCATACCGGGCGTCCATGCGCTGTTGCGGGGTGCCGCCCCAACCCTTTTCCATCTCCAGCAGCACCTCCCACGCCTTGGCCTGATCGAACATGAACGTCATGACGTCGCGGGCGATCGGGTAGGCCGCCGCCGAGCCGCCACCATGTTCGATCACCACCGCGCAAGCATAGCGCGGGCGATCGAACGGCGCGAAGCAGATGAAGTGTCCGTGGTCGCGGTGCTTCCACAGGCCGCCCTTGCCGCTGCCGACATTGAGGCCGACCACTTGCGCGGTGCCGGTCTTGCCGGCCATCAGCACATCGGGAAGGGGAAGACGCGCCCGTGCTGCGGTGCCGCGTCCGTTCACCACCTCGCTCATCGCCGCGTGGATCATGTCGAGGTGTTCCTGCGGGATGCCCAGCGACCTGGCCGGGGGCGCCTTGCGATCGAGCATCAGCCGCGGCATCAGTTCCATGCCGCTGGCGAGGCGCGCAGCCATCACCGCCTGCTGCAATGGATTGACCAGCATGTAGCCCTGGCCGATCGTCGCGTTGACAGTGTCATAGATCGCCCAGTCCTTGCGGTACTTCCGCCGCTTCCACGCGGGATCGGGCACCGTACCATAGGACTGACCCGCCACGGGCAGCGGGAATTCGTGCCCGAGCCCGAGACGGCGCGCCATCTGCGCAATCGGGTCCATCCCGATCCGCTGGGCAAAGTGATAGAAATAGACGTCGCAGCTCTGGTAGATCGCCTTCGCCATGTCGACAGTGCCGTGGCCGCGCCGGTTCCAGCAGTGGAACACCCGGTTGCCAACCCGCAAGCCACCGTTGCAGACCGTTGTCTCCTGGGGATCGAGCCCGGCCTCGAGGAATGACAGCGCCACCATCGGCTTGACCGTCGAGCCCGGTGGATAGAGCCCGCGCAGCACCTTGTTGCGCAAGGGGACGTGATCATCGTCGGTGAGCATCTTCCACTCGATGCGCCCGATTCCGTCGGAAAAACTGTTGGGGTCAAAACTCGGCATCGAGGCCATGGCAAGCAATTCACCAGTGAGGCAATCCATCACCACGACCGCTCCCGATTCCAGGCCGATCCGGCGCGAGGCATAGTCCTGCAGCGCTCCGTTGATGGTGAGTTGGATCGACTTGCCCTGGATATCCTCGCGCGTTTCGAGATCGCGCACGATCCGTCCGGTCGCGGTCACTTCAACCCGCCGCGCGCCGGGAACGCCGCGCAGGGTTTCCTCGAATTGCTTCTCCAGCCCATCCTTGCCGATCTTGTAGCCGGGCGTGATCAGCAGCGGATTCTTGTCGATCTCATAGTCCTTGGCCGAGGCGGGGCCGACATAGCCGACGAGGTGGCCGACGGACGGCCCGTTGGGAAAGGATCGCGAAAATCCGCGCTGGGGGACAACACCTTGCATGTCCGGCAGGCGTACCGACACCGCCGCGAACTGCTCCCAGTCAAGCCGCGACGACACCTCGACCGGCTGAAATCCCCTCGATTTCTCGATCTTGTCCCTGAGGTCGCGCATCTCGATCGCAGTCAGGCTGAGCAATTGCCCAAGTTCGGTTATGGTCCTGTCCGGGTCGGTCAGGCGGTCGGGAATAAGATCAACCCGAAAGTCCGCCCGGTTCGAGGCGAGCGGAGTCCCGTTGCGATCCAGAATCCAGCCCCGGCGCGGCGGGATCAGCGACAGGTTCACGCGATTGCGCTCGGACAGCATCTGGGAGCGCTCGGTCTCGGCCAGTGCGATCCAGCCCATCCGCGCCGCCAGCAGCACGCCTACGCT
>VMTF01000122.1 GCA_013791705.1 Sphingomonadales bacterium | reverse complement strand
CTTTAGTGGGCTCGGCTGGGTGCGTCTGACTCAGAAAGCAGTGGCTGTAGTCCGGGACTATCACCAGAGGTTCCCTGCTCGTAGTGGCATGCCAAAGGTGGAACTGGAAAAGAAACTGGGCGCAGACGGTCGCATCCTCGTCCGCCCCTCCGGGACCGAACCGGTTATCCGGGTCATGGTGGAAGGTAAGGACGCAGAATTGATCACCACCATGGCCGACGAACTCTGCGAGATGATCCGCAAGGCAGACACCTCCAAAACCTGAACCAAAGGTCTTGTTGAGACAACCATGAAGATCCGACTTGACCAACTCCTGCTTGAGCACGGGCTGGCCCCCACCCTCCGGAAGGCCCAAGCCATTATTGCCGCCGGCCAGGTTCTGGTGAACGATCAGCCGGCCGACAAGGCAGGATCACTCTTTGCCGATGACAGCCGGATACGGCTCAAGGGGAAAACCTGCCTTTATGTGAGCCGGGGCGGGCTCAAGCTGGCAGCAGGGCTGGACCATTTCCAACTCGACCCCACCGGTTTTATCTGCGCTGATATCGGGGCTTCAACCGGGGGGTTCACCGATTGTCTTTTGCAGCACGGGGCTGCCAAGGTATATTCGATTGATGTCGGCTATGGGCAACTGGCCTGGAAACTTCGCCAGGATCCACGGGTGGTGGTCATGGAAAGGACCAACGCCAGAAACCTGCAGGTCGGTGATATTGAAGAGCCCCTCGACCTGGCAGTGATCGATGCTTCGTTTATCTCCCTCAAAACCCTTCTGCCGCCGCTGCTCGCCTTTTTCGCGTGCGACGTATCGATGACCGCTTCAGCGCCAATCTCAGCGGCACCTTCCGTCTGTTGCGGCTGGGCTCGTGGGCACCGGTTGCGCGTGTGCGTTACGAGCGGAATCGATCCACCCTCACCCTCTACGACTATTCCAGAATTGCCGCCGAATTTGGGTTTTCCGCGGCCTTTTGAAGTGAAGGAAAATTGCATGGGAAGGATTGAAACCAAACAATGGCGTCTCGGAGGGGCGGCGGTGACAGTCGGCCTGATTCTCTCGGGCTGCGGAGGGGGCGGAGGGGGCGGAGTCGCACGCACTCCGACACCTGCATACACCACGCTCTCCAATCTATCAGGCAACCAGACTTTTCAGAGCGCTGGTATCCATTTCACCTTCGCCAACAGTCAGCCTTCAGGCTACTCCAGTCAAAAATACGGCAGTGGCGTTGTCATCGCTTACACTGCTGCCAGCGACAGCTACACTCTGACTGCACCAGATGGGACCACCGCCACATTCAGCAGCAACGGCTCCCCACCGCCTTTAGCTCCTCCTCCCCCTCCGAATACGACGACCCTTTATAGTGGGTCGGATACTTTTTCCGCTACAATTCCCACCGTTAACGGAGTCACATTGAGCTATACTTCTATAGGAAACTGGAATCACATCCAAAATGGCATTCAGAGCAACTATTTCACGGTATTTGGCGTTCCCACTATAGCCATAGACATGCCGAAGAGCGGAACCGCATCATATCAAACCAGTATAGTTGGAACTGCATTCAGGGGAGCTACTACACCATATAACTTGCAACCCAACAGCACTGCCGATTTTTCGGCAAATTTTGGTGCAGGAACAGTTTCCACAACACTTAACCTTGCGGGTGTTACTTCAATCAACCCTGCGCCTACAAGCTTCGGTTCCTACTCGGGCACCGGCACCATTACAGCAGGCAGTCCCGGCTTTTCCGGAACGCTGGCTTCCGTGGCAGGAAATTCGATTTCCGCGACCGGCGAATTCTCTGGCGCATTTTTTGGTCCACAAGCCATGGAGATGGGCTACGCTTGGTATCTCGCGGGCGGCCTTGGTGCACAAGGCACAGCGATTGGAACAAAATAGGTTCGGTATAGTCTCCGGTTTCGTAAGGTTCGAACGAAGTATGAGTGGTTGGGCGTGTCCGCTTCCGGGATATCGCGATTTGGCACCGAACGTCCTGGAGGCCGCATAGCAGCCGGTGAGGCCACGATTGCGCATCGTGGCCTCAGCCCCTACCCCACCAGCACCTGCGCCAGCGCTTCGGCCACCTTGATCCCGTCGACCGCTGCCGAAAGGATGCCGCCCGCATAGCCGGCGCCCTCGCCGGCGGGGTAGAGGCCGCGGGTGTTCAGGGACTGGAGGTCTGGGCCGCGGGTGAAGCGGACCGGGCTGGAGGTGCGGGCTTCGACGCCGGTCAGCACCACATCGGGATGATCGTAGCCGGCGAGCTGACGGCCGAAGACGGGGATCGCTTCGCGCAGCGATTCCATCACGTAATCGGGCAGGCAAAGCGCGAGGTCGGTGAGTTTGACGCCGGGCTGGTAGGAGGGGACGACCGCGCCGAAGCTGCCGGACGAGGGCTGATCGGCGAGCAGGTCCGACACTTTCTGACCGGGCGCGTGATAGTTCGATCCGCCGGCGGTGAAGGCTTGGGCTTCCCAATGGCGCTGGAAGGCGATCCCGGCGAGCGGGCCGCCGGGATAATCGCGCTCTGGCCGGATATCGACGACGAGGCCGGAATTGGCGTTGAATTCGGCGCGGGAATACTGGCTCATGCCGTTGGTGACGACCCGGCCTTCCTCGCTGGTGGCGGCGACGACCCGGCCACCGGGGCACATGCAGAACGAATAGACGGTGCGGCCGTTCCGGCAGGTGTGCGAGAGGGCATAGGCGGCGGGGCCGAGGATCTTGTTGCCCGCGAACGGCCCGTAGCGGGCAGTGTCGATCCAGCCTTGCGGATGCTCGATCCGCACGCCGATCGCGAACGGCTTGGCCTCGACATGGACGCCGCGATGGTGAAGCTGGTGGAAGGTATCGCGCGCGCTGTGGCCGACCGCGAGAATGACGTGGCGGGCGGCGAGGAAAGTGCCGTCCGACAGGTACAGGCCCCGGATTTCGCGGGTGCCGTCTGGGCCGGTTTCGATCTCGAAATCCTCGACCCGGGTCTGAAAGCGGTATTCGCCGCCGAGCCGCTCAATCGTCTCGCGGATCGACATGACCATGGTGACGAGGCGGAAAGTGCCGATGTGGGGGTGGGCCTCGGTGAGGATATCTTCGGGCGCGCCGGCCTTGACGAATTCGGTCAGCACCTTGCGGGAGAGGTGGCGCGGATCCTTGATGCGGCTGTAGAGCTTGCCGTCGGAAAAGGTTCCGGCCCCGCCCTCGCCGAACTGGACGTTGGATTCCGGGTTCAGCACGCCGCGCCGCCACAGGCCCCAGGTATCTTTCGTGCGTTCGCGCACGGCGGTGCCGCGTTCGATGATGATGGGTTTGAGGCCCATCTGCGCGAGGATCAGCGCGGCCATCAGCCCGCAGGGACCGGCGCCGATCACGACTGGCCGTTCGCCATGGAATCGCTCAGGGGCGCGGACGGGGAACTTGTAGGTGGTGTCGGGCGCGGGGCGGACGTGGCTGTCGCCTGCGTGCGCGGCGAGGACGGCGGCTTCGTCGGTCAGCGCCAGATCAAGGACATAGACCAGTTTGATCGCGCTTTTGCGGCGGGCATCGTTGCCGCGCCGCACGAGGGTGACGCGTTCGAGTTCATGCGGGGCGATGCCCAGCCGGGCGCAGATCGCGGCTGTGAGGTCGTCCGGCGTGTGATCGAGCGGGAGGGCGAGGTCTGACAGGCGCAACATGCGTGCGGCGCTAGCGCGGATCGCGGGTTTAGGGAATGGGCCGGGCCTTTTGACATGGCTGCGCGGCAATTTATGGTGCACTGCGGGCAATGCCGCACGAGGCGTGTGGCGCTGGGTGAAAGGCTACCTTGCTTGACGCTTGCCGGACTGGTTTTTCGCTATTGCGCGTTTGCCGTGATCGCAACGGCCGCGAACCTCGGCCTGCAACGCCTGGTGCTGGCTGGCGGCGTCGATACGGTGCGCTATGTGGCCGCGGTATTGCTCGGCACGCTGGTGGGGCTGGTGGTGAAGTATGCGCTCGACAAGCGCTGGATCTTCCACGACATCGGCACCGGCATCGTCCAGCACGGCACCAAGTTCACCCGCTATGCGTTCATGGGCTTGTTCACCACCGGCATTTTCTGGGGCAGCGAAACCGCGTTCTGGCTGATCTGGCGGACCGAGCCGATGCGCGAGATCGGCGCGGTGATCGGCCTCGCCGTCGGCTATGTGATCAAATATCAGCTCGATGCGCGTTTCGTGTTTACCGACGCGCTGAACCGCCGGCAGGGCTGAGCCGAGCAGGGCGCGCCACCCGGACGCGCCCTTCCCGTTGTTTCATCATGGCCCGGTCAGCGCGGCAGTTCGCTGACGCCCATCAGCGCCTGATCCACCGACCGCGCGGCCTGGCGGCCCTCACGGATCGCCCAGACGACCAGGCTCTGGCCGCGCCGCATATCGCCGCACGCGAAGATCTGCGGATCGCTGGTCTGATAGTCGGTCACATTGGCGGCGACGTTGCCGCGCGCATCGAGCGTGACACCGGCCTGATCGAGCAGGCCCTGCTTGCGCGGGCCGACGAAGCCCATCGCCAGCAGGATCAGATCGGCCTTCAGCGTGAAGCCGCTGCCGGGCACTTCCTGCATCTTGCCGCCGGCCCATTCGACCCGGACGCATTCGAGCCCGGTCACGTCGTTTTCGCCGATCACGCGCTTGGTCAGGACGGCGAAATCGCGTTCGCAGCCTTCCTCATGGCTCGACGAGGTGCGCAGCTTGAGCGGCCAGTCCGGCCAGGTCAGCGCCTTGTCTTCCTTTTCGGGCGGCTGCGGCATGATCTCGAGCTGGGTGACCGACAGCGCGCCCTGGCGGTTCGAGGTGCCGACGCAGTCCGACCCGGTATCGCCGCCGCCGATGACGATGACATGCTTGCCGGTCGCGGTGAGCGAACCGCTGGGGGCGGCGCGCATTTCATCGTCGCCCGCGTTGCGCTTGTTCTGCTGGGTCAGGAACTGCATCGCCGGACGCACGCTGGGCAGCTCCGCGCCGGGGATTTCCAGCTTGCGCGGCTCTTCCGCACCGCCCGAGAGGACCACGATATCGAAGTTCGCCTTCAGCGAATCGACCGAGATGTTCACCCCGACCTCGACCGAAGTGCGGAACTGGACGCCTTCGGCCTCCATCTGCACCACCCGGCGGTTGATCAGGTGCTTTTCCATCTTGAAGTCCGGAATGACGTAGCGCAGCAGGCCGCCGGCGCGGTCGCTCTTCTCGAACAAGGTGACCGAGTGGCCGGCGCGGGCGAGCTGCTGGGCGCAGGCCATGCCCGCCGGACCCGAGCCGACGACCGCCACGGTCTTGCCGGTGCGGCGCTTGGCCACTTGCGGCGTGATCCAGCCTTCCTGCCAGCCGCGATCGACGATCGCGCATTCGATCGACTTGATGGTGACCGGCTGGTCGGTGATGTTCAGCGTGCAGCTCGCCTCGCACGGGGCGGGGCAGATGCGGCCGGTGAACTCGGGGAAGTTGTTGGTCGAGTGCAGAACCTCGAGCGCGTTGCGCCAGTCGCCCTCGTAGATCAGGTGGTTCCAGTCCGGGATGATGTTGTTCACCGGACAGCCGTTGTGACAATAGGGAATGCCGCAGTTCATGCAGCGCGAGGCCTGCGCCCGCAATTCGCCTTCGGCGAGCGGAACCACGAATTCCTTGTAGTGCTTCAGGCGGGCCTTGGGGTCCGCATATGTGCGATCCTTGCGGTCAAGCTCGAGGAAGCCGGTTTCCTTACCCATGTGATGCGTCCCCTGACTTATTCTGCGGCCACCGAGGCGGCTTCAAGCCGCTCGGCCTCGAGTTGCTTGAGCGCCTTGGCGTAATCGCGCGGCATCACCTTGACGAACTTGCCGAGCGCATTCTCCCAATCGTCAAGCAGCGCGCGGGCGCGCTTGCTGCCGGTGTGGAGATGGTGCCGTTCGAGCAGCACCCGCAGCCGTTCGGCATCGTGGCGCAGCATGTCGCCCATGCCCGGGTCCGCCGGACCGTTGGTCCGCTGCTGCGGCCGGCCGGTGCCGTCGTCCTCGTCACGTTCGGGCGAGATCGGGAAGAGATCGACCTGCGCCATATTGCAGAGCTGCGGGAACTGGCCGTCCTCGTCATAGACATAGGCGACCCCGCCGGACATGCCCGCAGCGAAATTGCGCCCGGTCTTGCCCAGCACCGCGACCACGCCGCCGGTCATGTATTCGCAGCCATGATCCCCGGTGCCCTCGACCACCGCGACGGCGCCCGAATTGCGCACCGCGAAGCGCTCGCCGCCGACGCCGTTGAAGAACGCCTCGCCCGCAATCGCGCCATAGAGCACGGTGTTGCCGACGATGATGTTCTCGGTCGCCAGGCGATCGACATGATCCGGCTGGCGGACGATCACGCGGCCGCCCGACAGGCCCTTGCCGACATAGTCGTTCGCATCGCCGGTCAGATCGAGCGTGACGCCATGCGCGAGGAACGCGCCGAACGACTGGCCCGCGACGCCCCGGACGCTGATGTGGATCGTGTTGTCGGGCAGGCCGGCATGGCCATAGCGCCTGGCCACCTCGCCCGAGAGCATCGCCCCGACGGTGCGGTTGACGTTGATCACGGTCCGTTCGATCCGCACCGCCTGCTTGTTGTCGAGCGCGTCGGCGGCAGCGGCGATCAGATCGTTGTCGAGCGCGTTTTCGAGCCCGTGATCCTGCGTCCCGCTCCAGTTGAGGGTCGTGCCCGCGACCGGCTCGACCTGATGGAGCAGGCGCGACAGATCGATGCCCTGGGCCTTCCAGTGGTGGATCGCCTTGCGGGTATCGAGCCGGTCGACCCGGCCGACCATCTCGGCGACGGTCTTGAAGCCCATCTCGGCCATGATCGCCCGCAGCTCTTCGGCGACGAAGAAGAAGTAGTTGATCACATGTTCGGGCTGGCCGGTGAAGCGCGCGCGCAGCACCGGATCCTGGGTGGCGACCCCGACCGGGCAGGTGTTGAGATGGCACTTGCGCATCATGATGCAGCCGGCCGCGATCAGCGGCGCGGTGGCAAAGCCGAACTCGTCCGCGCCGAGCAGCGCGGCCACGGCCACGTCGCGGCCGGTGCGCAGGCCGCCATCGGCCTGGACCGCGATGCGGCTGCGCAGGTTGTTGAGCAGCAGGGTCTGCTGGGTTTCGGCCAGGCCGATTTCCCAGGGGCTGCCCGCGTGGGTAAGCGAGGTCAGCGGCGAAGCGCCGGTGCCGCCTTCGTAGCCGGAGATCGTGACATGATCGGCGCGGGCCTTGGACACGCCCGCCGCGACCGTGCCGACGCCGACTTCGGACACCAGCTTGACCGAAACGCGCGCCTTCTGGTTCACGTTCTTGAGATCGTGAATGAGCTGCGCGAGATCCTCGATCGAGTAGATTGCGGGGGGCGGGGGCGGGCTGATCAGCCCGACGCCCGGGGTCGAGTGGCGGGTCGCGCCGATGGTCTTGTCGACCTTGTG
>VMTF01000102.1 GCA_013791705.1 Sphingomonadales bacterium | reverse complement strand
GGGCGCGCCCGGGTCAAGGTTATCGGGCCGGGCCCCCGCCCCACCCGCCTACCGGTCCCAAACGGGTTGCGGGCGCCGGGGCAACGGCCGGGGGGCCCTTTTCCTTATGGGCCTGGGCAACGGCTTGCCGGGCCAACCGCAGACAATGCGCCGCAATTGCAGGCGCGCAGGAGTGACAAGATGGGTTACCGCGTAGTTGTCGTGGGCGCGACGGGCAACGTCGGCCGCGAGATGCTGAACATCCTGGCCGAACGGGAATTCCCGATCGACGAAATCGCGGCCGTGGCCTCGCCCCGCTCGACCGGGATCGAGATCGAGTTCGGCGATACCGGCCGGATGCTCAAGGTGAAGAACATCGAGCACTTCGATTTCACCGGCTGGGATATGGCCCTGTTCGCGGCCGGTTCCGGGCCGACCAAGATCTATGCGCCCAAGGCCGCCGCGCAGGGCTGCGTGGTGATCGACAACTCGTCGCTTTACCGGATGGACCCGGACGTGCCGCTGATCGTGCCCGAGGTGAACCCCGAGGCGATCGACGGCTACAAGGCCCGCAACATCATCGCCAACCCCAATTGCTCGACCGCGCAGATGGTGGTGGTGCTCAAGCCGCTGCACGATGCCGCGAAGATCACGCGGGTGGTCGTTTCGACCTATCAGTCGGTTTCCGGCGCGGGCAAGGACGGCATGGACGAACTGTTCGAGCAGAGCCGCGCGATTTTCGTCGGCGATTCGGTCGAGCCGAAGAAGTTCACCAAGCAGATCGCCTTCAACGTGATCCCGCATATCGATGTCTTCCTGGACGATGGCTATACCAAGGAAGAATGGAAGATGGTCGCCGAGACCAAGAAGATTCTCGACAAGAAGATCAAGTTGACCGCGACCTGCGTGCGGGTGCCGGTGTTCGTCGGCCACTCCGAGGCAATCAACATCGAGTTCGAGAATGAACTGGGGGCGGCCGAGGCGCAGGATATTCTGCGCGAGGCGCCGGGCGTGATGCTCGTCGACAAGCGCGAGGACGGCGGATACGTGACGCCGATCGAATGTGTCGGCGATTTCGCGACCTATGTCAGCCGCGTGCGCGAGGACATCACGGTCGAGAACGGTATCGCCCTGTGGTGCGTCTCGGACAACCTGCGCAAGGGCGCGGCGCTCAACGCTGTGCAGATCGCCGAATTGCTGGGCCGGCGGCACCTCAAGAAGGGATGAGCCGCGCAAATGGCGGGGCGACGGGGGTGGCTTGGTCCACGCCCCGCCTTGCCAATTCGGGCCGGATGCCCCAACCTTGCCCGATGACGCTGCATCGCCCGCTTGAATCCTAATTGATTTGATAGAGATATTATCTTGCGGCGGCCCCTGCTCGCCCGTTAAGGCCGGCGCGGAAGCTGGATCAACGCGCGACCGCGCGACGGGCACGAGGGGCGGATGCTGGCACAAATAGACCTTCTGCACGGATTGGCCGGCTTGCTGGTCGGCTGCCTCGTCGGCTTGACCGGGGTTGGCGGCGGTGCGCTGATGACCCCGATCCTGGTCCTGCTGTTCGGCGTCAGTCCGGCCACCGCAGTGGGTACCGACCTGCTGTTCGCGTCCATTACCAAGACGGCCGGTTCGGCGGTGCATGGCTGGAAGGAAACGGTCGACTGGAAGATCGTCCGCCGTCTCGCCACGGGCAGCGTGCCCGCGGCCATCGCAACGCTCATCGGGATTTCCTGGTTCGGCAAGATCGGCAAGGAAAGCGGTCACTTGATCTTGCTCGTGCTGGGCGGAATGCTGGTACTCACATCGGTGGCAACACTGTTTCAGAAGAAGCTTGCCGTATTCGCCAAAACGCATGACCGGCTGGAGGAAGGCGAAGCGCGCATCTCCACGGTGGCGCTGGGAGCAGGGCTGGGCGCTGTCGTGACGCTGTCGTCGGTCGGCGCGGGCGCGATCGGCGTTACCGCGCTGCTGATGCTCTATCCGGCGCTGCGGGTTTCGCGGATTGTCGGCAGCGACATTGCCCACGCCGTCCCGCTCACGCTGGTTGCGGGGATGGGTCACTGGATGATTGGCGGGGTCGACTTCGCGCTGCTGCTCAATCTGCTGATGGGCTCGATTCCGGGTGTGATCTTGGGCAGCCTGCTGTCCGCGCGCGCGCCCGACCATTTCCTGCGCCCGGTGCTGGCGGCGGTGTTGCTGCTTTCCGGGATCAAGCTGCTAAGCTGACCGGGCATGGACATTCGCACATCGATTCTCCCCGGGTTTGACGGGGCCGGGCTGGCAGTCCACCGCATGGGGCCGGATGCCGGACAGGGCGGCAAGCCGCTGCTGCTGCTCCACGGCCTGTTTTCCAGCGCCCAGGTCAACTGGATCAAGTTCGGCCATGCCGCCCGGCTTGCCGCGGCCGGGTTCGAATGCGTGATGCCGGACATGCGCGCGCATGGGCAGAGCGCGGTGCCAAGCGATCCCGCCGCCTATCCGGATGACGTGCTGGTCAAGGATCTGCTCGCGCTGGTCGGCCAACTGGACCTGGGCGCATTCGACTTGTGCGGCTTTTCGCTCGGCTCGCGCACGGCGGTGCGCGCAGTACTGGCGGGGCTGGCCCCGCAGCGGTTGGTGCTGGGCGGGATGGGGCTGGAAGGGCTCTCCGGTTGGGCGGCGCGCAGTTCGCACTTCATCGATGCGATCGACCGGTTCGGCACGATCAAGGCGGGCGATCCGGCCTATATCGCCCAGCAGTTCATGAAGCAGATGAAGGTGGACCGAGAAGCGGCGAAGCTGCTGCTCGGTTCGATCGACGATACCCCGCCCGAGGCGCTGGCCGCGATCACCATGCCGACGCTGGTAGTCTGCGGGGAGCAGGACCAGGACAACGGCTCGGCGCCGCGTCTGGCGCAAGTGCTGCCGAACGCGCGCTATGTCGCGGTGCCGGGCACGCACATGGGTTCGGTTACGCAGGCCGCGCTGGGCGAGGTGATCGCGGCGTTCCTGACCGCCTGAGCCGGCCCAGACCGCCTGAGCCGGCCCAGACCGCCTGAGCCGGCATCGCGGCGCCGGAGCGTTCCGGATTGACGCTTGGCGCCCGAGTTGACTTGAAGGCCGCTACCGAGCACTCTGGCGCGGAAGCCGTCGCTCCGGGGGTTGGCAGGACATGACATGCCGATAGTCGCGATTGTCAGCCAGAAGGGCGGTTCGGGCAAGACCACGCTCGCCATTCACCTCGCGGTGCGGGCCGTGGCCAGCGGCAAGCTGACTTATGTGATCGATACCGATCCGCAGGCCACCGCGGCGGCCTGGGGGGACTGGCGCGGCGATTATCAGCCCGAAGTGATCACCAGCCCGCCCGCGCGGCTGACCCGAACCATCCAGACCCTCACCAAGGGCGGGGGCGAGTTCATCGTGATCGACACCCCGCCGCATGCCGATGCCGCCGCCCGCGAGGCAGTTAAGGCGGCCGACCTGGTGCTGATTCCGACCCGGCTGCGGGCGTTCGACCTGCACGCGATCGAGGCGACCGCCGAACTTGTCGGCTTTGCCGGAACCCCGGCCTTCGTCCTGCTGAACGCGGTGCCGGCACGGGCGACGCGCCAGGTCGACGCGGCGATCCAGGCGGTAGATGGCTATGGCTTGAAGGTCTGCCCGGTCCGCTTCGGCGAGAGGGCCGCGTTCCATCAGGCTTCTGCGACGGGCGAAGTTGCCGCCGAGATCAACGTCGAGACCAAAGCGGCGGCAGAAGTCGAGGCGCTGTGGCAATGGGTTGGCCAGCAAATCGGGAATTGACGTGAGGTCTGCGGGGCGCTCGTCGGTTCCCTCAGCGGAACGGCGGCTCGTTGAACGCGCGCAGCTTGCGGCTGTGGAGCCGTGATCCTTCCGCCTTGAGCAGTTCGCAGGCCTTCACCCCGATCCTGAGGTGGGCGCTGATCGCCTCCTCGTAGAAGCGGTTGGCCTGGCCGGGCAGCTTGATCTCGCCGTGAAGCGGCTTGTCGGACACGCCCAGCAGGGTGCCGTAGGGAACGCGGAAGCGGTAGCCCTGCGCGGCGATCGTGGCGCTTTCCATGTCGATCCCGACCGCGCGGCTGAGCGACAGGCGGCGGGCGGACTGGGTGTAGCGCAGTTCCCAGTTGCGATCGTCGGTGGTGACGACGGTGCCGGTGCGCATCCGCTGCTTGAGATCGGCGCCTCCGGTGCCGCTGACCAGTTCGGCCGCGCGGGCGAGGGCGACTTGCACTTCGGCGATGGCGGGGATCGGGATTTCCGGCGGCAAGACCGGATCGAGCACGTGATCGTCACGCAAGTAGGCGTGGGCCAGGACATAGTCGCCGATCCGCTGGGTCGGGCGCAGGCCGCCGCAGTGGCCGATCATCAGCCATGCTTCGGGGCGCAGCACGGCCAGGTGGTCGCAGATCGTCTTGGCGTTCGAGGGGCCGACCCCGATGTTGACCAGCGTGATCCCGCCGCGATCGGGCGCGGTGAGGTGATAGGCGGGCATCTGGTGCCGCCGCCAGGCCGTGTCGGACAGACGCGCGCGGGCATCGTCGGTGGGCGCATCGAGCTGAAGGCCGCCTGCGCCGGACAGGCCGATAAAGCCGTTGCTGCCAAGCTGCTGCCCGGCCCAATCAACAAATTCATCGACATAACGGTGATAGTTCGTGAATAGGATGAATTTCTGGAAGTGCTCAGGGCTGGTCCCGGTATAGTGCGCCAGCCGCGCCAGGCTGAAATCGGTGCGCAAGCCATCGAACAACGCGAGCGGCATGGGGAGTTCGGAACCGCTGCCGAGATCGTAGCCGTCGGCGAGTTCATCGCCGATCATGGCAAGTTCGGTAGCCGGGAAGTGGCGGGCCAGTTCCATCGGGCTGACCGTGCCAAGCCCGCTCGACGCATCGAGCACGTAGGGAAACGGGATTTCCTGGGTGGACGGACCCACTTCCACCTCGATCGCATAGTCGGCAATCAGCAGCGTCAGTTGCTCCGCGAGGTAATCGGCGAACAGCGCCGGCCGGGTGACGGTGCAGGCATAAGTTCCGCTGCGGGTCAGGCGTCCGAAAGCGCGGGCCAGGTCCGGCCGTTGTTCCTGCCCGGAATAGTGGATCCTGAGTTCGGGGTAGCACCAGGCATGATCTATGCGGCGACTGGCCGGGGGCACGGTGCCATGTTCGACATAGGCGGTGATGTCGTCCCGCAAGATTGCGACAGCGGCGTCGTAGCGGCGGGTGAGGTCTGCGATGATCGCATAGGGGTTCTGCATGAGGGTAGATACCGTGCCGGGGGTTTCAATTCAAATACCGCCGCGAGGGCATGGGGGCTGGTTGACCGCCGCCTTCACACAGGCGGCCGTCCGCAAAAAGCAAAGGCCCCCGTCCCGGAGGACGGAGGCCATGTTTTTCCCTCACGGGAAGGCTTTCCGCTGACGGGAAGCCCTGATTCAGGCTTCGGTCGCGTCCTCGGCCGGGTCGTCGAGAATATCGGCCGGGATTTCGCCGGGCTCGGCGTTCGGATCGTAGGCCTCGGTAAAGCCCGAAGCGTCGGTTTCGAACATCGCGGCCATGACGTCGACGCCCTGCGACTGCTGTTCGGCTTCGTCGGGCGAACGGGCGACGTTCACCTTGACGCCAACGGTGACTTCCGGGTGCAGTGCGACGCGGACATCGAACATCCCGATGGTCTTGATCGGGCGTTCGAGCACGATCATCGCCTTGTTCAACTTGGCGCCTTCGGCGTTCAGGGCTTCTACGATGTCACGCACCGAAACCGAGCCGTAGAGTTGACCCGAGTTCGACGATGCGCGGATCAGGACGACCTGCTTGCCTTCGACGTCCTTCGAACCGTCGATTGCCGCAGCGCGACGCTCGGCGTTCTCGGCCTCGATCCGGGCGCGGTTGGCTTCGAAGACCTTGCGGTTCGATTCGTTGGCCCGCAGCGCCTTCTTGTTGGGCAGCAGGAAGTTG
>VMTF01000015.1 GCA_013791705.1 Sphingomonadales bacterium | reverse complement strand
CGGCGCTCTACGGACCGTCTGGATCGGGCAAGACGTCGGTTCTCAACATGATTGCGGGCCTCAGCCGCCCGGACGCAGGACGGATTGTCGCGGGCGGACAAGTGCTGTTCGACAGCGACAGGCGCATCAACATCCCCCCAGAGCGGCGGCGGCTTGGCTACGTCTTCCAGGAAGCGCGGTTGTTCCCGCATCTGCGCGTCCGCGCCAATCTGCTGTATGGTCACGACCTGGCCGATGCGGCGCAGCGCTGGATGGAACTGAACGAGGCGGTCAGTTTCCTCGGGATCGATCATCTGCTCGATCGCTGGCCTCGCAACCTGTCTGGCGGCGAAGCGCAGCGGGTTGCAATCGGCAGGGCACTGCTGACCGGAGCGCGCTTTCTGCTGATGGACGAACCGCTCTCCTCGCTCGACAGCGCGCGGCGAAGCGAGATCATGGCAGTGATCGAACGAGTTCGCGACGAATTGCGACTGCCGATCCTGTATGTCAGCCACGATCGCGGCGAGATCGAGCGACTGGCCACGACGATCGTCACCTTGCCCGGCGCGAACGGGGGCGTTGAGTAGGAGTGCGCATTTCGGAGCATGAAACTTGCGATCTCCGTTGATGGCGATCAATGCTGTCATGCCTTTGAAACCAATAGGCTTCACAGGTTCAGACAACCGAGCGCGCTTGACGGACGCGCTTATTCCCCCTTTTTATGATGGTTAGGCGATGACGGCGACCATACGAAAACACCAGATATTTGCAGCGCTTATCGATCAAGCCGAAGCGCTTCCACCGGTGAAGATCGCGGTCGTTTATCCGCTCAGCGAAGTGGCATTGCGTGGCGCTTGGGAGGCGGCTGAAGAAGCCCTTGCGCTGCCCATCCTGATCGGCCCCAAGCAGGAGATGGCAGCCTTGGCCCGCCGCATCGAGCTCGATATTTCGCGCTTCGAACAGATCGACGCGGCGAGCGAGCGGGAGGCTGCGGCAACCGGCGTTGCCCTGTGCCGTGCGGGCAAGGCCGAGGCCTTGATGAAGGGCAGCCTCCATACCGAGCATTTCATGCATGCGGTGATGGCGGATGAAACCGGCCTGCGGACGATGCGGCGGCTCAGCCACGTATTCGTTCTTGATGTGCCGAGCTACCCCCGGATGCTGCTGATCAGTGACGCTGCGATCTGCATTTACCCGACGCTGAAGGACAAGGTCGATATTGTCCAGAATGCCATCGATCTTGCGCATGTCCTGGGAGTGCCAGAGCCCAAGGTCGCCATTCTCTCGGCGGTCGAGACGGTGACCCCGAAGATCACCTCGACCATCGATGCTGCTGCGCTATGCAAAATGGCCGATCGCGGGCAGATCACCGGCGGCATCCTTGATGGCCCGCTCGCTTTCGACAACGCGGTCAGTTTGAAATCCGCCCAGATCAAACACATCCACTCGCCCGTCGCCGGGCAGGCGGATATTTTGATCGTGCCGGATATGGAAGCGGGCAACATGCTGGCCAAGCAACTCGAATACCTTGCGGATGGGGATACGGCCGGGGTGGTTCTGGGCGCGCGTGTTCCGATCATTCTCACCAGCCGATCCGACAGTGCTCGCAGCCGCCTGGCCTCGTGTGCCGTGGCCGCACGGATCGTGCAGGCCCGGCGCGAAGAGCTTGATCCTGAAATTCTGCTGGATGCGAGCGGCAATGTCGGCTGAGCGTGGCGCGGTTCTCGTCGTCAATGGTGGCTCGTCGAGCATCAAGTTCGCGATTTTCGGCAGCGATCTGACGCCCGTTCTGCACGGCAAGATCGGGGGAATCGGGGTTCATCCGCACATCTCGATCCGCCGCGCGGACGGTGCGTCACTGGCCGACGACGATTGGGGCGCATCGGCAGCAACTTCGCTGGGCGCATTGATCGGCCTGCTGGGCGACTGGCTCAGCGAACATTTGCGTGACACCCCGCTCGCCGCCATCGGTCACAGGGTCGCTATTGGCGGTCTTGAACATTCAGGACCGGTTGTTCTCACGCCTGAAGTCATCGACAACTTGCGCTCCTATATCCCGCTGGCGCCCTTGCATCAGCCGATCAATCTGGCGCTGATCGAAGCCATGGGCGAAGCCTTCGCCCAGGTTCCGCAAGTTGCCTGCTTCGACACCGCCTTTCACCGGACGCTGCCGCCTGAGGCGGAGGCATATGCGCTCCCGGCCAGCCTGCGCGAGGCCGGGGCAAGCCGTTACGGGTTTCATGGCCTGTCCTACGAATATATCGCCAGCCAGCTTGCGCGGCTCGGCCAGGGTGCGGCGACGGGCCGCACGGTGGTCGCGCATCTTGGCAGCGGCGCCAGCATGTGCGCGTTGCAGGACGGGCGCAGCATTGCCACGACGATGGGCTTCAGTCCGCTGAGCGGTCTCGTGATGGGGACGCGATCCGGCGATCTCGATCCCGGCCTGATGATCTGGATGATCCGCGAGCAGGGCCTGGGCGTCGATCAGGTAGAGCGGATGCTCTATTCGGAAAGTGGCCTGAAAGGCCTGTCAGGCCAGACCGGCGACATGGGCGATCTGCTGCAGAGCGATGCGCCGGCGGCTTCGTTTGCAATAGACGTGTTCACCTACCGGGTCGCAACCGCCCTCGGGAGTTTGTGTGCGGCTCTTGGCGGAATTGATGCATTGATATTCACGGCCGGGATTGGCGAAAATTCCCCAGCCGTCCGAGCGGCCATTTGCGATCGCGCCGCGTGGCTGGGGGTTCGCATCGATCCGCAAGCGAACGAGGCCAACGCGCCTTGCATCAGCAGCAAGGATAGCGCGGTCTCTGTCTGGGTGCTGCCCACGCAGGAAGAATTGATGGTGGCGCGGCACACGCTGCGACTGGTCTTCGGAGAAGGGGCCAACAGCCAGCGAGTAGCTTCGTGACGGAGGGTATCTAGCTATCTCGTTCCAGCCGCGAGCTCGATCACTTCATTGGTGATTTCTTCCTGCCGGATGCGCCGGGCGCTCGCCGTCAGCATATCGAGCTTGTTTGCCACATTGGTTCGCGCGGCGATCATTGCGCGCATTCTGGCATCGTTCTCGGCGGCAAACGACAACATCAGCGCCTCGCACAGTTCAGCGAACACATATTCTTCGGCAAGCTGCGATACCAGCGCTTGCGGCGCGATGTTGATCAGCGGTGGCATCGCATGTCCGCTGGGGGGAACCGGGTCAGCTCAAAGGGTATCAACGCCTTTTCAGCGATGGCAAGTGGCTCCTGCGATCCGGGCATCGCATGAACGATCGTCGTGCGCGCGATGCCGGTGCCATCCAGGCGCTCACCGGCCAGACTATTCGCGGTCGCCGCCACCTGACTGGCATGGGCGGCCAGCGAGATCGACCAGCCCGGCGTCATGTCGCGTTCGCTCGCTTTCATCAGCCCCGGTCGCCGACCAGCAGCGATCCGTCGCCCAACTCGGCGGAAAGCGCCCGCGCCACCTTGAGGCAGATCGGCTTTCCGTCGGCGCCAAGGTCGGCGCGGACGCTTTCCGGCAAGGTTTTGATTGCTTCGGCCAGGCCCGCAACGAAACCGTCAATCCGGGCGCTTCGGGCAACCGGTCACGCAGCCGCTCGGCAATGTCAATCGCAAGCCGGCTGGAACGATCTCCATTGCGGCGGGCTTCCTGGCTGCGGGCGCCAGCGGCGGCTGAAGGCACAGCTCATGACGTTGCCGAACAGGCGAACGATCAGCGAAAAATTGCGCGTGAACTGTTCGACGATGTTGAGTGGGATCATCAGCCAGGTTGGCTCGGCGAAGCTGCGCATATAGCCTGCGAACCCGCGCATCCGAATGCCGAAGTAAAACGTTGCGCCGAGCGCGATCAGGGCGAGCGCCGCATCGGTTTCGAGATGGGAGGTCGGCGGTTCGATCTCCGGCACCAGCGAAGACCAGTCTGCAATCAGAACATATGGAAAAATCGAGCCGATCAGCGGGCGTTAGGGGGATGGATCGGCTTGCATGACATCGGTGATCTGGCCATCGATTGCATTGGTGACCAGCTTGTGCACGGCCTGAGTTCGGCCAGGCCGCAGCGCAAGGCGGCGCACCATGAGGCGCGCAGCGATGGCGACCAGCAGCATGATGGCCCAGGTTACTATGACCGAATCGGTGATCGTGACCGGGCCGATCATGAAGAGGGGGTCGAGCTGCAGAGGAGACGCCGTCATATCTTCCGCTTCCAGCGCCGAACAATGATTGCGCGGCTGATCAGCAGACCAAGTGCTCCGGCGATCAGGTATGCTGCTTCCATGCGGGCAAGGCCGAACAGAAATGCCGCCATGATGGCCAATCTTGTCGCGTGCAGGGCTATCGCTTTGCGAATCCGGCCATTGGCATAAAGCTGGGTGGTCCAGGCCAATGAGGTGAAATGGAATCCACCGAGCAACAACCCTGCGGCAAAGCTCAGCAAGGCCCCCGGTAGCATGGCAAGAGACACGAAATTCGTCACAGCGAGCGGTGCATCCATTTCCAGGCCGACCATTTCCCCACCGCCGCGCCGATCATCAACAGCGGAGCGGAAAAGAATAGTCCGGAAGCGAACGTCCGGTCCAGCCAACTTCCGGCGAACAAGCCGATCAGCATCGGCACGACGGTCATCCAGCCAAGTACGCCGATTTGCCCAAGCCGGACGCCAAGCGACGGTTCCGGATTTTCGGCGCCCTGTTTGGCCCGCTCCGCCGCGATCCGGGTCGCCTTTTCCGTTTGATCCTCATGGTTGGTCACGATTCTTCTTCTTCGTCGGGCACAGGAGGCGATTGTACGCCCGAACCTGGCACAAGGGCGGGCATGAGTTGGCGAACCGCGCGCGCATGCAGACGAATTTGCTCGACGCGGGCGCGGCGATCCGCCTCGGATTCCGCCTCGCGTGCCGAACGGACATCGCTGTCGAGCGCATCGAGCGCTCCGCCCAGAACCCCTTGGCGACATGCAATCGAGATCTGGTCGCCTCCTGTCATGGCGAGCACGCCGCTGCGAACCGCGCAGTATCGCAGCGTGCCATTACTCAGGTGCCATTGCACGACCGATGGCGGCACAACGGTCAGAAAGTTGGCATGGCCGGGCAGCAAGCCGAAGCTGCCACTTGCATCGGCAGCACGCAGGGAATTCACTTCGCCCAAATCCACCAGCACCTGGGTTGGCGTCGCGATGCGCAATTGCATTGTCGAAGTCATGGCGCTGCTGCCGAATTCGCGGCCGCTTCCTTGGCGCGGGCGTCGGCAAGCGTCCCGATCATGAATAACGAGGATTCCTGCCAATCGTCGCAATCACCGTCAAGAATGGCGAGACATCCTGCTATCGTATCTGCAAGTGCCACCGTGCATCCGGGAACACCGGTGAAGGATTCCGTGACCGTGAAAGGCTGTGTGAGAAACCGCTGCAGGCGGCGCGCCCGCTCGACAATCCGGTGGCAGTTTCCAATTGATCGTGCAGCGAGCCAGTCATGGCGGATTGATCTTGGTTCGTGCCGGAGGGCTGCGGCGAAAATCAAGGGGCGGGCCGAAGCGCGAACCGTCGCACCGCAAGAACGAAGCTCTCGCACCATGCTGTGCTGGCGCTAGCCATCAGTGATCAAAATTCAGGCTGTTCATCCAGGTCAGGACAGCTTTTTCAAGCCCATCGACGTGGCTTCCTTTCGTTTCGAGCGTGTCGACTTCATTTTTCAGTTCATCTGCCAGGATCTTGTATCTTTGTGCCAGCTCGTCAGCGGTGGCTTGATGGTCCTTGTGGAACAGCTCTTTCAATTTCAATTCTTTGCGGACTGCTTCGATCCGTGTGCCAACTCCGTCAAGCTTGGCCTTCAAATCTTCCATATCGCTCATGATTATTCTCCAAGTCCAACGATTTGATGCCTGCTGGTGACGCGGCAAAGGCGTTGGAGCAGCGTGGTGCGATCTTTTAGCTCTCGCCTCGATCGATGCAACAGATCGGTGCTAAAATCGCCATCGGTCGCTGATCCGGGGAGGAAGGGGCCATCCTGCGGCGCTCGTCATGCTGACAGTTTCCTGCAAGGTGACCGCAAATTTGTGCAAATCCAGACATTCCCTGGGGCTTGTGCGGTCAGGCCAGCAAGGAGTTTCGCGACCGCGGCGGACAGGCGGGCGGCGCCAGCAGGCCCCGCCTGTCCGCGGTTTTAGCGGAACTACGTTCACCGGCGGCCGGGCGAAGGGGCGCAAATACAATAAAAGCTAAGTAAACAGAGAGCTTGCGTTAAGGCGCTTGCCCTGCGGAGTTGCGGGGATTTCCCGCCTCGGAGAGTACGGCGTGCCAGTATGGTCCGCTGGCGCCAACTCTCCGAGGCATTATGCCAGGGTCAACCGCCCGAGTGCATTGGTCAGGCGAACACTGCCAGATGCCGGGCCATGCCGGCGATCGTCAGGACGACGAGGACAGGATGTTGCGATGATGCTGGCGCTTCATCTCCTCGTGCTCTTCTCCCGCCATCAGGGACGAGTAGACCAGGCGCTCCAGTTGACGGGCATTGGCCGATTCCAGGTCGGCTGCCATTTCGATCGACATCTTGGCGACCGCCGTGACTTCGGGCGGGAAGGCCGCCAGTTCCTGGCAGAACGCCCAGACCTCCGCTTCAAAGGTTTCATCGGGGAAAACTTCATGCACCAGGCCCATGGTCAGGGCGCGCTGCGCGTCCACCTTGCGGTTGGCCAATACCATCCACTTGGCCCAGTGAATGCCGCAGAGGCGGGTTAGGCGGCTGATCCCGCCCGAAGCCGGGACCATCGCCATTTTCATTTCCGGAAACCAGTATGCCGCGCTGGCCGCCGCCAAGCGAAAATCGCAGGAGAGGGACATTTCCAGGCCCCCGCCGACGCACATGGCATGGTGGGCCACGACAATCGGCTTTTCGACCATTTCCATTTCCTGCCACAGCGTCTGCATCCCGCCCATTTCGCGGCGGAACCAGCTCCGGGTCTTCACGCCGCTCTTGGGGTCAGCATAGTTCTGGAACGCGGTCAGGTCGGCGCCGGCGGAGAAATACCGCCCCTTGGCGCGGATCAGCATCACCCGCAAATCGTCCCGCAGACGCAAGTCTTCCAGGGATTCTCGGATGATATCGAGCGTCCGCTGGTTGGGCGCATTGAGCTTGTCGGGCCGGTTGAGCACCAGCTCGATAATTCCTTCGCGGTCCGTTCTCAGGACAGGCTCTTCAGCCACGGGCAATTTCCCTTCATAAATGTGTTGTAATCAATCAGCGGCTGCGGGGCAGCCCCAATGCTTTTTCGCCGATCATGCTGCGCAACACTTCGCTGGCGCCCGCATAGATCGTACTCGCTGTCGACCGGCGGTGATCGCGCTCGATCTGTCCGGGCGGACCCGGGCGGCGGAGGATGGAATCTGGCGCGGTCAGGTCGAGCAGGTCCGTGGAGTCCTGGTTGTAGGTTTCGACCGCGAACACTTTCGACATCGGTCCGTAAGCCAGATCCTGTTTGCCTTCGGCGGTTGTCCACAAACTCCGGCGAGACAGCATGTCGCTGACAACACCATGCACCGCTATTCGTGAAAGGCGCGAAAGGACGCTCGTATCCTCGATCGCGGGCTTGCCCGCGCGCTTTGTCTGCTGCGCCCACTTCACCGCGAGTTCGAGCATCTTGTCGTGAACCGGAACATAGCCGCCACCGCCCTGTTCAAGCCGCAGCGCCGAGCCCAGCACAGCGGTTCCGCCATTGACCTCACCGATGCGGAAGCGATCGGGGATGCGGACATCGGCGTAGAAGGTGGTGTTCGTCCGTTCATCCTGGAACGTATAGATCGGCCTGATTTCGATCCCGGGCGTGTCAATCGGCACCAGGAACATGGTGACCCCCTTGTGCTTGGGCGCATCGGGATCGGTGCGGGTCAGCAGGAAGATGTAGCTGGCCAGTTCGGCCCCGCTGGTGAACATCTTCTGCCCGTTGATGACCCACTCTTCGCCATCGCGCACCGCGCGGGTCCGCGCCGCGAAGACGTCGGAGCCTGAGCCGGGTTCGCTGTAGCCGAGGCTGCAGGTAGCCTCGCCGCGCGCCAGCAACGGCAGCACTTCGGCTTTCGTTTCCGGGTGGCCGAACCACTGGATCATGTGGCCGACCATGTCGGTCACCCCGGTCCCGACCCGGCCCCAGTTGTGTTCATCCCAAACCGCCGCCGAACACACGGCGGCGTATGGATCGGCATTGCGTCCGCCGAACTCTTCCGGCCATGACGGGAACAACAGGCGCGCAGTGCCAAGCTTGCGGTGAAAATCCCAGTCGTGACCCTCGAACGAGAAATGCGCCTTCGCCTCGAGTTCCGGTGTCATGTTGTCGCGGAAAAACGCCTCGGTTTCGGCCGAAAGCTTGGCTGCAGCGTCGCCAAACCCGAAATCGAGCGGCATGGCTCCGGCTTCGGGCAGTGCCGGCGTTTCACCAAGCCATGAACGGCGCCCGACATTAAGCAACTCGTCGTTGGGATCGCCCAACAACAGTGCGCGGGCCTTGGTCCGGCGATGGTAGAGTTGCACATCGTATTCCAGCGATAGACCGTAGCCGCCGTGGGTGTGGAGCGCGCGCTCCCCCGCCTGTCCGGCTGTTTTTGCGGCCCACCAGAAGCTCATCGAAATGGTCGCGCCCGCATCGGACGCGCCATCGGCGAGGCGCGAGGCCGCCCACCAGTTGAGCAACTGCCCACCGTCGATTTCCATGATGAGATTGGCCAGCGGGTGGGCAATGCCCTGGTACGTGCCGATCGGTTTGCCGAACTGGATCCGCTCGCTCGCATAGGCTGTGGCCAGTTCAACGGTGCGGCGTGCCATGCCGTTCAGTTCGGCTGCCGTCAGCAGCTTCCATTCTTCAAGCGCGGCGCCGAATTCGGCGCGTGCCGCTTCGCCTTCGGCGAGCAACGCGCCTTCTGTCAGGTTCCAGCGCGCGATCGGCAGGTCCGCGAGGTTTTCAAGGAAATCTTCTTGCCGGCCCGATTCACATGCCAGAATGCGGTCGCCATCCAATGCCAGAACGACTTCGGCTGCCGAGCCGCCAGCGATGATCTGTTCTGGCCGGTCGGCCACGTCGAACAGCGCCAGTGTGATGACCGCATTCTTGTGCATCGCGCGGTCCAGCAGGGCGCGAATCTCGGGATTATCCGTTACAGCCGTCAACCGGGCCAGCAGGCGATTGCTCACCATGGCTTCGATCAGCGGCGCGGATGCCAGCGCCTTGCCCGCTTCTTCCGCTACGATTTGCGCATCCAGCAGGCTGAACCCGCCGCCGCCATCGGCTTCGGGTACCCGCATGGTCAGTGCGCCCATCTCAGCCAGGCTTTGCCAGAGATCCTGGTCGAATCCGGCAGGTTCCGCAGCCCGAACGCGCGCCGGAGAGGAATCGGTTCGGAACAACCGCTCGAAGCTCTCCTTCAGCAAAAGCTGATCGCCAGAAAGTTCCAGGTTCATATGCAGCCTCTCAGTGCGAAAATCGGGGAAGGGGCGGTTCTGCCAAGGTCGTACGCAGCCTTTTGTGCTGTCGTAGCTCGCCTTCACCGCATGGTTGGAATGACGAAACTCTGGTCGATCACATCATCGTGGGTCGCCCAGCGCTGGGTTACCGTCTTTGTCTTGGTGAAGAAGCGGATGCTGTCCGTTCCGTATTGGTTGAGGTCTCCGAAGGCGGAGCGCTTCCATCCGCCGAAGCTGTGATAGGACACCGGCACCGGGATCGGCACATTGATGCCGACCATCCCGGCCTGAACCTGCGCAGCGAACTCGCGCGCGACATTGCCGTTGCGGGTGAAGATCGCCGCGCCGTTGCCATATTGGTGGTTGCTGGGGAGGGCGATGGCTTCTTCGAGGGTGTCGGCCCGCACGATTTGCAGCACCGGTCCGAAGATCTCTTCCTGATAGCTGCGCATGGTCGGGGTCACGTGATCGAACAGCGTCGGCCCGAGGAAGAAGCCGTTCTCGTGCCCTTGCATCGTGAAGCCGCGCCCGTCGACGACCAGTTCGGCGCCTTCGTCGACGCCCATGCGAATGTAGTCCTCGATCCGGGCCTTGTGCGCAGCACCGACCACCGGGCCGTAATCGGCGTCAGGATCGTTCGACACGCCCACGCGCAGCTTGGC
Source organism: Sphingomonadales bacterium (assembly GCA_013791705.1). Taxonomy (GTDB): domain Bacteria; phylum Pseudomonadota; class Alphaproteobacteria; order Sphingomonadales; family Sphingomonadaceae; genus Novosphingobium. Next base: position 11,373 of record VMTF01000015.1, on the reverse strand, counting down.
GATCGCCGCGACGAGCCGTTCGCGCAGGCGCTCGGCCGTCTCGTGCCCGACCGGGGTCACTACCGGCAAGGCCATGCAGCGGTCGCCGGCCGAACCATATGCCGCGCCGATAAGGTCGGCGACTGTCTGGTCCAGATCCGCATCGGGCATGACGATGCCATGGTTCTTGGCCCCGCCCATGCACTGCATGCGCTTACCCATCCCGGCACCGCGCTGATAGACATAGAGCGCGATGTCGGACGAGCCGACGAAGCTGACCGCCTTGACATCGGGATGGTCCAGAATCGCATCGACGATCACCTTGTCGCCATGGACGACCTGCAGGATTCCAGCCGGCAGGCCAGCTTCGATGGCCAGTTCGGCCAGCCGCACCGAGACCGACGGCGTGCGCTCCGAGGGTTTGAGGATGAAGGCATTGCCGCAGGCAATCGCGGGCGCCAGCATCCACAAGGGAATCATTGCGGGCAAATGGACCGGCGGGAGGCCGGCGACGACGCCCAGCGGCTGGCGCAAGGAATAGACGTCGATGTCAGTGCCGACGCTCTCGCTGTGCTCGCCCTTGAGCAAGTGGGGTATGCCGCAAACGAACTCCACCACGTCGAGCCCGCGCTGGATGTCGCCCTTGGCATCCGCGACGACTTTGCCGTGCTCGGACGAGAGTAGTTCGGCGAGGGAATTCAATTCCGCCTCGATCAGTTCCTTGAAGCGGAACATGACCCGCGCCCGCCGCTGCGGATTGAGCGCGGCCCAGGCCGGCGGCGCGGCCTTGGCCTGAGCGACGGCCTGTTCGAGCAGGGCGGGCTCTGCCAGCCCGACCCGCGCCTGGACAGTGCCGTAGCTCGGGTTGAATACATCGCCGGAACGGCTGCCGGAGCCTGCTTCAGTGTGGCCGTTCAGGAAGTGCGGGACACTGCGCGGCTCGCCGTTGCCTGCTGCGGTCTGGTTGTTGCTCATGTGCTAGCTCCGTCGTTTACTGTCCCGGCCGCGTTCGCGCCGGTTGAACTTTTCCCGCCATGCCGGACCATCGTTTCCCCTCTCGCCGCCCAGTTCTCGCCGCCCAGTCAACCGGGTGTACCTGGCCCGCGCTCAGCTTCGCGGACGAATTTTTTCGCTGACGCATACCAGCATTTTTGCCAGCGTTGGCCTACATGTGTATTGGCGCACATTCTATGCAATAAAATGCACCGGGGGTGTGCGAAAATGCCGATATCGAACTGGGACGACTTGCGGATTTTCGTCGCGGTCGGCCGTGCCGGCGGCATTGCGGCGGCCGCGCGCGCATTGCGCATAGATCACAGTACGGTCGTGCGGCGCCTGGCCGGGCTGGAAGAGGCCATGGGTGTGCGTTTGGCCGACCGGCTGCCGACCGGCGTCAGGTTGACGTCGGTGGGCTCCGAACTGTTCGCCCATGCCGAGCGCATCGAGGCTGAGGCGATGGCCGCGGACTTCAAATTGAGCGGTGTGGAAGCGGGGCCGGCGGGCACGGTGCGCCTGGCTACCCCGGAAGCCTTCGGATCGTTTCTGGTCGCACCCAATTTGTCATTGCTGCACGCGCGCAATCCCGGAATTTGCCTTGAACTGGTTCCGGAAGGCAGGGCCGTGAGTCTGTCGCGCCGGGAAGCCGATATCGGGGTCATGCTCGCGCGGCCTCCGCGCGGCCGCTTCCATGCCCGCAAGCTGGTCGATTACGGGCTCGGCCTGTTTGGTTCAGCCAAATATCTGGAGCGGGCAGGGCAGGTTCGGCAGACCGGCGATCTCCAGCGCCATGCGTTCGTCAGCTACATTGATGATCTGGTGGGAATTCCGCAACTGCGCGCGCTCGAACAGATCGTTCCGAATGCGAATATCGTCTTTCGGTCGAGTTCAATCGTTGCGCAGCACAACGCGGTGGCGAGCGGACTGGGAGTGGGCCTGTTGCACATATTCGAGGCCTCGCGCGACCCGCAACTGGTCCCGATCCTGCCCGATCAGATCGTGGTCCCCCGCAGCTATTGGCTCGTCGTGAATTCGGAACAGCGCGGCCTGCCGCGGATCGCGGCGGTTCTCGAGTTCTTCGATGAGATCGTGGCGTTGAACCGCAACCGGATGCTGCCTTACCATGTGGGCGCAGCGTCGGCGCGGCGCGCGGCCACGGCTTGATCGGCGGCGGAGGCAGGCCACACTGACCAGGCGATCAATTACCCGGGATCAACCGGCTGTTCGATCAATGCGATGAACTTCACCAGCGCAGACGAGCGGTTGTCCGGTTGCCAGGCCAGCACGAATTCCTTGGCGAGCGAGAGTCCTTCGATGGGGCGCAGCGCTAGCCCGTCCCAGCCGCCGCGCCGCTGGGCCCCCATGACGATGGCGAGGCCAAGCCCGGCCGTGACCAGCGTAAGCATGGCCGCGTCGCTCGACGCCTCGAGCACGACTTGCGGCATGGCGTGTTGCTGTTCGAACGCCTGCCGGATTCCGTCGTTGGTATCCGCATTGACGTCGCGGCGAAGCATGATCATCGGTTGATCGGTCAGGTCGGCCAGGTGAACCTTGGGGCACTTAGCCAGCGCGTGCGTTTCGGGAACCACCAGCATGAATTGCTGCGTGTCCAGCACGCGCGCGGCCAGGCCGGAATGCCTGGCAGGAAGCCGGAAATGGAAACCGGCATCAATTGCGCCACTTCGCAATGCTTCGTGCTGTGCGGCCTCGCCCATTTCAGCAAGGCGGACAGTCACGTTCGGGAATGCCGCCCGGAACAGGGCAAGGCTTTGGCCGACAACCGGTTGTTGCCCGCCGACTTCGTTGAACGCGATCGTCAGACTCCCACGTTCGCCGCGATCGGCCAGCCGGGTGCTGGCGACGGCGAACTCGGCTTCGCGCAGAACCTGTCGCGCGCCGCGCGCGAAGACCGCTCCGGATTCCGTAAGGGCTACTCCGCGCGAGGACCGATCAAGGAGTTGCGCGCCAAGCTCCGCTTCCAGGGCTTTGACGCATTGGGATAAGGCTGGCTGCGATACGTTGAGTTTTTCTGCCGCGCGATGGAAGTTCAACTGGTCCGCAATGGCCAGAAAGTAGCGCATCTTCCGCAAATCCATGACAGAACGATAAATTATTCTTATCGATAGATCAAATATCGATATTGGCCGGGCGATGCCGCCTGGATCATACCTGAGCATCGGATGCCGGAAATGTCCGGCGGAAAGCTGATGGAGGACGCCGATGCCAGCGCTCAACCAGAACGCGGAATTTCTGATGAACCCGGTCGGTGCTCGCAACGTCGAGCGTGGGCCAATCGCACCGCGTCTTGGAACACTGCGCGGGCCCACGATCGGCCTGCTCGCCAATACCAAGAAGAATGCGGATATCCTGCTCAAGACGGTCGGCGAAATCCTGATCCGCGAACATGGGGTGGTTGTGGTGATCTCGCGCCGCAAGGTCAGTTCCTCGCCCGCCGCGCCGGACGCGATGCTGGACGAACTCGCCGAGAGTTGCGCCGCAGTCATCAACGCCTATGGCGACTGTGGCTCGTGCGCCTCGTGGTGCATCTTTGACGGCGTAACGCTTGAGAAGCGCGGCGTTCCGACCGCCACGGTCAACAGCGATGCGTTTGTCGTGCTCGGCCAACACGAAGCGATTGCGCTCGGCCTGCCCGGTCTGCCGATCGTGACAGTGCCGCACCCGATGGGCGACGTTCCGGCGGAGGAAGTCCGCAAACGTGCCGAGGCGATGATTGCGCAGGTTCTCCGCGTGCTCACGACCGAGGCCGAAGTTCTCGAATCCGAATACACCGATCGCTTCATCGATGAGAGCGACAAGTTTACCCGCTCGGAAATGGTGTGCCAGCTATGACCTCTGCCGCCGCTGCGCAGGGCGAGCGCTTTCTTGCACTTCCGGCCTCGCTCGATTTCGAGGAGGCCAACGAGGCACTTTACCAACTGGGCGTGACTGACGGGTTGCCAGTGATCCCGCCGACGCCTGACCGGGTGGCCCGGATGCTGGAAGGAATTCGGCGGGATTCGGCACAGTCGCTCGGGACGATGGGGCCAGCTTACGGGCAGGCCACTATCGAGAAGATTGCCGTAAACGCTGTTATGGCCGGATGCCGCCCGGAGTACCTGTCGGTGCTGGTCGCCGCCGTCGAGGCGATGGTGGAGTATGAATTCAATCTCTACGGCATCAACGCGACCACGCACCCGGTCACGCCGATGCTGGTGGTCAATGGTCCGGCGGCCGAACGGCTGCGGATCAATTCGGGCTACAATTGCATGGGGCAGGGGTGGCGCGCCAATGCCACGATCGGCCGGGCAATCCGGCTGATCCTGGTCAACATCGCGGGCGGAACGCCCGGCAAAGGCGATCGCGCCACGCACGGAACTCCTGCCAAGTTCAGCTTTTGCCTGGCGGAGAACGAACTCGCATCGCCGTGGCAGCCGCTCCATGTGCGGCGCGGTTTCGCACCCGATGTCAGCACCGTGACGGTCCATGCGAGCGAGGCCCCGCATGAAATCAACAATCACACCAGCGAGGACGGCGCCGGCATATTGCGGACCTTCGCCCACGCGGTCTCCACCGTCGGTCACAACAATTCCTATCTTGGGCGGGGAGAAGTCGCGATCTGCATCGGTCCCGAACACGCCGAAACGATCGCGCGTGATGGGCTCGGGATTGCAGATATTCAGGAGCATCTGTTCGCGCACGCAGGCAATCGGCGCTCAGAGTTGCTGGCGATCGGCCGGGACAATTTCGATGCGATGGCGCCGTTCGAGGCATCCGAGGCAGACCCTTTCGTTGGCCTGGTCGAAAAGGCGGAGGACTATCTGCTGTTCGTTGCCGGCGGCGTTGGCAAGCACAGCATGGCGATGCCCAGCTTCGGCCTCAGTCGCTCGGTGACCAAGCCGATTGGCATCGACTAATCTGCACGGGCGTCAGGTTTCGCCTACGCCCTCCTGGCTTCGGTCCAGCACTGTCCCGCAATGGCCTGCGCGAGCACTGGCGCCAGCGAGATGGTCGCCACAGGGCCGGGCACGCTGTCCGCCGCGATCACTTCGCTGATGCCGTTTTCCTTGAGGCGGGCGAGGTCACTGTCGCTGGCGAGGCAGTGCGTGGCAAGCGCGGTGATGCTCGTCGCGCCCGCGTTCCGCAGCAAGCCGGCGCAGGCAATCAGCGTCGTCCCGCTCGAAATCATGTCATCGACCAGAACCGCAGGCCGTCCGCGGACCGCGTCGATACCGGGCACCACCAGTGTCACGTCGCGGTCTCCGAAGCGCTGCTTTTCGCCGACAAGCACATCGAGCCCTGGTGGCCTCGCGATACTTTCGACCCAGGGGCGGGACTCGCTATCCGGTCCGACCAGTATGGTATCGGGCTGCAATCGCCCCGCCAGAGCTGCGGCGAGCGCCGGCGCGCCGGAAACGTCAAGCGCCGTGATACCAGGAAAAACCTCGCTCAGGCTGGCGACCCGGTGAAGGTGCGGATCGACGGTCACCAATCCATCGAAATGAGCTGACACGAGTTCGCCGATCACCCGCTGGCTGATGGCTTCGCCCGGGTTGAAGGCCATATCCTGCCTCATATAGGCCAGATAGGGCGCGATCAGAACGACCTGCGCCGCACCGTTATCCCGCAAGGCCGCCGCCGCCAGCAGAACTTCGACCAGCTTGGCATTGGGTTGATCGAGCGAGCGATACAGCAGGGCGAGGCTGGCCGAGCCGGTTACGCGGACCAGGCTTTCCCCATCGGGAAACGACCGCACGGTGATCGGCTCGAACGCGGCGTTGAGGCTTTGCGCCAGAGCCTTGGCCTGCCGTGCGCTTTCCTCGAATCCGAAGACGGCGATGCTCATGGCGCGACCGTGTATCCGGAGGTTTCCTCCGCAAGTTCGCGGGCGAAGGCGAGGCCTGCCTGCGATTCCGCGTGAATCCGGTAGAGCGCCTCGCCTCGACGGACCCGTTCGCCCACCTTGTGGAGCAGATCGATCCCCGCGCCCTTGTCCATTGGCGCCCCGGCAAGGCGGGCAATGCGCGCGATGACGTGGCAATCGATGGCCGCGATCGTACCATTGACGGGGGAACCTATGTGGTGCTGGAACGACCCTGGTTCGAGCGGCGTTTCCCGCTTCCCCTGCTTGGCGATCAGCCGCTCCATTGCCGCCAGTGCCTGGCCTGAGCCCAGCAATTCCATCGCGCGCGCATAGCCGGCACCGCCTTTGAGTTCAGGATCGAATTCCAGCACGCGCCCGGCCAGCATAAGCGCGCGCTCACGCAGGTCGGCGGGAGCGTCGTCATTGTTGCGCAGCACCGCCATCACGTCGCGGGCCTCGAGCACCGGCCCGATCCCGCGCCCGACGGGCTGCGATCCGTCGGTCATGACAACGTCGAGGGTCAAGCCAAGCCGGTGCGCGATATATTCGAACAACTTGCGGAGTCGGATTGCTTCCCGTTCCGAACGCACCTTGGCGCTCGGCCCGACGGGAATGTCGATGACAAGATGGGTGGAGCCGGCAGCCAGCTTTTTCGACAGAATCGAAGCGACCATCTGTTCGAACGTGTCGATCCGCAAGGGCCGCTCCACGGATATCAGCACATCGTCCGCCGGAGAGAGGTTTACCCGCCCGCCCCAGGCCAGAACCGCATTTTCCTGCTCGACCACGGCCTGCAGTTCCGCCTCCGAGAGATCGACATTTGCCAGCACTTCCATCGTATCGGCCGTGCCGGAGGGCGAGGTGATTGCCCGTGAGGAGGTCTTGGGCATGATAAGGCCGTGGGCAGCGACGATCGGCACCACGATCATCGATGTGCGATTGCCCGGAATGCCGCCAATGCAATGCTTGTCGACCACCACCGGTGAAGTCCACTTCAACTGACTGCCGATCTCGGCCATGGTTCGGGTCAGTGCCAGCGTTTCCTGCGTCGACATGAAGCCGGCGCAAGCCACCAGAAACGCACCGATTTCCATCGGCGAGTAGCGATAGCACGCGATGTCGCCGATGATTGCCCGAATTTCCGTATCATCAAGCGTGTCGCCATCGATCTTGCGCCGGACATATTCCAGACTTTGCGGCGGTTGCGCTTGTGCGATCGACACTTCGGCACCTTCCGGCAGGCCAAGGCGCCGGAAGGCCTGCTCGCCCAGGCCGATTTCTCCCGGCCCCAGCAGTTCCAGATCGTCGGCGATGGCAAGCGTCGCCAGAATCGAGGCATCAGCGCCGGCAATCCTGATCTTGCGCAGGGCCTGAAATTGCTCGGCCGAATAGCCATTGCCCTTGCGCAGCAGGAACGCGGTGTTCTCGGGGTGAGTATCGATGGCGATACGCCGAATTTTCAACATCCTGCTTCGTCAAACCTCTGCTTGCTGTGGTGATCGCGAGCTTCAGTTCTTGCCGGACACCGACAGAAAGCGCCCGATGCTCGCGGATCAGTGCTGCGCATTAGCTCCGGCAGCCATCATGTCACGACCTGTTCGGAGTCTTGCTGGCCGCGAAGGTCGCGCTCGCGCCGGATCTGCAGCAGGCACACGGCGCTTGCGACGACGATCGGACCTAGGACAATCCCGTAAGTTCCGAACAGTAACAGCCCGCCGACAATGGCAATGAACGAGACCATGGAATGCATGGCCAGTTGTTTCCCGACCAGGATCGGATAGGCCACGTTGTCGATCAGGCCTACGACGATGAGCCCCCAGGCCGTCAGGATGGCGGCAGAGCCGAGATGTCCGTTGATCGCCAGAACGATCGCTACCGGCACCCAGACGACGAATGCGCCCAGGAACGGAACGATCGCAAGCAGGCCCATGATCACCCCCCAGAATACGGGCGACGGCAGGCCGAGCCACCAGAACATCAGCCCGGCGAGCAGGCCCTGGAGTGCGGCGACTGCGATTGTTCCGTACACGGACGCGTAGATCGTGCGCGATACCGTTTCGGCAAGCGCATCGAACTCGCCGGGCTCAAGCGGCACCAGCAATCGCGCGGAGCCGAGGATTCGCCGGCGGTCGCGCAGGAAATAGAACAGGAAATAGAAAGTCATCAGCAGCGTAAGGATGCCGAGCAGCGAATCCTGGATGAGCCCGGCGCTCCAGCTTCCCAATCGATCAGCAATTCCGCGCAGCAATTGCGACGGCTCGAAATGCCGCGCGGTCCATTCCACTGCGGGGGTTATCGCGGGGTAGTCGACGCCGATCTTGCGCCAGCGATCGCTCGAGAGAAGTTGTTCGAGCAAGTCGAAGCCGTTCAACGCCTCAGACAGCAGCACACTGCCGATCAACAGGAACGGCACGACAATAATGACGCCGGTCGCAACCACGACAATGCTGACCGAGAGCCAGGGGAGGGCCAGTGATCGCCTCAGCCGCGCCTCGATCGGGTAAACCAGAACGCACAGGGCAAGCGCCCAGACCAGCGCCGGAAGGAACGGCAAAGCGATCAGTGCGGTCAGCACCACGGCACCCGCCAGAAGCAGTTTCACCGTAAGCGAGGCCCTGTCCGGCACGGTTGCAACGGGCTTGTCAGGCTGATCGGTTGGTTCGTGTTCCAAATTTCTTCCAAACGGCATCGGTTCTTCAGTGTCGGCAAGAAGAAGTAGTGCGGCCAATCGCACCCCCTTGCAACGTCGCTTCGCTGAAAGGCCGGACATATTCTGCATCATCGCAGAGAGCGGTGGCGGTAACCGTTTCCTCGCTGGCGATGCCGCTTTGGCATTTCAGCGCGTCTGTTATAGCGGCTTGCGGGAGCGGCGACGAGCAAGCTACCCATCTCAGGGCCGTCCGAACGGTCTCGGACTGCTGCGTTGCCGGAAAGAGGACCACAGAAACATGAAAACCCGCGCTGCCGTTGCCTTTGCCCTGAATGAGCCGATGCGGGTTATGGAAGTTGATCTGGCCGAGCCAGGCCCCGGGCAGGTCATGCTGAAGATGCTGGCCAGTGGCTTGTGCCATAGCGACCTTCACTTGCTGGAAGGCAAGATGTCGCAGGACTTTCCGTTTATTCCCGGACACGAGGGCCTGGGCGAAATTATCGCACTGGGCGAAGGCGTGAGCGGTTTTGCCCTTGGCGATCACGTGATCCCCTATCTCGTTCCGGACTGCGGTGTGTGCGTTTATTGCACTTCGGGACGGACGAACCTGTGTGTTGAATATGGCGCGCGGCGCAATTCCGCCCGCACGCCATTTTCTCTCGACGGCGCACCGATGCGCTGTTTCATGGAACTTGGAACATTTGCCGAGCATACTGTCGTTGCGGCAGACTGCATCGTGAAAGTGCCGCAGCATGCTCGTCCCGATCACACCTGCTGCATCGCCTGTGGAGTTACCACGGGACTCGGTTCGGCGCTGATCCGGGCGAAAATCACGCCCGGTTCCAGCGTGGCCGTGTTCGGAGCGGGGGGCGTGGGCCTCAGCACCATGCAGGGCGCGCGGATCGCCGGCGCCGGGCGGATCTTTGCGATCGATACCAACCCGGCGAAGGAAGCGGTCGCCCGTTCGTGCGGCGCTACCGATTTCATCAATCCCTGGGAGATCGAGAACGTCGCCGAGCACGTAATCGGACTGACCGGCATGGGGGTGGATTACGCATTCGACTGCGTGGGCAACGCGAAGCTCGCGGAACAGGCGCTCGAGATGTGCCATCCGGCGTGGGGCGTGGCAATGTGTGTGGGAGTCGTCCCGGAAGGACAGTCAGTCAGCACTTTGCCGACCAAACTGCTTACCGGCCGGACGTGGACAGGCTCGATGATGGGCGGCGCGAAGCGACAGGACGTTGCCCGGTTCGTGGACATGTATCTGGCGGGCGAATTCAGCCTGGATGAGGTTGTCTCACACCGATTGACGCTGGACGAGATCAATCACGGCGTAGAAATGATGCGCACGGGTGAGAGTGTGCGGTCGGTTGTGCTGTACTGAAAGCGGCAAGGGGCTCGTCCCGGGAACTCATGCGCTGGTGCGGTAGCGTTTGACCAGTTCATGTTTGCGAAGCTTGCCGCTGGGCATCCGCGGCACTTCATCGACAAAGTCGACGCTGCGCGGACACTTGTAGGCGGCCAGTTGCTCCCGGCAGTAGCTTTGTAGCTGCTGCGCAAGTTCGGGCGATGCCGACATGCCCTGGGCCAGCACGACGACCGCCTTAACCTCCTCGCCGAAATCGGGGTTCGGCACGCCAATAACCGCCACATCCGCAACTGCGGGATGCATCGTCAGAACGTTTTCCGCTTCTTGCGGGTAGATGTTGACGCCGCCCGAGATGATCATGTTGCCCTTGCGATCGGCCAGGTAGAGGTACCCGTCGTCGTCGACGTAGCCGAGATCGCCGGGCGCCATCCAGCCGCGCGGGTTGATATGCTCGCGTGTCTTTTCGGGCTCCTTGTGGAACTCGAAAGCAGGACAGTCCTCGAAGAAGATTGTTCCGATTTCGCCTGCCGGCAACTCGTTGCCGTCATCATCGAGGATGTGGACCGGCCCCATCTTCGATTTCCCCACAGTTCCGGGGCGTTCGCGCCATTCCCGGGCGTTGACGTTGGCAAAGCCACCTTCGCTCGCGCCGTAATATTCCTCGACGATCGGGCCCAGCCAGTCGAGCATTCGCTGCTTGACCTCGGGCGGGCAGGGCGCGGCGGCATGGATCGCTACTTTGAGGCTGGAAAGATCATAACGCGCGCGCACCGCTTCAGGCAGCTTGAGCATCCGCACGAAGTGGGTCGGCACGAACTGGGCGTGGGTCACGCGATAGCGCTCGATAGTCGCGAGGACTTCTTCAGCGTCGAAGTCAGGCACGACGACGCTGGTTCCGCCAAGGCACTGCGTCCCGGTCGTCCACAGAAGCGGGGCCGCATGATAGAGCGGGCCCGGCGAGAGGTACACGGAATCGCGTCCGATCCCGAAGGCGTTGATCATGAGTTGCTCGGCAAGGCCGGCTTGGCCGAGCGGTTCGTTGGGCAGCGCATTGAGGATGCCTTTCGGCGCCCCGGTGGTGCCCGAGGAATAGAACATCGGAACGCCCTCCATCTCCTCGATCGGTGGAGCGGGCGGGCAGTCTCGAATGGCCTGGAACGGGCCGAACGAGCCATCGACGGAGTAGCATGACAAAAGGTTCGGGCTGTTGGCTGCCGTGTATTCGGCCACCTCGCGCAATTGCTCGCTGGAAATCAGCACGCGGGCATCCGAATTGTCCACGATATAGGCCGTCTCGTGTGGCAGCAGGTGCCAGTTGATCGGCACATAGCGCAGCCCGGAACGGCGCGCGGCCCAGGTCGCGACGAAATAATCGAGCCGGTTTTCCAGCAGGATCGCGACCCGGTCGCCTTCGGACAAACTGGACCTGAGAATTCTGGCGCGCGCCGCCGCACGATCGTCCAGTTCTCCGCAGGTTAATGTGGAGCCGGCCCGCGCCAGCACTGCCGCGATTTTGTT
>VMTF01000105.1 GCA_013791705.1 Sphingomonadales bacterium | reverse complement strand
TCTCGTGCGCCTTCACGCCAATATCATGCCAAAATTAGGCGGTTCTTCGAGGTGTACACCTCGAAGAACCGCCTAATTTTGGCATGATATTGGCGTGAAGGCGCACGAGAGGATGGTGAGCCCCGGTTTCGGGTGCTGATCCGCTGATTTCCGTGGCGGGACCGACCGCAAACGCTGGTTTTTACGTCAAGCGGGCGCAGTTCGCCCCTCGAGCCAGACGAGGCGCTGGAAGTTATAGGCCAGGTTGGCCATGCCGATCTTGATCGTGGCGCGGGCGATGCCGATGGTGCGGACGACGAGGCCCATGCGGTGCTTTTGCCCTGCGAACACATGCTCGACCTGGGCGCGGATTTTGGATCGCCGGGTATTGGCCCTCGCGATCCGCTCGGGCATCGGCCGCCTCGGCTTGCGCCTCTGATGGATACGGCTCTTGAACATGCCGGCGGCGAGGAACGCCTCGTTCTTCTTCGACCGATAGGCGGTATCCGCCCAGACGCCCGAGCCGGTGTTGCCCGCTAGCGTCCGCGCTCGTGGTGTAATTTCCGGTGTAGGCGATGGTGTATTCCGGGGTGGGGCATGCCCCACCCCGGAATGCGGCATCGCTGGTGGCCACCGGGCTCATCGTTATGGTGGAGTTTGCACACTTCAACCGTGACGAAGAGGAGTTCCCGATGACCGAGGACAGATTACTGATCGAAGAGCTGGCTGCGAAGGGCGGCCAACCGGATTTTTTACGCACCATCGCCGAGAGCGTGCTGCAACTGATCATGGAGGCCGATGTTGACGGGCTGATCGGCGCGGGCCGACACGAGCGCAGCGGGGAGCGCGCCACCTGGCGCAACGGCTATCGCGACCGCTCGCTGGACACCCGGGTCGGCACTCTCAATCTCAAGATCCCCAAGCTGCGAACCGGCTCCTACTTCCCCGGCTTCCTGGAGCCGCGCAAAATGGTGGAGAAGGCGCTGGTCGCCGTCATCCAGGAAGCGTGGATCGGCGGCGTCAGCACCCGCCGGGTCGACGAACTGGTCCAGGCCATGGGCATGACCGGCATCTCGAAGTCCACGGTCTCCAAGCTGTGCAAGGACATCGACGAGCGCGTCCAGGCCTTCCTGAAGCGCCCGCTGACCGGCGACTGGCCGTACCTCTGGCTCGATGCCACCTATCTCAAGGTGCGCGAGGGCGGGCGGATCATCAGCGTTGCCGCAATAATCGCCATGGCCGTCAACACCGAGGGCCGGCGCGAGATCGTCGGCTTGCATATCGGGCCTTCGGAAGCCGAGGTCTTCTGGTCCGACTTCCTGAAGGACCTTGTCCGGCGCGGCCTCACGGGCGTGAAGCTGGTCATCTCCGATGCCCATGAGGGCCTCAAGGGCGCTATAACCCGCGTCATGGGCGCCACCTGGCAGCGCTGCCGCGTCCACTTCATGAGGAACGCGCTGTCCTACGTGCCCAAGGGCCAGAACACTGTCGTCGCCGCCGCGATCCGCCAGGTCTTCCTGCAGCCCGATCAGAAAAGCGCAACGCAGGTCTGGCGACAGGTCGCCGACCAGTTGCGCACCCGTTGGCCCAAGCTCGGCGCCTGCATGGACGAGGCCGAAACCGACGTGCTCGCCTACACCGGCTTCCCCACCCAGCACCGCACGAAGTTACACTCGACCAATCCGCTCGAGCGGCTGAACAAGCAGGTCAAGCGACGCGCCGATGTCGTCGGCATCTTCCCCAACGAGGACAGCATCGTCCGTCTCGTCGGCGCCGTGCTCCTCGAACAGAATGACGAGTGGCAGCTCCAGCACCGCTACATGCAGATCGAAGGCATGGCCGAACTCAACCAATCCATGATCGAGGAGGAAAATCAGCCCCTACACATTACCGCAAAGGCCGCATGACGATGACCCAAGGCCACCGCCGAAATTACACCACGTTGACGGACGCGACCTGTTGCCCTTGCTGATCAGGTCCGGCAGCCGCGCCCCGTCATGGGCGTTGGCGGCGCTGGCACCCCAGGTGCGGATCAGGCCGTGGGCCTTGTCGATGCCGATATGGTTCTTGTAGCCGAACATCGGGATGGCCAGATCAACGGGCTTCGCGGCCTTGGGATCGGCGCCCTCGCGGACCTTGGCCTTGCTGTACTTGATCGACCAGCGCGCATCGCGGTCCTTTTGTCGCGCCTTCGCCGGCTTCCACTCTTCGGGGACGCGCCCTTCCTTGATGGCGGCCTTCTCGGCTTCGGTGTTGCGCTGCTTGGGCGCCGGCACCACCGTGGCGTCGATGATTTGCCCGCCCATCGCGAGATAGCCGCGATCCTTGAGTGCGGCGTCGAAGCGGGCGAAGAGCTTGTCGATCGCCTTGGCCTGCACCAGGCGCTCGCGGAACAGCCAAACCGTCGTCGCGTCCGGCACGGTGCCGTCGAGGCCCAGATCCAGGAACCGCTGGAACGACAGGCGGTCCTTGATCTGGAATTCGGTGGCTTCGTCCGACAGCGAGTAGAGCGCCTGAAGCACCAGGATCTTGAACATCAGCACCGGGTCGAATGGCGGCCTGCCGCCCTTGCCGCGACCACTGCGGCGAAGCGCCGCAACCAACGGCCCGCGGAAAACCTCGAAATCCACAACCGCCGCCAGGCGCTCCAGCGGATCGCCCGCTGCGCTCAACGCCTCGTACCGGTCCGAAAGGTCAAAGAAACCGGCCTGTCCTGCCATCATCGCCTCCGCCACATTCCGACGAAGTGAATCAGTTCAGGCCGCTACACGCCAGAGGTTTTTCGAGGCGTCCAACTACTTGAGCTTTTGTGGATACTCCCTGACTGATCAGAATCCGCGCTAATGAGACATTAAAGTGGGAATCTGTATATCTGCAATAATTCCTTTAGTAGCGCCACCAATAATGAAATCCCGGATTCGAGAATGCCCAAATCCTCCCATAACCAATAGTTCAATGTGCAAGGCAATCGCTTCTGATTGGAGGCATTCAGAAATTGAACGACCTGCCAGATCGAGCGTAACTGTAGTTGCGTTGACGTCGCGTTCGGTGAGATATTTAAGAAGCCTTTCCGAAGCCTTTCGATCGGGAAGTAACTTTTCGTCTGCTACCTCGGCGATCACCACCTGCTTCGCCTGGACAAGAAAAGGGATGGCATCCGCTACCGCTCGCGCCGCGACACGGCTACCGTCCCAAGCAATCATCACCTTGCTGAATTCACCGAGATCCCCTTCTTCCGGAACCAAAAGCACAGGTTTCCCACTGCCGAAGACGGCAGCGATCGCAGTGTCTTTCAGCGCCTCGTCCTGCTTGTTGAGTGCGCAAACCACCAGATCGGCATATCGAGCGCGCTCCGCAACCTTTTCGCCGAACATGGCAGGGTGGCACGAAACCTCCTCAGAAGTTACTGCAATCCCGAGTTTCGAAGTTCGCGCCATTAATTCTTCAAGCAAATTCCTGCTGCGATCACGCCCTTGAGCGCGGACCTCGGCGAGAAGAGCGGGAATGTCGACTAGCAATTCGCCCAGCGCGTTTGAAACATTGGGGAAGGAGGCGGTCAGAACAAATGCATCGATTCGAGCATTCAGCGTCTTTGCGATGTTAGCGGCATGAGTGGCAATACGTGCAGAATTTCCGTCAGGATAGGTTATCATAGGCAATAAAATTCTGATCATCGTTTATCTCCATGAAGCCTTTTGCGATGCACTAAATACAGTATTTTCAGTCAGTCCTTCAAAAGCGTGTTCGTCAGTTACAGACCTCCGGACTACGGCAATTCTCGAACCATGAGAGTGTCGTGCCGAAGATACTGCAGCAAGGCTCGGATATGGCGAGCTTCAGGCGGTTGTCGCGAATACGGCGGATGAAGTCGGTTCCAACCTC